>CALEXZ010000024.1 GCA_937926195.1 uncultured Actinomyces sp.
ACGTGATCCACCACCGCGACGCCCCGGTCGTGTGCGCTCAGGCACTATGGTGACCGCGTCCACGCACGACGGCGCGCCAGCCTGCGCCGTCGGAAGGCGGTGGGACTGGCAGACGAGGGACGCATGCCCGTCAGCCCCCGCCCGTCAACGATCGGAGGCACGACGAGGTGGCACGAGCATCCCGGCCGGGCACCCGCACCACCGGCCCCAGGGCCCACACGGATGTGCGCGTGTCCAACATGTCTCTCATCCTGCGAGCCCTCAAGGCCGAGGCCCTGTCGCGCACCGCCGTGTCGGAGGTGACGGGCCTGTCGAAGGCGACCGTGTCCACGCTCGTGGGCGACCTCGCCCGGCTCGGGCTCGTCACCGAGGGCGAGACCTCGGCCTCCGGCTGCGTGGGACGCCCCAGCACCCTGCTGCACGTGGCGGGCGGGGCCGTGGCCGGCATCGGCCTGGAGATCAGCCCCGACTGCCTGCTGCTGACCACCGTCGATCTCACCGGTGAGGTGCTGGCCCAGCGCTCCAAGCCGGTGCAGGACCCCAGCCGCTCCCCGCAGGCGGTCATCGCCCGGATCGGCCTCACGCTGGCGGAGGAGCTCGTACGGCTGTCGGCCACCGGCACGGTCGTGCCCGGCCTCGTCCTGGCCCAGCCGGGTCTGCTCGACTACGGCACAGGGCGGGTCCACTACTCCTCGACCTTCGACTGGCACGACGTCGACCTGGCCTCCGGGGTGAGCGAGGCGATCGGCCTGTCGCTCACGGAGGCCGGTCGGCCCGAGCTCCCGGTACCGCCGGTGCACATCGAGCACGACGCCAAGCTGGCCGCACTTGCCGTCCACGACGACTTCCCCGAGGTCGACAACCTGCTGTACCTGTCGGGCGGCCAGGGCATCGGCGCCGGCATCATCGCCGACGGCCACCTCCTGCGCGGGTGGATGGGCTACACCGGCGAGGTGGGGCACATGCCCGTGGAACCAGACGGGACGCCGTGCACGTGCGGGCGCCGCGGCTGCTGGGAGACGCTCATCGGCTTCGAGTCCGTGGTGGCGGTGTACCCCGACGACGACCCCGTGCGCGACGCCTCGCAGCCTGTGAGTGAGCGCACGGCGCTGCTGCGCGAGCGCTTCGAGACCGGCGACGCGCTGCTGGAGGACCGACTGGCCCAGGCCCAGAGCGCCCTGGAGCGGGGGCTGTGCGTGCTCGTGGACGTGCTCAACCCGGAGGTCATCGTGCTCTCCGGCTGGCTGGCGGCCTTCGCGGACGTGCTGCTGCCTCCGACGGCGGCGGCCCTGGAGGCGCGGCGCCTGGACGTGCGCTCGCTCGTGCGGCTGGAGGTCTCCTCCCTGGGGCCGTGGGCGCCGTCGTGCGGGGCGGCCCGGGTGGCGCTGGAGGCGGTGCTGGAGGACCCGACGGCGGTCGGCGCGCTCTGAGCCGACGGCGGACGGCGGGCTCTGACCCGACGGCGGACGGCGCGCTCTGACCCGACGGCGGACGGCGGTCTCTGAGCCGACGGCGGACGGCGGGCTCTCACACAGCGGGCAACGGGCTCCTGCCGCCCCGACGACGACAGCCTCCAACCCGACGGCGGTCTCCTGCCGCCCCGACAGTGGGCGACCCCGCCCCCGCCCCAACCACAGCAGGCAACGGGCACCAGCCGTCTGGCGCGCCGGGCTCTCGTGAGGTAGTTTGTTCGGAGTCCAAAGTATTAGGGACGGGGACGCCCGACCACCGAGGCGCTCAACGACGAGATCCGCACGATCCTGCGAGAAAGGCACTCCCATGATCCAGTTCGGCACCGGCGGCTGGCGAGCCGTCATCGGCGACGAGTTCACCAAGGCCAATGTGCGCCTCCTCGCGCAGGGACTCGCCGACCGCGTCAACGCGGAGGCGCCCTCGCGTCCCGACGGCCGCCTCGGACGCGTCGTCATCGGCTACGACCGGCGCTTCCTGTCCGACACCGCCGCCTGGTGGGCCGTCGAGGTCCTCGTCGCCAACGGCGTCCCCGTCACCATCATCGACCGCCCCTCCCCCACGCCCACCACCATGTGGACCGTGCGCAACCTCGACGCCGCCTACGGCCTGGCCGTCACCGCCTCCCACAACCCGGCCCTCTACAACGGCATCAAGCTCTTCCTGCCCGGCGGGCGCGACGCCGACGTCGAGGTCACCGACGAGCTCGCCGCGCACGTCAACGCCCTGACGGAGGCCGACATCCGCTCCGTCGAGCCCCACGTCGCCCGCGCCAGCGAGCTCGTCACCATCCAGAAGTCCCTCAACTGGTACCTCGACGCCATCATCGACAAGCTCGACATCGAGACGATCCGCCACGCGCACATGCACGTCGTCCTCGACCCCATGTTCGGCGTCTCCGAGACCAGCCTGCAGACCATCCTGCTGACGGCCCGCTGCCAGGTCGACGTCATCCACGACCGCCACGACCCCCTCTTCGGCGGCCGCATGCCCTCGCCCACCGAGGGCACCGTCTCCGCCCTGCGCCAGGCCGTCCTGGACTCCGGCGCGGACCTGGGCATCGCCACCGACGGCGACGCCGACCGCCTGGGCATCATCGACGACAAGGGCACCTACCTCACCCCCAACCAGGTCCTCGTCCTGCTGTACGACTACCTCCTTACCCGCAAGGGCTGGTCCGGCCCCGCCGTGCGCAACATGTCCACCACGCACCTGCTCGACCGCGTCGCCGAGGCCCACGGTCAGGTCTGCTACGAGGTCCCCGTCGGCTTCAAGTGGATCAGCGCGAAGATGGCGCAGACCGACGCCGTCATCGGCGGCGAGTCCTCCGGCGGCCTGACCGTGCGCGGGCACATCGCCGGCAAGGACGGCGTCTACGCCGGCAGCCTGCTGGTCGAGGCGGTGGCCGCCTCCGGCAAGAAGCTCTCCGAGCTCTACGCCGAGCTCGTCGAGCGCTACGGCGAGCTCGTCATGGTCGAGGCCGCCTACGGCTTCACCGCCGAGCGCCGCAGTGCGCTCACCGCCCGGATCTTCGAGGCCCACGACCTGCCGGACTTCGCGGCCCTGGGGCACGAGACCGAGAAGGTCACGTGGGAGGACGGCTGCAAGGTCTACTTCACGAACGGGGGCTGGACCACCATCCGCTTCTCCGGCACCGAGCCGCTGCTGCGCGTCATCTGCGAGATGCCCACCCACGACGAGGCGCAGGCCGTCGCCGACGCCGTCGCCACCTACTACGCACTGGACTGAGGACATGACCGAGGACATGACTGAGAACACTGCCCCGACGCCTGGCCGCCGCACCCGCACGGCCCTCGTCCTTGCCCGGGGCCTGGGCACGCGCATGCGCGCCGTCGGCGACGACTCGACGATGACCGCCGCCCAGGCCGCCGCCGCGGCCTGCGGATACAAGGCCCTCATGCCCATCGGCGAGCACCGTCTCATCGACTACGCCATGAGCGCCCTGGCCGACGCCGGCATCGAGCGGGTCGTGCTCGTCGTCGGCCCCGAGCACGAGGACTTCGCCGCCCACATCGACTCCCTCGACCTGAGCCGCCTGCGCGTCGACCTCGCCGTCCAGGTCGAGCCCCGCGGCACGGCCGATGCCGTCCTGTCCGCCGCCGAGGTCGTCGGCGACGAGCCCTTTCTCATGGTCAACGGCGACAACTACTACCCGGTGGAGGGCATGCGCGAGCTCGCTGAGCGGGGCGGCAACGCTCTGCTCGGCTTCGACCGCGCCGCCCTGGTCGCCGGCTCCAACATCCCGGCCGAGCGGGTGGCCGCCTTCGCCCTGGTCGAGGAGCGCGACGGTGTGCTCACCGGCATCGTCGAGAAGCCCTCCCCCGAGGTGGTGGAGGCCGCCGGGGAGCACGCCCTGGTGTCGATGAACTGCTTCGGCTTCACCCCCGAGATCTTCGACGCCTGCCGCCGCATCGAGCCCTCGGCGCGCGGTGAGTATGAGATCGTCGACGCGGTGCGGGCCCTTGGCGGCCCGGTCGCCGTCATCCGCACCGAGGGCGCTGTCCTCGACCTGTCGCGCCGCGAGGACATCGCCGACGTCGAGGCCCGCCTGGCTGGCACGGAGGTGGTCCTGTGAGCGCGCCGGTGACCTGGCGCGTGCCGGGCCGCATCGAGGTCCTGGGCAAGCACACGGACTACGCGGGCGGGCGGGTGCTCGTGGGCGCCGTCGACCGCGGCATCACGGCCACCGCTGAGGCGGTCGAGGGCCCGGCCGGGTCCCTCACGGCGACGACGACGGCGGGCGGTGAGCCCATGACCCTGGCGGCCGGCGTCGAGCACGGCCTGTCGGCCGGGCACTGGGGCCGCTACCTGCAGACGGTGCTCGACCGCCTCACCCAGAACTTCGCGTCCCTGTGCGCGCCGGTGGCCGCGCACCTGACGATCACCTCGGACCTGCCGCCGGCCTCCGGGATGAGCTCGTCCTCGGCGCTCGTGTGCGCCAGCGCGCTGGCCCTGGCGGACCTCAACGGGTGGACGGCGAGCGACCTGTGGCGGCGCAACGTGCCGGACCGCCTGTCGACGGCCGGCTACCTCGCCGGTGTCGAGGCCGGGCGCCCGTGGCGCGAGCTGCTGGGCGCCGAGGGCGTGGGCACGCAGGGCGGCAGCGAGGACCACACGGGCATGCTCTGCGGCGCCCCCGACACGCTGCTGCTGGCCCGCTTCGCCCCCATGGAGGTTCTGGAGACGGTGACCTTCCCCGAGGACTGGGCCTTCGTCGTCGGCGTCAGCGGCGTGGCCGCGGAGAAGACGGGGGCGGCCCTGGAGGACTACAACCGGGGGCCGCTCACGCTGCGCCGTGTGCTGGCCCGCTGGAACGAGGCGACGGACCGCTCGGACGAGTTCCTGGCACAGGCGGTGGTCTCACTCGTGGGTGAGGCGACGGGCGCGGAGGCCGCTGGGGACCCGGCGCTGGAGCCGCTGCTGTCGCTGGCCCGGCCCGGCTACGAGCGGCGCCGCGTCGAGCAGTTCCTCGAGGAGTCCCTCGTCCTGGTGCCCGCGGGCGCGGCGGCGATCGCGGCCGGTGACACGGCGGTGGGTGAGGTGCTGGAGCGCTCGCACGCGCTGGCGGGATCGCACCTGCTCAACCAGGTGCCCGAGACCGACGCCCTCGTGGCCCTGGCCCGCGAGCTGGGGGCGGTGGGCGCCTCCGCCTTCGGGGCCGGCTGGGGCGGGTCGACCTACGCGATCGTGCCGCGCGCCGACGCCGAGGACTTCGCCGCCCAGTGGCTTGAGCGTTACCGTGCGGCCTTCCCGGAGGCCGGGGCCCGGGC
>CALEXZ010000025.1 GCA_937926195.1 uncultured Actinomyces sp.
CGCTTCGACGTCATCGTCACCGACAACCTCTTCGGCGACATCCTCACCGACGAGGCGGGTGCCGTCACCGGCGGCATCGGCCTGTCCGCCTCCGGCAACCTCAACCCGGTGGGAGAGTTCCCGTCGATGTTCGAGCCCGTCCACGGCTCCGCCCCGGACATCGCCGGCCAGGGGCTGGCGGACCCGACGGCGACGATCTCGGCCGTGGCGATGCTGCTGGGGCACGTCGGCCAGGACGAGGCAGCCGCCCGCGTCGTCGCCGCCGTCGAAGCGGACATGGCTGCGCGCGCCGCCGCCAGCCGTGAGGGTGCCCCGCTCGTGCGCTCCACCAGCCAGATCGGTGACGCCATCGCCGCCGCGCTCTGAGACGTCCGCGGGAACCGGGCCCGCCCAGGGCTGAGGCAGGGCCGAGGCGCTCACCGGCCGACGGCCGAAGGGGGTCGTGCCCCAGCGGCACGGCCCCTTCAGCCTGGGCGCGCGCCGGCTCCCGAGGTCGACGGTCCGTCTCGCGCCGCCCGGCGCCTCAGCATCTGAGAACCGGGAGTCCAGTAGGTGGGCGAGGAGTAGGCTGTGGCCATGCCTGAGAACCCAGCTGCCTCCCCCGTGCACGAGTCCTTTGAGACGCCCCTGGCGCAGGCCGCCGCTCTCCCCGTCCCCTCGGCCGACGACCTCGCCGGACGCTTCACCCTCCAGCGCAACCCCAGCCCCGCCACCGACGACGAGCGCGCTCAGGCCATGCGCGGCCTCCACTTCGGCTCCGTCTTCTCCGACCACATGGCTCACGCCCGCTGGACGCGCGGTGAGGGCTGGTCGGACCGCGCGGTCCTGCCCTACGCGGACCTCGTGCTGTCCCCGGCCGCCGCAGTGCTCCACTACAGCCAGGAGGTCTTCGAGGGTATCAAGGCCTACCGGCACGACGACGGGTCGGTGTGGACTTTCCGCCCCCGCTACAACGCCGCCCGCCTCAACCTCTCCGCCCGGCGTCTGGCCCTGCCCGAGCTGTGCGAGGAGGACTTCATCGCCTCCCTCGTCGACCTCGTACGCGCCGACGTGCAGTGGGTGCCCTCGGGGGAGGGCGAGTCCCTCTACCTGCGTCCCTTCATGTTCGCCGCCGAGCCGTTCCTGGGGGTGCGCGCCGCCGACCTCGTCGACTACTACGTCATCTGCTCCCCGGCGGGCGCCTACTTCACGCACGGGCTCACGCCCATCAGCATCTGGGTCTCGCAGGACTACCACCGTGCGGGCCGCGGCGGCACCGGCTTCGCCAAGACCGGCGGCAACTACGCCGCCTCCCTGCTGCCGCAGCAGGAGGCGGCCGCCCAGGGCTGCGACCAGGTCTGCTTCCTCGACGACGTCACGCAGACGAACCTCGAGGAGCTTGGCGGCATGAACATCATGGTTGTCGACGCCGACGGCACCGTGCGCACTCCTCGCCTCACCGGCACCATCCTTGAGGGCAGCACCCGCTCGGCCATCATCCGCCTTCTCGTGGACGCGGGCCGACGCGTCGTGGAGGACACGATCAGCCTCGACAGCCTCCTGGCGGACGTCCGCTCGGGCAAGGTCACCGAGGTCTTCGCCTGCGGCACCGCCGCCGTCGTCGTGCCCCTGGGCAGGCTCGTGGGCAGGGACTTCGAGGTGGAGATCGGCGGCACCGAGGTCACCCGCCAGATCCACGACCGCATCACCGGCATCCAGTACGGGCGTCTTGAGGACCCCTACGGCTGGATGTACCGCCTGGTCTGAGGGCCGGCGGTCATTCGGGCAGGGCAGGAGCACCGTGAACGCACCCCACGAGAGCGCGCGCGTCGCCGCCTACGACACGACGCTGCGCGACGGCGCCCAGCAGCAGTCCGTCTCCTTCACCGTTGACGACAAGCTCGCCGTCGCCCGGCTCCTGGACGAGCTCGGTGTCGCCTACATCGAGGCCGGCTGGCCGGGGGCCGTGCCCAAGGACACCGAGCTCTTCGCCCGCGCCCGCGACGAGCTGCACCTGGCCACCGCCCGCCTCGTCGCCTTCGGCTCCACCTGCCGACCGGGAGTCCCGGCCGACGAGGACGCGCAGGTGCGCGCCCTCGTCGGCTCCGGCGCCCCCGTCGTCACCATCGTCGCCAAGTCCGACCCCGCCCACGTCGAGCGGGCCCTGCGCACCTCGTGCGAGGAGAACCTGCGCATGGTGGCCGACACGGTCACCGTCCTGCGTGAGGCCGGCAGACAGGTCATGGTCGACCTCGAGCACTTCTTCGACGGTCTGGCACGCGACCCCCGGTACGGTCTCGAGGTCGCCAGGGTGGCCGCTGAGGCCGGGGCGAGCGCCGTCATCGCCTGCGACACCAACGGCGGCAGCCTTCCCGCTGACGTGGCGCAGCGGGTGCGCGCCCTGTGCGGCCTCGTGACCCCCGTGCACGAGGGCTGCGTCGTCGGCATCCACACCCACGACGACTCCGGGCTCGCCGTCGCCTGCGCCATGGCCGCCGTCGACGCCGGGGCCCGCCAGGTCCAGGGCTGTGTCAACGGCTACGGCGAGCGCACCGGCAACGCCAACCTGCTCACCCTCATCGCCAACTTCGAGCTCAAGACCGGCTACCGGCTGCTGCCCGGTGACGACGCCGAGCGCGCCGAGAGGCTGGCCGAGCTCTCGGCGGTCTCACGCCGGATCGGGGAGATCGCCAACCGCGCGCCCTCGGGGCGCCTGCCCTACGTGGGCGCCAAGGCCTTCGCCCACAAGGCAGGCCTGCACGCCTCCGCCATCAAGGTCGATCCCGGCCTCTACCAGCACACCGACCCGGCCCTCGTCGGCAACACGATGACGATGCTCGTCTCCGAGATGGCGGGGCGGGCAAGCATCGAGCTCAAGGCCCGCGAGCTGGGTATCGACACCTGCGGCGACGCCGACCTGCTGTCGCGCGTCACCGAGGACGTCAAGGAGCGTGAGGCGCGCGGCTACGCCTACGACGCCGCCGACGGCTCCTTCGAGCTCCTGCTGCGCCACGCCCGCGGCGACCTGCCCGAGTACTTCCGTGTCGAGTCCTGGCGGGCCTCCATCGCCGCCAGCCCCCCGGCGGGGCAGGCCCTGCTGCCCGTCGACGGCGAGACCGTCTCCGACTCCGAGGCGACGGTGCGCATGTGGATCGGTGGGCGCCGCCTGGCGGTCCTCGGTGAGGGCAACGGACCCGTCAACGCCCTCGACCGCGCGCTGTGCGACGCCCTGGCCACCGTCTACCCGGAGATCCGGGCCTTCGAGCTCACGGACTTCAAGGTGCGCCTGCTCGATACCGAGCGCGGCACCCGGGCCATCGTGCGCGTGCTCATCGACATCACCGACGGTGAGCGCACCTGGTCGACCGTCGGCGTCGGGACGGACATCATCGAGGCCTCCTGGGAGGCCCTGACCGACGGGCACGTCGTCGGGCTCCTGCACTCGGGCGTGCAGCCGCGCTGAGCGGCAGGTTCGAAGGCCCGGCCCGGGCTGAGCGCCCGGCCCGGTCGAGTACCCAGCCCGGTGGCCCGGTCCGGCTGAGGGCCGGGCGGTGGCCCGGCCCTCAGCCGGAGCCCCGGTGAGCGCTTACACGTGGCGGTTGTGCCCGGGGCCGAAGTAGATGTCGTCGAGCGTCGCGGTCAGCAGCGTGCGCTCGCGAAGAATGTCGATGATCTGCCCGTACAGGTGCGTGACCGTGGGGAAGTTCGCGTGGCCGATGACGATGTGCTGGGCGAGCAGCCACTTCTGGGCCTCACCGAGGAGCACGTCCTCGGTGAGCTCCCCCGAGTCGCCGAAGGACCCGTACCACATCGTCGGGGTGGTGTAGCCGAGCTTGGCGCACACGGCGTCGGTCCACTCGTTGCGGTATCCGAAGGGCGGGCGGACAAAGGGGGCGCCCGTCACCCCGTACAGGTTGTTGAGCAGGGCCTCGCACTGGCTCAGCTCGTCGATGATCCCGCCCTCGCTCAGGTCCGTCAGCCCGGGGTGTGTCCACGTGTGGTTGCCGAGCTGGATCTGCCCGGACTCGACGAGCGGGAGCATCTTGTCGCGGCAGTCCGTCCAGGACGGGTAGCAGCCCGTGACGAAGAAGGTCAGGCGCACGCCCGAGGCGATGGCGAAGTCAATGTAGGCGTCGACGACCTCAGTTGACACGCCGTCGTCGATGGTGAGGGCGACCGTGTTGCCCACTGCCTCCGGCAGGCCGAAGAGGGGGCTGCCGTCGAGCGGCTGCGGTCCCGGCAGCGGGGGAGGACCGTCCTGGAGGAACAGCGGGTCCCTCGTGGGTGTCGGGCTGGGGGTCGGGGTGGGGCTGGCAGTGGGGGTGGGCGACGGCGTCGGGCTGGGTGAGCCGGTGGTGGCGGGGGCCGCCCCGTCCTGGCTCGGGGCCGTGCAGGCCCCGGTCACGGCCGCGGTTCCAGCGGCAAGCATGAGCATGAATTCTCGACGTCGCACGGGCGCTCCTGGCGTGGCGGTTGTGTCCTGTCGGGGCAGAGCATCCCGCTGAGAGGGCAGCGAGAGCGTCCTCCCGTGGGAGGAGATCGCGGTGTTCCCGCGAACGCAACGGAGCCCGGCTCCTCGATGATGACCTGGTCCCTGTGGGATGGACTGATGTGAAGGTAAGGGACATGAACCCGGTTGCTCAGACAAGGTCCCGGGTCGTACGGGGTGGTCATACCTTATCCCCTGGCCAGCCCCACGACTGACGGCGGCACCCAGCGTGTGTGCGGAGCACCGGGCCTGGGCGACGGCGCGTCCAGGCTCACGCCCCGCGCTGTCAGGGGCCCTCATCCCGGGGGATAGACTGCCGTGCCGTGAGCCGACAGATGACGACCTCGGATCCCCTGGTGTGGATCGACTGCGAGATGACCGGACTCGACCTGGGTGCTGACGCGCTCATCGAGGTGGCCGTGGTCGTCACCGACTACGAGCTCAAACCGCTGGGGGAGGGGATCGACGTCCTCATCAAGCCGCCGGCCGCGGCCCTGGAGCAGATGAACGACTTCGTGCGTGACATGCACACCTCCTCTGGCCTGCTGGAGGAGGTGGAGCAGGGGCTGACGATGGACGAGGCGCAGACGCTTGTCCTCGACCACGTGCGCTCGCTCGTGCCCACGCCCGGCACCGCCCAGCTCGCCGGCAACTCCATCGGCACGGACAAGTCCTTCCTCTCCCGGGACATGCCTGAGCTCATCGACTACCTGCACTACCGCGTCGTCGACGTCTCCTCCCTCAAGGAACTCGCCAAGCGCTGGTACCCGCGCACCTACTACCAGTCCCCGAAGAAGAACGGCGGTCACCGGGCGCTCGCGGACATCCTGGAGTCCATCGACGAGCTGCGCTACTACCGCCGCGTGCTCTTCCCGCAGGGGGAGGGACCCAGCAGCGAGGAGTGCCGCGAGGTGGCAGCTGAGATCCTCGCCCACCCGACGACGGCGCTCGCCTGAACGGTTGCCGGGCCCGAGGGGCCGCGCCCGGGACGGTGGGGGCAGCGGGGGCGGAGGCCGCGTGCGCGCAGCGTGACGTGATGCAGTGCACGGAGCGCGGATTGGTGCCCTTGGCGCCGACCCGATAAAGTTCCCCTCGTTGCGAGCGCGCTCGCGACAGTGGTGGCTGTAGCTCAGTTGGCAGAGCGCTTGGTTGTGGTCCGAGAGGTCGCGGGTTCAAGCCCCGTCAGCCACCCCACGAAGGAACCGCGAGATCCCGCGG
>CALEXZ010000026.1 GCA_937926195.1 uncultured Actinomyces sp.
GGTCTTCCAGGACACCATGGACTGGTACTTCGGCCTGGTGGACAAGGGCTACATGTGTCCTCGCGGTGCCTTCTCCTCCACGACCGGCACCGACGTCCAGCTCGGCAGCGGCAAGATCGCCATGTGCTTCAACGGATCGTGGATGTTCAGCACCTACGCCAAGCTCGACATCGAGGTCGGGATCGCGGCGAATCCCGTGGGCCCCAACGGCAGCTCGGTCTCCCTGTTCAACGGGCTGGGAGACTCGATCTCCAGGCAGTCGACCAACATCGAGCAGGCCTCCCAGTGGGTGGCCTTCCTGGGGACAGCGGAGGCGCAGGACATCGTGGCCTCCTACGGCGTCGTCTTCCCGGCCATCTCCTCCTCCACGGACAAGGCCGTCAAGGTCTTCGAGGAGACGGGGCTTCCCACCGCGCCCTTCACCCGGCACGTTGAGGACCGCTCGACGTTCTTCTTCCCGCTGACCTACTTCGGCGCGGACGTGGCGGCCATCATGAAGCCCGCCACGGATGACCTGTGGGTGAACCGTGTGCCCGCCTCGACACTGACGAAGTACAACGAGCAGGTCAACCTCCTGTTCGAGACCTCCACCCACGACGACTGACACGGGTGGATCTCAGCGGCGCGGGGGCCGGTGGACGTCACATGACGTCCACCGGCCCTCTCGTGGCTCCGGGCCACCGCCTCCGGCCCGACGGCCCCCACTCAGCGCGGGTTGAGGTTCTGCCCGGTGCTGGCATCGACGTCGACGCGCTCAGCCGTCGTCCGCGTCTGCCTCCGGGACCCGCGAGCCCCGCCCGACGCCCGTCAGTCGCTCGACGACGATGTTGACGGGCAGAGCGAACACCCACAGCAGCGGGGTCCGGGAGGCGAATCCGGGGATGAAGGCGAAGGGCACAGACACCAGGAAGATCGCCGTCGTGGGCAGCGTGGACAGCAGCGCGCCGCGGTAGGTCTGCGCGCAGACGGTGTCGGCCATGAGACCGGCCCTCCGCGCGTGACGCCACATCCCGTTGAGACACAGCCACGTGCAGGACATGACCAGGGCGTAGAACACCGGTGGGATGGGCGAGCCGTAGCTCCTGCCGAAGAGCATGGATGTGGGAAGAGGGGTGAGTGCCGCGAAGAACAGCATGGCGCAGTTCCAGCCCAGCAGGCCGGCGTCGATGCGCTTGAGCGCGGACAGGCGCGCGTGGTGGGCCATCCACAGCAGGCACAGCAGGCCGAAACTCAGCGCGAACCCGTAGAACTGGGGCAGGGCGGCCAGGACGGCGGCGTCGTACTCGCGGCGTCCGAGCACGTCGGGGGCCTTGAGATCCAGCACCAGGATCGTCATGGCGATGGCGAGGACAGCGTCGGAGAAGGCGGCGGTCCGCTCCAGGCCGGACGTCGACCACAGGTCGCGCAGACCGGAGTGTGATTCCATGGCCGCAAGGCTAGCCCCGCCCCTGCCCGGTGCGTGCCCCGCTCAGCGCAGGTTGAGGATCTGCCCGGTAGCGGTGTCGACGTCGATGCGCTCGGCCGCCGGGTGGCTGGGCAGCCCCGGCATGGTCGACAGGTTGCCGCAGATCGCGTACACGTATCCGGCGCCCGCGGCCAGGCGCACCTCGCGCACCGGCAGCCGCCAACCGGTGGGCGCCCCCTTGAGCGCGGGGTCGTGGGACAGCGACAGCGGTGTCTTGGCGACCACCACCGCCAGGTGCCCGTAGCCGTCACGCTCGCAGTCGTCGAGGAAGCGGGCGGCGGCCGGGGTGTAGTCGACGCCGCCGGCCCCGTACATGGCGGCGACCTTGCCGATCTTGGTGCGCAGGCTGTCCGAGCTGTCGTACAGCGCCCGGCCCGTGCCGTCCGAGGCGGTCTGGCGCGCCACCTGGCAGGTCCGCACCACCTCGTCGGCCAGCTCGGCGCAGCCGGCGCCGCCGTCGGTCACCGGCCGGACGGCGGCGACGCGGGCTCCCGCCTCGCGGGCGAGGCGCTCGACCTCGGCGACCTCGGAGTCGTGGTCGGTGGGGAAGACGTTGACGGCGACGACGGGCTCCATGCCGAAGTCCCGCACGATCTGCAGGTGCTTGAGCATGTTGGCGGCGCCTGCGCGCACGTCCTCCAGGTTCTCCTCGAGCATGGCCTCGGGCAGCTCCTTGCCGGAGACGATCCGGTAGGCACCCGAGTGGGCCTTGAGCGCCCTGACGGTGACGACGAGGACCGCGGTCTCGGGCCGCATGCCCGAGACCCGGCACTTGAGGTCGAAGAAGCGCTCGAGCCCCATGTCCGCGCCGAAGCCGGCCTCGGTGAGCACGTAGCCCGTCTGGCGGTCCGGGCCGCCGGCCATGCCCTGGGCGGCGACGAGGTCGGCGATCACCGAGGAGCAGCCGGTGGCGATGTTGCCGAAGGGACCGGTGTGGATGAGGGCCGGGGTGCCCTCGCCGGTGCGCAGGAGGTTGGGCTCCAGGGCGTCGCGCAGGACGGCGGTCATGGCGCCTGCCGCCCCCAGGTCCTCGGCGCTGACCCACTGCCCCTCCTGGTTGCGGGCGACGACGATGCGGCCCAGGCGCTCGCGCAGGTCCGCCAGCGAGGTCGCCAGCGACATGATGACCATGACCTCGCTGGCGGGGGTGATGTCGAAGGAGGCCTGGCGGGTGACGCCGTCGGCCTTGGCCCCGAGCCCGACGACGACGTGCCGCAGGGCGCGGTCGTTGACGTCCAGGACCCGGGGCCAGGTGATGGTGCGCTCGACGATGCCCAGGGCGTTGCCGTGGTGGAGGTGGTTGTCGATCATCGCGGCGAGCAGGTTGTGCGCCGCGGTGATGGCGTGGAAGTCGCCGGTGAGGTGGAGGTTCATGCGCTCGGCGGGCAGGATGCGGGCCCTGCCCGAGCCCCCGGCACCGCCCTTGATGCCGAAGGTGGGGCCCATGGCGGACTGGCGCAGGGTGAGGATGCTGCGGTGCCCGCGGTGGGCCAGGCCCTGTGCCAGCCCGATGGCGACGGTGGACTTGCCCTCGCCGAAGGCCGTCGGGGTCATGGCGGTGACGACGACGTAGGAGGCCGCCTCGTCCTGCGGCGCCTCGACTGCGCCGTCGCACCGCAGGACGTCCAGGTCGATCTTGGCCACGTCCCGGCCGTAGGGGACGAGGTGCCGGGGGCTGATCCCGGCCCGCTGCGCCAGCTCGGTCATGGTGACGGCGCTGTCTGCGTCGGTGAGGATGCCGACGGGGGCGTCGATGACGCCGTCGGCGCTGGTGGTGCTGGTGGCGCTGTCGGCACCGGGGGCGTTGGTGCTCCGGGGCGTGCCCGTGTCCTCGGTCATGGGGGAAGCGTAACCAGGAGGGCCCTGGACGCTCCGGGCTTCGGTGATCCCGCTCATGACGCGCAGATCGTCCGCCTCGACGGCCCCACGGCAAGCCCCACACCTTCACTCACAGTAATATCTCAGGATTTCGTACACCCTAATCTTTGGGTAGGCTCCTTCCCGAGCACTACAGACCCCGGTCGGTAACACCCTCCGCTGCCGCCCCATCACGATTGGAGATCCTGTGACTCACTCCTCCTCGGCCCTGTCGCGGGCCGGACTGACCAACCCCCACGTCCATGAGTTCGTCGCCGAGTGGTCGCACGTGCTGACCCCTGACCACATCGAGGTGATCGGCTCCGACGACGACGCGCGCCTGCTGTCCGAGGCCCTGGCGGACGGCGAGATCATCGAGGCCGGTCACGACCGCTACCTCGCCCACAGCCACCCCAAGGACACCGCCCGCTCCGAGGAGCGCACAGTCGTGGCCACCCACGACCCCGCCGACAAGGGCGTCTACAACAACTGGCGCCACGCCGAGGAGGTCCGCCCCCAGCAGGTCACACGCATGAGCGGCGCCATGACCGGCAGGACGATGTACGTCGTGCCCTACCTCATGGCGCCGCCCGGATCCCCGCTGCGGCGCTGGGCCGTGGGCGTGGAGCTGACGGACAACCGCGTCGTCGTGCTCCAGATGCTGCGCATGGCCCGGGTGGGAGCGCAGTACCTCAACGACCTGGAGGACCCCGCCTTCTTCGTGCGCGCCGTCCACGCCACCGGCGATCTGGACGCTCTGGGCCAGGGCACCGAGGAGGACCGGCGCCTGTTCGCCACCATCGCCGACCGCCGTGAGATCCTGCACTTCGGCTCCGCCTACGGCGGCAACGCCCTGTTGGGCAAGATCGCCCACGGGCTGCGCCAGGGCTCCTACGACGGCTGGTCCTCGGGGCGCTTCATGGCGGAGCAGTTCATGCTCATCGGGATCCGGGACAAGGAGACCGGCCGCGTCTACCACGTGTGCGGCGGCATGCCCTCCGCCTCCGGCAAGACGAACCTAGCCATGATGCTGCCGCCCGCCGCCCTCGGCGAGCGCTACGAGGTCGACTTCTACGGTGACGACATCGTGTGGCTGCGCGTCGATGAGAAGGACGGGCGTGTCTACGGCATGAATCCCGAGTACGGCACCTTCGGCGTCGCCAAGGACACGAACTGGGAGTCCAACCCCAACGCCATGCACGCCGTCGCCGAGGGCACGGGGACGCTCTTCGTCAACGTCGCGCACCACGAGCACACCCACGAGCTGTGGTGGGAGGGCAAGACCCCCGACTACCCCGAGGACGTCGAGGGCTGGCGTGACTGGCGCGACGCGCCCATCGGCGAGCGCCCCGCCGAGCACCAGCGCTCCGGTGAGGACGCCGACCTGTGGAGCCAGAAGAACTCGCGCTTCACGGCCCGCCTGTCGGTGGTGCCCAACATCGCCGAGGACTACGAGCGTGCCGAGGGCGTGCCCATCGACGCCATCATCTTCGGCGGCCGCTGCCGCGACCGCGAGCCCCTCATCCGCGCCATCACCGACCTGGCCGAGGGCGTCTACGACGGGCTGACGCTGGGCGCAGAGGCGACCTTCGCGGCCGAGGGCACCGAGGGACGGCTGCGCTACGACCCCATGTCCATGCGCCCCTTCATGTCCTTCCCCGAGGGCACCTACGCACGCCACTGGCTCACCGTCCTGGGCGAGGCCGAGCACCAGCCCGTCTTCGCCCACGTCAACTGGTTCCAGCGCGACCCCGAGGACGGCCACTTCCTGTGGCCGGGCTACGGGGAGAACCTGCGGGCCCTGCTGTGGCTCATCGACCTCAAGGAGGGCCGCGCCCAGGGACGTCAGACCCCCGTCGGCATCGTGCCACTGCCCGAGGAGATCAACCTCGAGGGCTTTGAGGGCTCGCGCGAGGACCTGGACCGGCTGCTCGAGATCGACCTGGAGCGCTGGTCACAGGAGATCGCTCTGCGCGAGGAGCACCTGAGCCAGTTCGAGGGGCTTCCCGAGGAGATCTGGCAGGCCCACCGCCGGGTGAGCGCCGCGGTGGCCGTGGCCCGCGAGGGCGAGGAAACGTCTCTGGTCTGACACGGCGCGTCTCAAGCGGGTCCCGAGACCAGCGCGCCGTCGGAGGGCTTCATGCGCAAGGCCCAGCACCACGAACTGCAGCGGACCCTGGCTCAGGAGAGTGCGTCGGCGTCCTCCTGGGCCAGAGCCCGCTCGAGCGCGTGAGCACACACCTCCATCGAGTAGCCCTTGCGTCCGAGGGTCGCCAAGGTGCGTCGGCGGCGCACCACGGGATCGAGTCCCGCGGTGGCGGCGAGCTTCTTGGCGGCGATGGCCGTCGCCGCCGCCAGCTCGTCGTCGGCACCGATCTGCCCGAGCGCCGAGGCGACGTCCTGCTCACCGAGGCCCTTGCGGCGCAGCTCGTCGGCAATGGCCCGCCGTGCGGCGCCCTTCTCGGCGAAGCGGGTGCGTGCCAGGAGCTCGGCGTAGGCGGTGTCGTCGACGACCCCGGTCTCCTCAAGACGGTCAAGCACCTCCTGGGCGACGTTCGGAGGCGTCCCCTTGCGCTCCAGGAGCGCGGCGAGGGCGGCACGAGGGGCCGCAGAGCGGTCGAGGCGCCGCAGGACCAGGTCCCGCGCCGCCTCGACCTGCTGCTGGTGCTCGTCAGGAGTCAGCCAGGCCATCAGAAGCCGCCGGCGTCCTCACCGAAGGCGGCATCGGCCTCCGGGGCCGCCGCCTTCTTGCGCTTACGGGCGGTGGTGCTGCTCGCCGCGGGCTTCGTGGCCGCAGGGGCTGGCGCGGCCTGGGCAGCGGCCTCAGCCGCGGCCTGGGCCTCCTCCTTGGCCTTGCGCCCGGCCTCCCCGATGCCCAGCAGGCCGAGGATCTTGTTCTCGATCTCGTCGGCGAGCTCCGGGTTGTCCTTGAGGAAGGTGCGGGCGTTCTCCTTGCCCTGGCCGAGCTGGTCGG
>CALEXZ010000027.1 GCA_937926195.1 uncultured Actinomyces sp.
TCGAAGCCGATCTGGATGCCGTACTCCTCGCCGATGGCGTTGACGGCCTCGGCCAGGTCCGGGCCGAAGCCGGTGGCGCGCAGGAACGTGGCGCCGAGCCTGCGGGCGGTCATGATGTCGAGGCGGATGTCGGAGAGGATGTCCTCACGGCTCATGGCGTGGCCGGTGACCCGCCCGAGGTCCACGTAGCCGCCGTAGGAGTAGACCTCGACGCCATGGGTGCGGGAGGCCTCAAGCACGGCCTGGATCTCGTCCTCGCGCGGGACGGGGTACTGCTGGAAGGTCTGGGCGCCGACGAGCTCGACCTTGGTGACGCCCTGGGCGGCGACGTGGGCGAAGACCGTGTCGATCGTCCAGTCGTCGTTCTTGATGAACTGCTCGGTGTAGCTGTAGCAGGAGATGCCCTGCTCGATGCCCTTGATCGTTGCCATGGGGGGGTCACTCCTCAGCTCTCGGAGACGGTCAGGGTCACGGTGGCGGAGGCGTCGAACATGCCGAAGACTCCGGGCGCGAACTGCATGTAGACGACGCGGGCCTCGCACACGAGGTCGACCTCGTGCTCGCCAGCGGCCAGCGGGGCGCCGAGGACGTGCAGGCGGATGGGGGTCTTGACGCCCCAGTACTCGGTGTGGGCGAGGGGGACCTCGTACAGGCGCAGGAACTTGCCGTTGATCTCGACGAGGAGGCGGTCGTCGTCGACGCGCTCGCCGTCGACGCTCAGCTCCAGGCGCTCGACGGCGGAGATCGGAGTGCCGCGGTAGTAGTTGAGGCCGACCTCGAGGACGTAGCCGTCCTCCTTGTTCCTCAGGCTTCGCAGCACCTGCGCGTCGAAGCCCAGCTTCATGAACTTGGTGGGCATGGGTGCCCCTTTCTGGTTGCGGTGGACGAGGGTGTGGGGCGGCGCGCTCAGCCGGCGACGGTGACCGTGCGCGTGTAGCGGTTCTCGGACAGGAAGGGCAGGTAGGACACGCGCAGACGCAGGTTGACGAAGAGCTCGTGCTCGCCGTCGGACAGTCCGCCCTCGCGCAGGACCGTGATGGTGGCGAAGGTCCGCAGCTCCCAGCGCACGTCGCTCACGTCGGCGAGCTCGGCGAAGGTGCGGGTGACGCCCCGGTAGGTCAGGCGCAGGTTCTCCTCGCTCACGGCGACGCCGTCGACGCGCACCTCGGGGACCTCGACCATCGACAGGCCCAGGCCGCGGTAGTAGGGCATGTGGGTCTCGAAGGAGAAGCCCGTGACGGTGCCGTCGTCGGCGACGACGTTCCTCACGCTGCCCTCACGGATGATCATCTCGTCGAACATGGCTCAGTTCTCCTTGCTGGTGAGGGCCGCGAGCAGGGCCGCGAGCATGCCCTGGTGGGCGGCGACCTGGGTGACGGAGTCGACGGTCTCGACGTCCTCGATGTGGCGGTTGCCCTCGTACTCGCTGGAGAGGTAGCCGTCGAAGCCGATCTCGTCGAGGACGGGGACGATCTCGTGGTACGGGATGGAGTACTCGTGCCAGTAGTCGAAGCCCTCGACCGGGTGCATCTCGTAGAACTTGGCGTGGATGTGCTTGATGAGCTCGGCGTGGCCGCGCAGGGTGTCGACCGGCTGGGCGATCATGTGCACGCCGTTGCGGGCCAGGCCCAGGGTGACGGGGTCGGTGCCCGCCTTCTCCAAGCGGTCGAAGAGTCCCTGGGTGTCGCCGTGGGAGTTGTAGGTCTCGACGATCTCGCGGGCGGTGTCGGGGTCGGCGCCGTCGCGCAGGGCGCGCTCGATGACGACCCGGGGCAGCCGGTGCACGAAGATGCCCATATCGGGCACGCAGCCGACGACGTCCGTGCCGACGCGCTCGGCCACCTCAAGGTGGCGCTTGATCCAGTCGTCGTCGAAGGAGTACGGAGAGTGGATCTCCACGCCCATCCACACGCCGTGCTCGGCCGCGTAGGGGGCGGCGGCCTCAACGACCTCGGGCGGGGTGTTGACGATGATGCGGATGCCCTGGGCTCCGAGCTTGGCGGTGTGGCGGATGTCCCGGTGGAGGGACTGGACCATCTCGTCGAGGTTGAGCAGGCGGTCCTTGTAACGCTTGGTGTCGAGGAACATGTCGTGGACGGTCGGCGTGGTGCCGTAGGTGTCCATGAGCTCCTTCCACTGGGCGTAGAAGGAGTCGGGCAGGTCCGGCTGGCCCGGGAAGGGGAAGCCGGGGATCATCTGCTCGCCGAGGGTCTCGATGCCGAGCGCGCCCTCCTTGGCGGCTGCGGCGATCGCGTCCTCAAGGGTGAAGGTGCCGTGGGCGTACTCGTGCTGGTACGAGTAGAGGCTGACACCGCGCTTGATCCGGGTCATGGGCGCGCTCCTCTCCGAGTGCGGTTCTCTGAGTGCGGTGGGTGTGGTTTCCGGGTGGTGGGAGTGGCACCGGGCACGGGGCTCGGCGCCGCGGCGGGCATCGGGCTCGGCCCTGGCTCCGCGGAGGGTTCGGCCCCGGCCCCGCGGTGGGACCGGGGCCGAACCTGGTGCTGCCCGTCGGATCGGCCGTGGAACGGGGCCGGCCGGTGCGGCGCGGCGGGGTCCGACGACGGGCGCCGGACCGGGATGCTTCAGTCGAAGTGGACCGGCTTGCCGCCCTGGGCGGCGGAGGTGTAGATGGCGTCGAGGATCTCGGTGACGACGACGGCCTGGTCGGCAGTGACGTAGGGCTCGGTGTCATTGAGGATGGCGTCGAGCCACAGGCCCGCCTCGAGCCCGCCCATGTACTGGAAGCCGGTCATGGCGTCGCCGCCGGCGCCGAAGTAGGCGGCGCCCTTCTCGGGGCGGGTCTTGACCAGCTCGCCGCCCTCGGCCCGGTTGACCGTGACGACCAGGTCGGAGCCGCCGTCGGGGTCCTGGATGGTGTCCGCGCCGGCCTCGGTGCCGCACAGGGTCACGCAGCACTCGCGGGAGTCCTGGACGTTCAGGGCCCAGGAGGCCTCGACGAACAGGGAGGCGCCGTTCTTGAAGGTGACGAAGCCGAAGGCGGAGTCCTCCACCTCGTAGGCGGCCGGGTCCCACTCCCCGCCCATATTGCCCTCGGGCTTGTCGGCGAGCTTGTAGTTGACCACGCCGGTCACCGAGGCGACGTCGTAGTTGCCCATCATCCACAGGGCGATGTCGATGGCGTGGCCGCCCAGGTCGATGAGCGGGCCGCCGCCCTGCTTCTCCTTGTCGGTGAACACGCCCCAGATGGGCACCCCGCGGCGGCGCACGGCGTGGGCCTTGGCGGCGTAGATCTCGCCGAGCGCGCCCCGGTCGACGAGCTTGCGCAGGAATTGGTACTCGCGGCGCTGGCGGTACTGGAAGCCGACGGAGAGCTTCTTGCCGGTGCGCTCGGCGGTGTCGCGCATCTTGCGGGCGTCGGCGCCGGTGACGGCCATGGGCTTCTCCACCAGCACGTGCTTGCCCGCCTCCAGGGCCGCGCAGGTGATCTCGCAGTGGTTGGCGTTCCACGTGCACACGTGGACGACGTCGATGGACTCGTCCGCCAGGACCCGCTTGTAGTCGGTGCAGGCGTAGGAGTCGGCCGAGCCGTGCGCGGCGCGGGCCTTCTCCGCCCTGTCGATCTCGTAGTCGCAGAAGGCGACGATCTCGGCCCTGTCCTTGTGCTGGGCCAGGCCCTCCAGGTGCTT
>CALEXZ010000028.1 GCA_937926195.1 uncultured Actinomyces sp.
TGGCGGGCGCGACGGCGAGCACGGCGGGTTCCGACGCGATGGTGAGCGCGGTGGCTTCCGTCGCGACAACGACCGCGGTGGCTTCCGCGGTGGGCGCGACAACGACGGCGGCCAGCGCTGGTGAGTGACATGACCTGACGGTGGTGGGGCCGGTGCCTTCGGGTGCCGGCCCCACCACCGTCACGGCCTGCCCCCGCGAGGCGCTGGGGGCAGCGGTTCGGCCACCCCGGGAATACCCCGGGTAGGTACGTTGTTGCGCGAGCTGACACCCCGCACCGCAGACACCGAGCCCGGCATGAGAGGCATACCTGTGACCCCAGCCCTCTACCTCCTCGCCGTCGTCTTCTTCGGTTTCACCGCGACCCTGCTGCGCCTGCCCCCGCTCGTGGGCTTCCTGCTCGCAGGCTTCGTCATCGGATCCTCCGACCTTCCGGCGCTGCCGGCTGTCGACGCCATGGGCGACGTCGGCGTCGCCGTCCTCCTGTTCACCATCGGGCTCAAGCTTGACCTACGCACCCTCCTGCGCCGCGAGGTCGTCGGCACCGCCACCATCACGATGCTCGTGCTCACCGGCCTCAGCTCGGCCGTCATCGGCGGGCTGCTCCTGCTCGGTGTCCAGGTCGACACGATCACCCCCACCGGCGTGCTGCTCCTCGGCTTCGCCCTGTCCTTCTCCTCCACGGTCGTCGTCATCAAGCTCCTGGAGGAGCGTGACGACGCCGGATCGCTGTACGGGCGCATCGCCATCGGCGTGCTCGTCGTCCAGGACATCGCCGCCGTCGCCTACCTCACCCTCACCTCCGGCCAGACCCCGAGCCCGTGGGCGCTGGCTCTCGTCCTGCTGCTGCCCGGCGCCAAGGTCCTGGGCAGGATCCTCGACCGGATCGACCACCGGGAGATGCGTACCCTCTTCGGTATCGCGGTCGCGCTCCTGCCGGGATACGCCCTCTTCGACGCCCTGGGGGTCGACGGTGACCTCGGCGCCCTCATCATGGGGGCCCTCATGGCCTCACACCCGGCCGCCAAGGAGCTCTCCAGCGCCCTGTTCACCATCAAGGAGCTGCTCCTCGTCGGCTTCTTCCTGTCCATCGGCATGGACGGCATTCCCGGAACCGGGGCCTTCGTGCTCGCCGGCGTCCTGCTCGTCCTCGTGCCGCTGCGCGCCGTCGTGTACACGGTGACGGTGCGCGTGCTGCGCATGCGACGGCGCACGAGTGCCCTGGCAGGCCTGGCGATGACCGCCTACTCCGAGTTCGCGCTCATCGTCGTCGCCGTCGCCGTCAAGAACGGCGTCCTGGGCAGCGGCTGGACGGCCGCCGTGTCTCTCGCCCTGGCCCTGTCCTTCGTGCTGTCCGCCGTCGTCAACCGGCGTCCCGCCGCCCTCATCACCTGGGTCACCCACCTCATCCCCCACCGTCCGTACCACACGCTCCACCCCGAGGAGAGGCCCCTCGACCTCACCGGGGTCCAGACCGTCATCTTCGGCATGGGACGCATCGGCCGCGCCACCTACGGGCGCCTGTACGCCGACGGAGCGCACGGGGTTCTCGGCATCGACAACGACGCCGCCAAGGTCGAGCAGCTCAAGGCCAAGGGATACAACATCCTCGAGGCGGACGCCACCGACCAGGAGTTCTGGGAGCGTCTGGACGCCGTCCACGCGACCAAGGCCGTGCTGGCCATGCCGGACCCGGGCGCGAACCTCCACGTCATCGAGTGGCTCGGCCGCTCGGCCTTCACCGGCCGCATCATCGCCATCGCCGGCTACGACGACGAGGCCGAGCAGATGCGTGCCCGCGGCGTCGACATCGTCATCAACATGTACGACGGTCTGGGCTCCTCCCTCGCCGAGGCCGTCGAGGCCCTCGACCCGGTCCCCGTGTCCCGGCCTCCCGCCTCATCGGACGCACCGGCTCCTGAGACGTCCTGAGCACCGGTAGCGCCCGCGCTGCCTGCGCTCACCGTCGCACAGCGGCCGGGGCGCGCAGGTCCTCAAGCAGGGCCCGCACCCGGCTGGCGCGCTCCAGCTCGTCGTCCAGAGGCTCCACGAGGCACTGCGTGAGCACCTCTCTCACCGCCCGGCGCAGACGCAGCCCCACCCGACGGCGCCGACGACGCGCCCCGGCACGTGCGGCTGCCGTGCCCGCCAGCCCGAGCACGAGTCCGAGGACCAGCCCACCCAGCAGGAGCAGGGTCGGCCAGGGCACCAGGCCCCAGCGCGGCGGCTCCACGTCCAGCAGCAGGAAGCGGTTGATGACGTGCAGGGCGGCAAGCCAGCCCACTCCCACGAGCGTTGTCAGCACCAGAACCACCTGGAGGGCGTTCGCCACGCCCCACCAGCGCGGGCGCAGGGCCTGCTCCAGGTCCGTGCGCCCGACGGCGGCGTCCATGCGGTCACCGAGACGCTCGGCCCGGCCCTCGACGCGTTGCACGGCCCGGTCCTGGGCCTCGGCGGGCAGGTGGCGGGTGCGGCCGGCCGCGTAGGTGCGCACCGCGGCGTGTAGGGCGGCGTCGGCGGAGGCACTGGGCGCCGGCAGGCTCGTGCGCGCCACCGGGGCCTCGCCGTCGGCCGACGAGCGCCGCCGGGCGCGGACATCGGCCCCCAGGTGCAGGGCGCGCAACGGGTCCCTGCGCAGGCGCGAGAGCCAGCGCACCGGCAGCCAGCCGACCCGGCGGGCGGCCTCCAGCCTCATGGACACGGCAACCGCCTCAGCCACCTCGTCCGTGCCCGCCGCGAGGAGCGCTGCCCGCTCAAGGGCGTCCAGCCCCTCGTCCGCCCGCGCGCCGCCCGGTGCTGGGGCCGGTGCCGCCAGCTCCTCCAGGGCACGGGCCGCCAGGGTCCTGGCGTCCGCGGCCAGGCGCGCACGGCTGGCGTCCTCGGCAGCGGCCACGTCGCGGATGCGTCCGCGCAGCTCCTGCACGCCCTGGCCGGTGCGGGCACTGACCTCAAGGACCCCGACCTGCGCCAGTCCCTCTCGGGCCAGCAGGCGGCTGAGGTCCTCAGCGGCCTGCCGGCGGTCGTGCTCGTCCAGGCGGTCGACCTGGTTGAGGGCGACGACAGTGACGGCGGCGTGCTCGGCCATCGGCGCGAGGAACTCGTGGTGGATGACGGCGTCGGCGTACTTCTCCGGGTCCAGGACCCATACGAGGACGTCGACGAGGCCCGCCAGGCGCTCGGCGACGGCGCGGTGGGCCCGGGTGTCGGAATCGATGTCCGGCAGGTCCAGCAGGACGGTGCTCTCCCCCACGCCGACCGCGGCGGGCCCCCACGAGGGTGTCTCGGGCAGCTGGACGCGCTCGTCGACCCCCAGCCAGTCCAGGAGCCTGGCGACACCGGAGCGGACCTCGGGTGAGGGCGAGGCGGGCACGGCCGCCAGCGGCCGGCTCGTCGTCGGCCGGGTCACCGCCGTGCGTGCCAGCTGCGCACCGCAGATCGCGTTGAAGAGGCTCGACTTGCCTGAGCCCGTGGCGCCCAGCAGCGCCACCACCTGCACGCCCGGCGCGATGAGCCGACGCTGCCCGGCACGCTCGACCAGGCTGCGGGCGGCCTCCAGCACCTGAGCGGGAAGGGTGCCCTCACCGATCTCGGCGAGCTCGGCGAGAAGGCCGAGCGGGTCCGGGGCGGTGCCGGCGGTCTCGGCGGGGCCCGCCCTCATCGTGTCACCTGCCCGGTGAGCAGCCCGACGGCGTCGGCGGCCTCACGCAGGTGCACCGCCAGCTGCTCACCACCGGGGGACGGCTCGGGCAGCACACACCGGAACACGTCCTCCTGCTCGTCGAGGAAGGCGGTGACGCGAGCTCCGAGGGCGGTGCGCGAGCGTGCGGCGAGCTCGCGCATCGCCTGGTCGCCGAAGACCGCCTCCAGCAGCCGCTGGGCGACGACCGCGGTGCCGCCCGCGATCCCGACCTCCACGCCGGACAGTCCCCCGGTGTATGCGAAGGCGAGGACCATGAGGGCGACGCCGACGACGTTGACCCCCAGGGACAGCAGGCGGGCCGTCATGCGCTTGTCCGCCCCCTCCGAGCGCACCATGGCCAGGACGTCACCCTGCCAGTCGCGCACGAGGGCCTCGGCGGCTCGTGCGCGCTCGGCCTGGGTGGGCAGCGCGGCCAGCGCCGCGGCCAGGGGCTCCTCGGCGGACCCGGCACGTCGCCAGGCCCGCTCGGCCTCCAGTGCCGCCCTCTGGGCCTCGCTCACGAGCAGGGTCGTCAGCGAGGACTCGATGGCCTGCTCGACCCGGTCCGCCGGGGCGGGGCGCCCCCGCAGGGCAGAGGTCAGGCGGTCCCGCAGGCGGCCGACCTGTGACTCAAGCCCGCGCAGGAGCTCTCCGGTGCCGACGAGCTCCTGCCAGCGGGCGAGGACCTCACCACGCAGCAGGGAACCGTCCCGGGTGGCGGCGGTGACCCGCTCCAGGGCGTCGGCGTGCGCTGCTCCGGCTCGCGCCGCCAGGTCGTGGCGCTCGGCCTCCTGGGAGCGCAGCGCCGTCAGCAGGCCGTCCGTGCCCTCCAGGGCGGAGGCCAGAGCCCCGGCGAGGGTGCGGCGGGCGACGTCCCCACGCGCGGCGGCGTCCGCGGCGAGGGTTCCCAGCCAGTGGCGCAGCGGGGCGACGTGCTCGTCCGGCAGGAAGCCGTGGGCGTCGAAGGCGGTCTCGGGAACGAGGAAGACCGGGGCGGTGGCGAGCCCGGCCGCGTCCAGGCGAGCACGCAGGTCGGCCGTGACCGCCTCAGCGGCCCCCACCGGCACCCGGTCAAGGACGACGGCGACAACGACGTCACGTGCTGCGGCGGCACGCAGGTGCTCCCAGGCGACGGCGTCGGCGTAGCGGGCGGCCGTGGTGACGAAGACCCACAGGTCCGCGGCTGCCAGGAGGGTGGCGGCGAGCTCACGGTTCTCGTCGACGACCGAGTCCACGTCAGGGGCGTCCAGGACCGCCAGCCCCTGCGGCAGACTGGAGCAGGCACGGATCTCGACCTCGCGGGGCGTGCTCGCCCCGGCCGCGGTGGGTGGCGCGTCCTCGGTGACGCGCACGTGGGCGAGCGATCCCAGCACCCGGCCGTCGTCGAACCAGGGGCCGTCACCCGTGGCGTGCAGCAGCAGAGGGCGGCGGGTCGTCGGGCGGATCGCTGAGGAGACCGTCACGTGGCGGCGCACGAGGGCGGACACGAGGGCGGACTTGCCCGCCCCCGTCGAGCCGCCGACGACGGCCAGCAGGGGCGCGTCCATCGCGCTCAGGCGCGGCAGGACGTAGTCACCGAGCTGGTCGTGCACCATCCGGGCGGTGCGGGTGGCCGCCTGTGCGCCTGCCAGCGCGTACGGCAGTCCGAGGGCGGCGAGGTCATCCTGGAGGCGCCGCAGGGCGTCCTCAGCGCTGCGGGCCGCCCCGCTGCCCGCGCTCACCGCTCAGCCCTGCTCATCGACCTCGCCGACCGCGCGCAGGCGCGGGGCGAGGTCGGCCTCGTCGGCCGGCCACCAGGTGGAGGCCTGCGCCGTCGTCTGCTCACCGGAGCGGATGTCCTTGACGGAGTCCTCCTCACCCTCGGCTCCCGGGAACCACACGAAGGGGATGCCGCGCTTGTCCGCGAACCTGATCTGCTTGCCGAACTTGGCGGCCGTGGGAGCGACGTCGGCGGCGATACCCCGACGGCGCAGGGCGTCGGCGACGGCGTCGGAGGCGCCGCGGTGCTCCTCGTCGACGACGGCCACGAGCACGACCGTGGGCACGGGGCGCGTGACCTCGACGAGCCCGTCCGCCAGCACGCGCGAAAGCAGCCGGGACAGGCCGATGGAGATCCCCACACCCGGGAAGGTGCGCTTGCCGTTGGTGGCGAGGTTGTCGAAGCGACCGCCCGAGCACACCGAGCCCAGGTCCTCGGCACCGGCCATGAAGGACTCGTAGACCGTGCCCGTGTAGTAGTCCAGGCCGCGGGCGATCTTGAGGTCCGCGATGATCGCCCCGGGGCGGCGCCGCCCGGCCGCCTCCAGCAGACCGGTGAGCTCGTCCAGGCCCGTGAGCAGCAGCTCGTGCGGCTCAGCGCCCTCCAGGGCTGCCAGTACCGCCTCACGCACCGCGGCCGGGTCCTCGCCGGTGACCGTCGCCAGCCTCAGGGCCGCCTGTGCCTGCGCGGCCGTGGTGCCGACCGTCTCCACGAGCTCGGAGGCGACCGCCTCGGGACCGATCTTGTCGATCTTGTCCACGACGCGCAGCACCTCAGTGAGCTGGTCCTGCCCGATGCCGACGGACTGGTAGAAGCCCTGGGCGACCTTGCGGTTGGACACGTGGATCGTCACCGGCGGAATCGGCAGGGCGCCCAGCGCCTCGCTCATGATGAGCGGCACCTCGACGTCGTAGTGCAACGGCAGGGCGCCGTCCCCGACGACGTCGATGTCCACCTGGTAGAACTCGCGGAAACGGCCCTCCTGGGGACGCTCGCCCCGCCAGACCTTCTGGATCTGGTAGCGCTTGAAGGGGAAGGTGAGCACGCCCGCGTTGTCCACGACATAGCGGGTGAAGGGGACGGTGAGGTCGAAGTGCAGACCCAGCTGCTTCGCCGGGTCGGCGGCGTCGCGGTCCTCCGGGTCCGCCTGCAGGCGCGAGAGCAGGTAGACCTCCTTGGAGGTCTCGCCCTTCTTCGTCAACTGGGCCAGGGGCTCGACGGCCCGGGTCTCGATGCCGCAGAAGCCGTGCAGCTCGAAGGTACGGCGCAGCTGGTCGATGAAGGCCTGCTCGACGAGACGGCCCGCAGGGAGCCACTCGGGGAAGCCGGAGAGGGAGGACTGCGCTGCTCGTGCCTGTGCTGATGACATGCGGGCATTGTGTCACGCGACTGAGACGCCGACGCGACCGCCGGATACGACCGCGACGTGAGTGTCAACGCACCGCCCGCCCCGGCCTGGCTCCGCTCAGGCCCCCTGTGGTTGTGCGCCGTGCCCGCCCCGGCCTGGCTGCGCTCAAGCCTGCCGGTCCCCCCCGCGGACCTTGGCCTCGGCCAGGTAGGGGTTGCCGTGGTGCTCGTGCTCCATGGTCGTCACGGCGCCGTGCCCGGGCAGCAGCACCGTCTCGGGGTTGACGACGCTGGCCAGCAGCCGCAGCGTCGCCCACATCTGCACCTGGTCGCCGCCGGGCAGGTCCGTGCGCCCCACGCTGCCCTTGAAGACCACGTCCCCGGACAGGGCCACGAGGTAGTCCCGCTCCTCGACCGTCGAGGGGTCGTCAAGCACCTCCGCCTCGAAGAGCAGGTCGTTGTCGCCCAGACGGGCGTTGAGGAAGAACAGCGACGAGCCCTCCGTGTGCCCCGGTGCCGCCACCGCCTGCACCCCCACCCCGGGCACGACCTCGAAGGCGCGGCTGAATCCCTCGGCGGGGAAGACACGCAGGTCCCTCGGCGCCAGCCACGGCGAGCCGGCCATCTCGGCGAAGCCCATGCCGCCCGCGCGGATACCCGTTGTCGTGTCCGGGTCGTCAAGACGGTAACGGTCCGGCTCGGGCACGTACACGGGGACCGTGACGGCGTCGTCGCAGGCGAGCAGCCCCGCGGCGTGGGCGGTGTCGATGAGCCGCTGCGCGTCCCACACGTGGTCGGCGTGGCCGTGGGTGAGCAGGACCGCCCCCAGGCTCAGGTGGTTCGAGCGCAGCAGCGCCATCGCCCCACGGACCGCACCGGCTCCCGGGTCGACGACGACGGCCGGCCGGCCGGGCCCCGCAGCCAGGACGTAGCAGTTGGCTCCGAAGACGGCAGCGAGAGTGCGCTCAAGGATCATGCCTCCAGCCTAGCGGGGCAGGCACAGCCGCCGAGCCCGCCCAGCCGCGGGAGAGGATCAGCGTGTGCGCTCCTGCTGAAGCACGTGGAAGGCGACCGCGACAACAGCGGCAACACCCGCAGGTTTCTGACACTGGGTGCGCCGAAACCGCCGGTGACGCACCATGCTGCTTATGAGCACGACCACTCCTTCCGGCTTCGGCTTCCCCGGGGCGAACCTCCGCGGGCACCTGGCCCTCATGTCCATGAACCTCGCGCACCGTGGTCTGCACCGTTGGGGCCTGCAGGCGGCGCGGGTCGGCGAGCAGGACCGGGCACTGGACATCGGCTGCGGTGGTGGAGCCACCACCCACCGGCTCCTGCGGGCGACGAAGGCCGAGGTCGGGGCCGTCGACCACTCGTCCACGGCCCTGGTCCACACGCGCAGGCTCTGCGCCGACGCCGTCGAGTCCGGGCGCCTGCGGGCGGTTGAGGCCAGCGTGGAGGACATGCCCTTCCCGGACGGCTACTTCGACGTGGCCACGGCCTTCGAGACGGTCTACTTCTGGCCGGACCTGGTGGCCGGTCTCACGGAGGTGCACCGGGTGCTGCGCCCGGGCGGCCGTCTCGTCATCGTCAACGAGGTGGTCGATCAGCGCTCCGCCGACCGCCTGGCCCGCAGGTTCGGCATGAACCTCCTCGACGGCGAGGCCCTGCGCGCCGCCTGCGAGGAGGCCGGCTTCAGCAGCGTCGAGGCCGACCGTCACCCGCGTCACGGGTGGCTGAGGGTCGTCGCCCGGGTCTGACGGGGCTCACGCGCCAGGCGCAGGACCGCGCCCGACAGACCGAGCGTCACGGTGCCGACGAGGACGAGCACCGCCGCCTGCCCCATCCAGGTCACGGCCCCCGCCCCCGTCGAGCGCCCCAGCAGGATCCCGCCGAGCGCGAGGGTGCCGATGGGGAAGGTGGCCGCGAACCAGCCGGGGGTGAAGGGCATGCGCCGTGCGAGCCCGCGCAGGTAGACGAGCGCGCCCCAGGCGATCATCGGCGCGCCGAGCAGCAGCATCGCCCACCCCCAGGCGTGGGCGGCGCCCAGCGCCAGGCGTGCGGCGCCGTCGGCAAGCAGGTCCTGCGCCTGGGTGGCGATGGCGACGGCGCCCGCCACGGACTGGCCCACGATGCCCAGCGGGATGACGGCTGAGGCACTGAGCGCCAGCGGCAGGGGCTCGTGGCGCAGTGTCCGGGCGTAGGCGGGCACGAAGATGAGCCAGCCCAGGACGAGGGACACGAGCCAGCACAGGGCGGAGACCGCGAGGACCGGGCCGCGCCAGGGCATATCCAGGTGCTCGCTGAGGACGGCGCCGACGGTGGAGGAGACCATGGGGGCGAGCACCGCCAGGCAGGAGACGAAGGAGGGGGCTTGCTCGGTGCGGTGGGCCCGGCGCCACAGGTACCCGGCCTCTGCCGCCAGGCCCACCGCGGTCCCGGCGAGCCACAGTGCCAGGTCGACAGCCCAGGCGGCACCGGCCGCCCGCGGCCAGTGCGCGGCGGTGACGACGCCGGTGGCTGAGCCCACGGACATCCACCCCATGGCGACCGTGCCCCAGAACGGGGAGGACAGCTCGCGGCGCAGCAGACCGGGCTCACGCCGCAGGCGGAGCAGGTATCCGACGGTGAGGCCGAGCATGAGGGCCCAGGCCAGCGCCAGGACCGCGACGGCGGCGAGGCAGGCCCCGGGCAGGCCCCCCTTGCTCAGCTGGAGCGTGTTGGCGAGGATGCCGGTGCCCATGACGGCGGGGAACCAGGCCGGGCCGGCCGGCACCAGGGGGCGGCGGACGGGGGTGTCACGGGGGTCCGGGCTCACGAGCAGGCCGAGGCGCCGCACCGAGGGGCTGGGCGCAGGTGAGGGGCTGGGCACGACCCCTCATCCTGCCACGCGCGCGGGCGCCATCTCGAGGCGCTGGCCTGTCCAGTGCCTCACCAGCCACCGGTCGTGGCTGGCCACGAGCAGGGTCCCCTCCCAGCGGGCCAGGGCCTGCTCCAGCGCCTCGAGCGTGTCCAGGTCGAGGTAGTTGGTCGGCTCGTCGATGATGAGGAGCTCGGGTTCCGCGGCCACCGCGAGGGCGAGCTGGACGCGCCGCTGGTTTCCCGCGGAGAGCTCGCCCACGCACCGCCTCCACAGGGAGGGGTGGAGGATCCCCTCACCGCGCTCGCCGATACCGGCCCGCCAGGTCCTCTCGTCCAGCCCCTTGTCGCCGGGGCGCGGCAGGCGCTGGGGGACGACGGCGAGAGCGCCGTCGGTGGTGAGCGCGCCGGTGGCCGTGGGCGTCGGGGCGCTGCCCGTGGCGGCCCAGCGCAGCAGGGTGGTCTTGCCGCAGCCGTTGGGGCCGGTGACCAGCAGGTGCTCGCCGCGGCGCAGGTCGAGGGTCACCGGTGCGAGGCGGCCCGGTACCGCGGCCTCGCGCGCGGCCAGCGCCAGGCCTCCGCGGGGGCTGACCGGAGGAAGGTCGAGGTCGAGACGGTACTCGCGGGGCTTGCGCACCTCGCGGGCGACGAGCTCCTCCATCCGGCGGTCGTCGCGGTGCGCGCGCCGGGAGAAGGTCCGCGAGGCGCGGTCGGCGAAGAACTTCTTCTCCTTGCCGACCGCCTCCTTCAGGCGCACCCCGCCGCGCGCGATGTCCTCGCTGGCGCGCCGGTGGGCACGGATCTCCTTCTTGTCCTCCTGCTGGGCGGCGTGCAGGGCGGCGTGTCCCCGGCGGGCGGCCGCCTTGAGCACGAGGTAGTCCGAGTAGGTTCCCGCGCAGCGGTGCACTCCGGTCACGGCACCGCCCTCGGCCCGCGCCAGCGCCTGCCAGGCGGCGGTGTCGAGGTCGAGCAGGACCGTGGCGACGTCGTCGAGGAAGGCCCGGTCGTGGCTGGCCAGCAGTACCGGTCCGGAAAACGCCCGCAGCAGCGCGGCCAGGTAGGCGACCGCCTCGTCGTCGAGGTGGTTGGTGGGCTCGTCCAGCACGAGGGCCGACGGCGAGGCCAGCAGCGTCGCGCACAGCTGAAGACGTCCACGTTGCCCCGGAGAGAGGGTGGACAGGTCGCGCCCGCGCCCGGTGGTGCCGGTGAGCGCTTCCAGGCCCAGACCCGCCAGGGTCTCCTGGACGCGTGCCTCCAGCGCCCACACGTCTGCGGCGTCCATGGCGGCCAGCAGCCGGTCGTACTCGCGGACCAGGCGTGCGTGCTCATCTGCCGACGGGTCCGTGGACAGGGCGGTGGCGACCTCGTCGAAGCGGGCGGGCAGGCAGCGCAGCTCAGCCGTCGCCGCATCGAGGTAGTCGCCGACGCGCCCCGTCATCCTCAGCACGTCGGGGGCCCGGCGCAGCCCGGAACCGCCCTCACCCAGTCCGGTGACGACGGCGGTGCCGCTGTCGGGGGTGAGCTGTCCCTCGACCAGCCTGAGCAGGGTCGTCTTGCCGCAGCCGTTGGGGCCGACGAGGCAGGCGCGCTCGCCGTCGACGACGGTGAAGGACACGTGCTCGAGCAACGGCTCGGCCGTGTAGGAGAAGGTGAGGTCGTTCAGGGTGATCGCGGGCACGGCAGCTCTTCCTCATGGGGTGGCGGGGCTGGGTGGCAGCCGGGCTCCGGACAGCGGGACCGGAGGGGCTGTGGACTCACGCGATCACAGGGCGAGACTATCAGGACGACCGGGACTGTTGGCTGGCGTCACGGCACCGGTGAGCACATAGAATCGGCGCCACTGCCTCCTTCCGAGGCAGCACCCACCACCCGGCCACGTACCGGGCGCGAACGGAACGGACCGCAGGGTCCCACCCCGTCAACCCATGAAGGAGCACACCGTGACTGAGCAGACCCAGCCGGACGCCGAGGGCGTCGTGGACCTGGAGCCCACCGCCACGTCCGAGCCGACGCCCACCGGGGCCGTCGACGCCACCGCCGACCAGGGTGCCGCTGACGCCCCTGACACCGCTGAGACCACCGAGGCCGCTGAGGCCTCCGACGCCCCCGCCGAGGCCTCCGACGCCCCCGCCGAGGCCTCCGACGCCCCCACCGAGACCTCCGACGCCCCCACCGAGACCTCCGAGTCCCCCGCCGCTGAGGCCGGGACCGCTGAGGCCGCAGACGAGACCCCCGTGGCCCCCGTCCCCGCCCCAAGCGCCCTGGCCGAGCCGGAGGTCGACCCCCAGGAGGCGATGGACGCCGCCAAGTGGGGCCGTGTCGACGGCGAGGGCCGTGTCTACGTCCAGGAGGCCGAGACCGAGCGCGAGGTCGGCCAGTTCCCCGACGCGCCCGTCGCCGAGGCCCTGGCCTTCTACGTGCGCCGCTTCCTCGACCTCAAGGCCACTGTCGACCTCTTCGCCACCCGTCTGCCCCAGCTGTCCGTGCGTGAGATCGACTCGACGGTCTCCTCCCTGGAGGAGTCGCTCAAGGAGCCGGCCGCCGTCGGCGACCTGGAGGGGCTGCGCGCCCGCTTCGCGGCGCTCAAGACCGTCGCCGCCGAGCGCCGCGAGGCGGTCAACGCCGAGCGCGCCGCCGCCCGCGAGCAGGCGCTCAAGGAGCGCACGGCGCTCGTTGAGCGCGCCGAGGCCATCGCCGCCCAGGACCCGGGCAGCACGCAGTGGAAGAGCTCGGGTGCCGAGCTGCGCGAGCTGCTCGAGCGGTGGAAGGGCGCCCAGCGCCGCGGCCCGCGCCTGGACCGTCCGACCGAGGACGGGCTGTGGAAGCGCTTCAGCCACGCCCGCACCACCTTCGACCGCCACCGCCGCCAGTACTTCTCCGAGCTCGACGCCAAGCAGGCCCAGGTCAAGGCGGCCAAGGAGGCTCTCATCAAGCGCGCCGAGGAGCTCTCCGGCTCCACGGACTGGGCGGGAACCTCCGCCAAGTACCGCGCCCTCATGGAGGAGTGGAAGAAGGCCGGGCGTGCCTCCCGCAAGGAGGACGACGCCCTGTGGGCCCGTTTCCGCGCCGCCCAGCAGGTCTTCTTCGACGCGCGCCGCGCCAAGGACGAGGCCACGGACTCCGAGTACGCCGAGAACCTCAAGGTCAAGGAGAGCCTCGTCGCCAAGGCTGAGGCCCTGCTGCCCATCAAGGACGTCAAGGCCGCCAAGAAGGCGCTGCGCCCCATCCAGGACGCCTGGGAGGAGGCGGGTCGCGTCCCGCGGGCGGCCCTGCGCCGCATCGAGGGACGTATGCGCGCCGTCGAGGACGCTGTCCGCGAGGCGGAGAACGCCGAGTGGCGCCGCAGCGACCCGGAGACCAAGGCCCGGGCGGAGGGCCTGGCCGGCCAGCTTGAGGACTCCATCGCCGAGCTCGAGCGCGACCTCGAGGCCGCCCGCAGCGCCGGTGACTCCAAGAAGGTCGCCGAGGCCGAGGCCGCTCTCACGGCCCGACGCGCCTGGCTGGAGCAGGTGCGTCTGTCCAGCCGAGCCTGACAGCGTCCGCCGGGCACCCGGTACCGTCGCACGGGGGTGGGACCGTCACCAGTGAGGTGACGGGCCCACCCCCGTCTCGAGCCCACCCCGTCGCGGACGTGCCCGCCCCGCCGACCGGTGCGTCTATCCACAGGAGGGGGTCGCGCTCTCGTGCGACGGGGCTCGCCGGAGCAGGATGCTGCCATGACCCGTTCTCCTGCCTGCGCCCCGGCCCGGAACATCAGTGCCAGGGCCTCGGCCCTCGCGGCGCTGCGTGCTCCGCGCCTGCGTCCCACGCGCCCCGCCCTGGGGCCGCTGCGTCCCGGCGAGCTCGCTGTCCTGCGCGACGGCCTGCTCGACGCGCAGGTCCTGGCCACGGTCCTGGGCGCGAGCGTGCCCGTGGACCTGCTGCGCTCACCGTCCCAGCGCGCGCACGCCCTCGCCCCGCGGGTGCCCCGCAGCGCCGTCGTCTGCGCAGAGGCGGCGCTGTGGGTGCACGCGGGTGGCCGTGTGCCGAGCCGTCTAGCCCTCACCATCCCCTCGCGCTGCGGAAGCGGCCCGGACACCGTCGTCTTCCGGGGCGCGGTTCCCGACGAGGACGTCGTCACCATCGCCGGGGTACGTCTGCTCAGCCCCGCGCGGGCGGCGGTCGACCTCGCGCGCACCGCCGCGCCCGCCCGGGCCGTGGAGGCGCTGCTGACCGCACGCTGTCTGGGCGTGGGCAACCAGGAGCTGCACCTGGCGCTGACCCACTGCCTCGGCTCCGCCTGCCGGGGCCGACCTCGGGCACGGCGCCTCATCGACGCGCTCGTGCCCCGCGAGCCCCGCCCGGTCCAGGTACCGGGGGCCGCGCCGGCTCAGCCCTGACGTCTGGAGGTGGACACCGAGCGCCGGGCCTCAAAGACACCGTCGATGCGACGCAGGGAGGACAGCGTGTGGTCCAGGTGGCTGGCGGCGGCGAGCTCGACGACGAAGCGCCCGGTGACCACCCGGTCCCGGCTCGTCGAGATGTTGGCGCTGATGAGGTTGACGTGGTTGTCGGCCAGCACGCGCGTGATGTCGGCGAGCAGGCCGCCACGGTCAAGGGACTCGACGTCGATCTGCACGAGGTAGGCGGACTGGGCGTGGTCCGCCCACCGGACGCTGACGATGCGCTCGGGCTCGCGCTGGAGCTGCTCGACGTTCTGGCAGTCGGCCCGGTGCACGGAGACCCCCGATCCGCGCGTGATGAAGCCGACGATCGGGTCCCCGGGCATGGGGGTGCAGCAGCGGGCGAGCTTGACGTAGACGTCTCCCTCGTCCATACCCTCGATGACGACGCCGGAGTCGGAGCGCGCGCGCTGGTGGACGCGGGCAGCCTTCGTCGGCAGGACGCCCTCGGCGAGGGTCTCCTCCGTGCCCGCCTCCCCGCCCAGGGCCGACACGAGCGTGTCGACGACGTGCTGGGCGGAGACGTGCCCCTCCCCCACGGCGGCGTAGAGGCCGTCGATATCGTTCTTGTCGAGCGTCTTGGCGACGTCGGTGAGGGTCTCGTGGTTCATGAGCCGCTGGATCGGCAGGTCCTTCTTGCGCAGGGCGCGCGCGATCGAGGCCTTGCCCGCCTCGATGGCCTCCTCACGCCGTTCCTTGGAGAACCAGGAGCGGATCTTGTTGCGGGCGCGGTTGGAGCCGACGAAGCTGAGCCAGTCCCGGCTCGGGCCCGCGCCCTGGGCCTTGGAGGTGAAGACCTCGACGCTGTCGCCGTTCTCCAGGCGCGTGTCCAGGGGCACGAGGCGACCGTTGACCCGAGCCCCCACGGTCCGGTGGCCCACCTCGGTGTGGATGGAGTAGGCGAAGTCCACGGGTGTGGACCCGCTGGGCAGGGCCAGCACGTCGCCCTTGGGGGTGAAGACGTAGACCTGGGTCCCGGCCATCTCGTAGCGCAGGGAGTCGAGGAACTCCGTGGGGTCCTGCGTCTCCTTCTGCCAGTCGACGAGCTGACGCAGCCACGCCATCTCGCCGGCGTCCTCCTCGCCCTTGCCGCGCGTGGGCGCCGGGCCGCTGGCGTTGGGGTCCTCCTTGTACTTCCAGTGCGCCGCGACGCCGTACTCCGCCATGCGGTGCATCTCGTGCGTGCGGATCTGGATCTCGACGGGCTTGCCGTCGGGCCCCACGACCGTCGTGTGCAGGGACTGGTAGAGGTTGAACTTGGGGACGGCGATGTAGTCCTTGAAACGTCCGGACATCGGGGTCCAGCGCGAGTGCAGGGCCCCCAGGACCGCGTAGCAGTCCTGGATCGTGTCGACGATGACCCGCACGGCCACGAGGTCGTAGATGTCGTCGAAGTCCTTACCCCGCACGATCATCTTCTGGTAGATGGAGTAGTAGTGCTTGGGGCGGCCGGTGACGGTTCCCTTGATCTTGTTGAGGCGCAGGTCCTCCTCGATCTGCAGGCGCACCTGGCGCAGGTACTCCTCACGGGCGGGGGCCCGCTCGGCCACCATGTGCTCGATCTCGTCGTACACGCCCGGGTAGAGCGCCTTGAAGGAGCGGTCCTCCAGCTCCCACTTGATGGTGTTCATGCCCAGCCGGTGCGCCAGCGGGGCGTAGATCTCCAGGGTCTCCTTGGCCTTGCGGGCCGCCGTCTCCTTCGAGACGTGCTTCCAGGTGCGGGCGTTGTGCAGCCGGTCGCCGAGCTTGATGAGCAGCACCCGGATGTCCTTGGACATGGCGACGATCATCTTGCGGACGGTCTCCGCCTGGGCTGCGTCACCGTACTGGAGCTTGTCGAGCTTGGTGACGCCGTCGACGAGCAGCGCGATCTCGTCACCGAAGTCGGCGCGCAGGCGTTCCAGCGTGTAGTCGGTGTCCTCCACCGTGTCGTGCAGCAGGGCGGCGGCCAGGGTCTGGGGCGTCATGCCAAGCTCACCCAGGATGGTGGCCACCGCCACCGGATGGGTGATGTACGGCTCACCCGACTTGCGCTTCTGGCCCTCGTGGGCCTTCTGGGCGACCTCGTAGGCTCGCACGATGAGGCTCGTGTCCGCCTTGGGGTGGTTGGCGCGCAGCGCCCGCAGGAGCGGCTCGATGGCGGCGGGGGTCGAGTGTCCGCGTGAGCCGAACCAGGCCAGGCGGCTGCGCACCCGGGAGCCGGGGACGATGGTGTCGTCGGCTGAGTCGGTGCTGCTGCGGGTGTCCGTCATGAGCGGATCATAGGACCACCCGCGCCTCACGCGCCCTCAGGACGAGGGGAACACGACGACGGAGTCCACCTGCCTGCCGGGAAGCTGCCTGCGGCCGCCCAGGCCGCTGAGCTCGAGCAGCATGCAGATGGCGACGACCTTCGCGCCTGCACGCTCCAGCAGGTCGATGGAGGCTGCGGCCGTGCCGCCGGTGGCGAGCACATCGTCGATGACGAGGACGCGCTGGCCCTTCTCGATGGTCTCGGGCCGCAGCTCCATGCGGGCGGAGCCGTACTCGAGGTCGTAGTCGACACCGAGCACGGGGCCGGGGAGCTTACCGCCCTTGCGGACGGTGAGCATGCCGATGCCCAGCGTGTAGGCGAGAGGGGCGGCGAGGATGAAGCCGCGCGACTCCAGGCCGGCGACGGCGTCGACGTGGCCCCGGTAGTGCTCGGCGACGCCGGAGATGAACTCGGCGAAGGCCTTGCCGTTGGCGAGCAGGGGGGTGATGTCACGGAACAGGACACCCGGCTCGGGGAAGTCGGGCACCTCCCGCAGGTTGTCCAGGACCAGCTCGGTCAGCTCGGTGGGCAGCGCGGCAGGGAAGGTCATGACTTCTTCCTCCTCCTCTTGGGCTGGGCGGCGACGCCCAGGTGGTGGCCCGGTACCAGCGGGGCGGCTGACGGGGCGTGGGCCAGGGCAGCGGCGGCCTCCGGGTCGTCCGCGACCTCCTCCAGGCGCTTGGCGCGCGCCTTGGCCACCTTCGCGTCGTGCTCGACGATGTCGTGCTCCCGGCGCCGCAGGTCGATGAGCAGCGGGGTCGCCAGGAACACGGAGGACAGGGTTCCGGCGATCATGCCGATGAACAGGGTCAGGGCGATGTCACGCAGGGTGCCCGCACCCAGGATGAAGGCGCCGACCACGAGCAGGGAGGCCACGGGCAGAACGCCCACGACGGAGGTGTTGACCGACCTGATGAAGGTCTGGTTGACGGCGAGGTTGGCGAGCTCGGCGTAGGTCGAGCGCGTCTGGGCCTGCCAGGAGGTCGTGTTCTCGCGGATCTTGTCGAAGACGACGACCGTGTCGTACAGGGAGTAGCCCAGGATCGTGAGCACACCGATGATGGTGGCCGGGGTGACCTCGAAGCCGGTGGCGGCGTAGACGCCGACGGTGATGATGATGTCGTGGCACAGGGCCAGCAGCGCGGCCGCAGCCATCTTCCAGGTGCGGAAGTAGGCCCAGATGAGGGCACCGACCATGAGGAAGAAGATGATGAGTCCGCGCACCGCCTTGGAGGTCACGTCCGAGGACCAGGTCGGGCCGATGGTCGTGGCGGAGACGCTGGCGGCGTCGACGTCGTAGGCCTCGGCCAGCGCCGTGCTCAGGTCCTCGCTCTGCTGCGGGCTCAGCTCGCTGGTCTGCACCCGGACCGAGGACGAGCCCATGGTGGTCACGGAGGTGGAGGCGGGCAGCCCCTGCGCGGCGACGACCGCGCTGGCCGGCGCCTCGCTGGGAGAGCTGATGCCCGTGATGGTGACCTCGGTGCCGCCCTTGAAGTCGATGCCGGGGTTGAGCCCGACGACGCCCAGCAGGACGGCGGCGCCGACGATGACGCACAGGGCGGCGGAGTACCAGATCCTGCGCTTGGCGACGAAGGGGATCGAGGTCCTGCCGGAGTAGAGCTCGTTGCCGAGCTGGGCCAGGCTCTTCACTTGTCCTCGCCCTCCTTTCGGCTCGTGGTGGAGGCTCCGACGGCGTCGGCTCCCCCGTCGTCCGTGGCGCCCTCGTCCGTGGCACGCTCGGCCCGGGCGCGCTCAGCCTTGCGGCGGGCCAGGGAGGTGGCGACGCCGTCGGCCAGGGCCTGACGTCCGCGCCCGTACACGGACTGGGAGCGGGCCCCCAGGTGCTCGGGGTCGAGCCCGGACAGGCGGTGTCCCTCGCCGAAGAACCTGAACCGCAGGATCCAGACCATCATCGGGTGGGTGAACAGGATGATGACCCCGAGGTCGACGATCGTGGTCACACCCAGGGTGAAGGCGAATCCCTGCACCCCGCCGACGGCGAGGAAGTACAGCACGACGGCGGCCACGAGGTTAACGGCGTCGGAGACGACGATGGTGCGGCGCGCGTGCAGCCAGCCCTCGTGGACGGCGGTCACCAGCGTGCGGCCGGTACGGACCTCGTCGCGCACGCGCTCGAAGTAGATGATGAACGAGTCCATCGTGATGCCGATGGCGATGATGAGGCCGGCGACGCCCGCCAGCGACAGGCGGTAGCCCATCGACCACGACAGCAGCGTGATGACGAGGTACGTGACGGCGGCCGCCACCACCAGGGAGGCGACAGCGATGACCGACAGCCCTCGGTACTGCCACGCCAGGTAGACGATGATGAGCAGGAAGCCGATGAGGCCGGCGATGAGGCCGTTGCGCAGCTGCTCGGTGCCCAGCGTGGCGGAGACGGCCTGCTCGGACTGGACGGTGAAGGTCAGCGGCAGCGAGCCGAAGGAGAGCTGGTTGGCCAGGGTGGAGGCGCTGGCCTGGGTGAAGCCGCCGGAGATCTGCACCCGGCCGTCGGTGATGGCGCTCGTCACCGAGCTGTTGAAGCCCGAGGCCATGAGGGTGAGCCCGTCGAGGACGATGGCGAACTGGGCCTTGGCGGAGTCGTTGCTCGGCGGGGTCGTCGTCGCCCCCGAGGCCGCGGCCGTGCTGGCGGCCGAGGCCGCGGCGTCACGGTAGGCGATGAGGCGGGTGGAGACGTCGGCGAAGGCCTGGGTGCCCTCGCTGTCGAACTCCAGGTTGACGACCCAGTTGTTGGTCGTCACGCCCTGGCTGGTGACCTCCAGCGAGGAGTCGGCCTTGGAGATGTGGGTGCCGGCGATGTCGGCGGGGCCGAGGATGTAGGTGCCGCCCTGGCCGTCGCGGGCACAGGAGATGACGGCGACGGCCGGGTCCTGGACCGTTCCGGTGAGGTTCGCCGGGTCCGTGCAGTCCATCATGTAGGCGTCGTAGATGAGTTGCTCGCTGATCCAGGAGTCGGAGGAGTTGTCCTCAGAGGTCGAGGCCAGCGGCTCGGAGGAGATCGTGCCGTCACCGTCGACGTCGGCCTGACGCAGGGCGACTTCCTCCGGCGTCGTCGTGGCGGGGGCGGTGGGGCTCGCGGCGGCGCCGCCGGAGGCGAGCCTGTCGCGCCCGCGGGTGAGCTCGGCCGGGTCCTGGGTGGGCTCGGGCAGGGGCTCGCCCGCGGCCGCCGCGCTGGCGGAGGCGGAGGCACGCGCCTCGGCCTGAGCCTGCGCCGAGGCAGTGGCCTCCGCCGCGGCCGTCTCGGCCTGCGCGACGTACTGGTTCTGGGCCTCGGCCAGGGAGGTGGCCGACTGCTGGATGACACGGATGACCGGCCGGAAGTACAGCACCGCGGAGTTGCGCACCAGGTCGAGGGTCTCCTGGGAGGGCGTGCCGGGCAGGGACACGACGATGTTCTGTCCGCCCTGGCGGGAGATCTGGGCCTCGGCGACACCGGTGGCGTCCACGCGCTGGCGGATGATCGCGATGGCCTGCTCGATGTCCTCGTCGGAGATCTCGGAGCCGTCGGTCGTGGTCGGCGTGAGAATGATCTGTGTGCCGCCCTCAAGGTCGAGGGCGAGCCCCGGCGTCACCGTCGTGCGACCCGTGGCCACGCCGGTGGCGAGCACCCCGAAGCCGAGCGCGATGAGGACGAGCAGCACCAGGAGCCGTCGCCCCGGGTGCCTGATCTGCTTGGTGGACACGCGAAAGTTCCTCGTATGGGTTGTCGTGGCGGGCCGCGGCGCGGCGAGGCAGTCCTCGCGCGGCTACGCGACCCGGCTCAGGGATGGGTGTGGTGGGGTCTCAGGCCTGCTCGTCGGCGAGGGTCGTCTCATCGACGACGTCGTCCGCGCGGGTCGGCTCGTCGGTCTCCTCGGAGGCGAAGGGCGGCTCCTCGGCACCGACGATGGCGCTCTTGGCCCACAGGGACTCGTCGCCGAGCGGGGTGGCCAGGGTGACGACCTCGCCGTCGACCTCGACGACCGTGCCGTAGAAGCCGGCGCGGGTCCTCACCCAGGTGCCGGGAACGGACAGGGCCTCGTTGGTGCGGGCCTCCTGCTGGGCCTGGAGCTTCTTCTGCTGCTTGTTGGCGAACTGCGACATGAGCAGGAAGGCCGCCAGCATGGCGAGGATCATCCAGAGCATGGAGGGTTCTCCGTTCGGTTGCTTCAGCCGCGCCAGGACGTGGCACAGCCCCAGCGAGTCTAGGCCACGGGCCTGCTCCCACGAGCACCGTGCTGGTCACACTGCGGTGTGACACTGGCCCCGATCGCCGTCGGGGGCCCGGGGCGACGGAGCCCGCAGCCTGGCCCGGGTGGCGCGCTCAGCCGAAGAGGGTGCCGTCCGCGGGTACGGCGAGGCCCAGGTGCTCGTAGGCGGCCCGGGTGGCCGCCCGCCCCTGGCGGGTGCGGACGACGAGCCCCTCGCGCACGAGGTAGGGCTCGGCGACGGTCTCGACGGTCTCGGGCTCTTCCCCCACGCTCACCGCGAGGGTCGCCAGGCCCACCGGACCGCCGCCGAAGCGCGTGCACAGGGCACGCAGGACGGAGCGGTCCAGGCGGTCCAGTCCCAGGGCGTCGACCTCGAAGACCTCCAGCGCCGCACGGGCGGCCGCCAGGTCGAGGCGCCCCGGCGTGCCGTGCACCTGCGCCCAGTCCTGCACACGGCGCAGCAGCCGGTTGGCGATGCGCGGGGTGCCGCGCGAGCGTCGGGCGAGCTCGGCCCCGGCGTCGGCGTCCAGGCACACCCCCAGCAGCCCCGCCGAGCGCGACACGATGCGGCCGAGCTCGGTGGGCCCGTAGTAGTCCAGGTGGCCGGTGAAGCCGAAGCGGTCGCGCAGCGGCGCCGGGAGCAGGCCCGCGCGGGTGGTGGCGCCCACGACCGTGAAGGGCGGCAGGGTCAGCGGGATGGAGGTCGCCCCCGGCCCCTTGCCGACGACGACGTCGACCCGGTAGTCCTCCATCGCCAGGTAGAGCATCTCCTCGGCCGTGCGGGCCAGGCGGTGGATCTCGTCGATGAAGAGCACGTCCCCCTCCTCCAGGGAGGACAGGATGGCGGCGAGGTCGCCCGCGTGCTGGATCGCGGGGCCGCTCGTCAGCCGCAGGGAGCCCTCGACCTCGGCGGCGATGATCATCGCGAGGGTGGTCTTGCCCAGGCCGGGCGGGCCGGAGAGCAGGACGTGGTCCGGGGTGGTGCCGCGGGCCAGGGCGGCGCGCAGGACCACGGAGAGCTGGCCGCGCACGACCTCCTGGCCGACGAAGTCCTCCAGCCGCTTGGGACGCAGCGCCGCCTCGGCGGCCCGCTCGGTCTCGTCCGCGCCGCCGGCCATGAGACGAGCCGGATCAGCCACGGCGCCCTCCTCCCAGCCACCTCAGGGCGGCGCGCAGCAGCTCGGGTACCGGCGGGGGCGGTGCGTCCTCGCCGTGCTCGGCCGCGTGCGCGGCCGCCACGGTGGCGACCGCCTGCTCTGCAGCCGTCTCGTTCCAGCCGAGCTGGACGAGGGCGGCGACGACGTCGGGGGCGTTGGCGGCGCTCGCCGTCGGTGCCTGCGAAGCGGGCGCGCCGGAGGCCACCGGCTCCTCGCCCCGCACGGGCCCGAGCTTGTCGCCGATGTCGATGATGACGCGCTGCGCGCCCTTGGGCCCCAGGCCCGGCACGCGCCGCAGCGCCGCGACGTCCTCCCCCGCCACCGCACGGCGCAGCGCGTCAGGGGTGTGCACGGCCAGCACCGCCAGGGCGAGGCGGGCACCGACGCCCTTGGCCCCCATGAGGACGCGGAAGCAGTGGCGCTCGTCGGCGTCGGCGAAGCCGAACAGGCTCAGGGAGTCCTCGCGCACAACGAGCTCGGTGTGCACGAAGCCCTCCTCACCCACCCGCAGGTCGGCCAGGGTGGCGGGAGTGGCCTGGAAGGTCATGCCGACACCGCCGACCTCGATGGTCGCGGCGGTCAGCGAGGTCTCCAGCACGGTGCCGCGCAGGGAGGCGATCATCCGGGGCGCTCCTTCAGTCAGTGGGGACGGCAGCGCCGTCGAACGTCTGTACAGAACGTACCACGTGCGGGGACCTCAGCCCCGCCTGCGGCGCGGGTCGACCGCGCCGGTGCGTCGCGCCGCCGCCTGGGCCTGGGCCCACCGGCGCTGGGCGGGGGTGCGGGCACTGGCACGCACCGACCCTCCAGCCGACACCATCTCGGTGCCGCCGTCCACGCCGGTGCCGCCTCCGCGCCACCCGTGGCAGATCGCCTGGGCGAGCGCGTCCGCGGCGTCGGCGGGCCGGGGCGCCTGCGTCAGGCCGAGGATGCGCGCCACCATGGTCTGCACCTGGGTCTTGTCCGCCGTGCCGCTGCCGGTGACGGCGGCCTTGGCCTCGCTGGGCGTGTGCTGAGCGACCTCGAGGCCGCTGCGGGCCCCGGCGAGCATCGCCACGCCCATGACCTGGGCCACCCCGATGACCGAGCGCAGGTTGTCCTGGGCGAAGACGCGCTCCACCGACAGGCTCGTGGGCCCCAGCCGGGCGATCCAGTCGTCCAGGGCCTCGGCGATGGCCAGGAGCCTGAGCTCGGGGCTGAGCGAGGGGGGCGTACGCACGACACCCACCTCCACGAGCCTCACGCTCCGGCGCGGGTCGATGTCCACGCAGCCCAGCCCGCAACGGGTGAGCCCGGGATCGACCCCCAGGACCCGCTGCTGGGCGACGAGGGCCTGGCGCGAGCGTCCCGGGCCCGTCGGGCGCGAGCTCAGTCCTCGTCCTCGGCGAGCTGGGCGGCCACCTCGGCGGAGATCTCGACGGAGGTGAAGACGTTCTGCACGTCGTCGAGGTCCTCAAGCGCGTCGATGAGGCGCATGACCTTGCGGGCCCCCTCGACGTCCACCTCGATGCGGGTGCCGGCGACGAACTGGGACTCGGCGGAGTCGTACTCCATGCCGGCGCCCGTCACGGCGTCGCGCACGGCCACGAGGTGCTGCGGCTCGGAGATGATCTCGTAGCTCTCCGCTCCCTCGACGACCTCCTCGACGTCGGCCCCGGCCTCGAGGACGGCCATGAGGATGGAGTCCTCGTCGACGCCGTCGGCCTTGGCGACCTCGACGACGCCCTTGCGCGAGAAGTTGTAGGCGACGGAGCCCGGGTCGGCGAGGCTGCCGCCGGTTCGGCTGAAGGCCACGCGCACGTCGGAGGCGGCGCGGTTGCGGTTGTCGGTGAGGCACTCGACGAGGAAGGCGACGCCGGCGGGGCCGTAGCCCTCGTACATGATGGTCTGCCAGTCGGCGCCGCCGGCCTCCTCGCCGGAGCCGCGCTTGACGGCCCGGGTGATGTTGTCGGCGGGCACCGAGTTGCGCTTGGCCTTCTGGATGGCGTCGAAGAGCGTCGGGTTGCCGGCGGGGTCACCGCCGCCGGTGCGGGCCGCGACCTCGATGTTCTTGATGAGGCGGGCGAAGAGCTTGCCGCGCTTGGCGTCGATGGCGGCCTTCTTGTGCTTGGTGGTCGCCCACTTGGAGTGTCCCGACATATGTCCCCCTGGAAGTCGAAGGTGGCTCGCCGCCCGGGCCGGGCGCGGTGGCGAGAGGAGCCCGCGCACCGCCGGGCACAGCCCACGGGGCACGGAAGACCTGCGCAAGCCTAACGCCGTGCCCGCGCCCGGGGCGCGAGCGAGCCCACGTCGTCGCTCCTCGGCGGTGAGGCGCTGGTCACGGCCTCGCGCGGCGGGCGACCTCACCGGTGCGCGCGGCGGCAGGCCGTGTGCTCCCGGCGGTCCTCAGTCGTCCTCGACGAGGACGCGCACCCGCCCGTCCCAACCCGTGAGCAGCTCGCGCGCCAGCCGGGGCAGGATTCGGGGGTAGACGGTCAGCCCCTCGGCGACCGCGGCGTCGAGCTCGTCCAGGCCCCACCAGCGCAGGGAGTCGAGGACCTCCTTCTCCAGCTCCGTCCAGCCGCCCCGGTCGATCGGTCCCGTCGGGCCCGGCCGGGCGAGGAAGAACTCCTCGTCCTGGCGGCAGGTGACAAGGTGGAAGGAGAAGCGCGAGCTGCGTCTGAGGACCGGGCCGACAAGGTCCTTCTCATGAAGGACGATGCCGGTCTCCTCCGCCAGCTCGCGCAGCGCGGCACGGCGCGGCGCCTCGCCGTCGAGCAGGCCGCCGCCGGGGGTGAAGGCCCACGAGTGCCCGTTGTCACCGAAGTCGTGGCCGACGACCAGCAGGATCTCAGGATCGGGGCTCTCGCGCAGGGCGAGGACCCGCGCGGCCCGCCGGGCGGGCAGGCCCTCGTCGTTGAGCCGCCACTCGGTCGGGTCGATGAGCTCGGTCCAGTTCTCGGGCACCCGCTCCGGGTCCCGTCCGTCCTCTCTCAGGTGCGGTGCTGTGCGCATGGGTCTCGTTCCTCAGCGGCCCAGGAAGACCTGCTTGCAGCGGCGCACGACGCCCAGCAGCTGGGTCTCCCTGGCGGCGTAGTCGGCCTCGGCGTGGCCGCTCAGAGCGTGCTGGCGCAGGGCCGCCAGCTGGAGCGAGGCGCTGAGGAAGTCCCTCATGGCGAGCTCGACGGCCGGTCCGCGGGCCTTGGCCCAGCGCCGTGCCGCGGCTCTCCCGGAGCCGGTGGTGAGCATCGTGACCTCGGCGGGGGCGTACCACCCGGCGCGCGCGTAGTCCGACAGCCGCATGCGCATCGTGCGCCGCTCGCCCACGCGCAGGGCGATGACGATGCCGATGCAGGCGAGGAAGAAGGGCACCTCGGTGAACAGGTACATCTCCATGCGCACAGACACCACGCCGTTCCAGAAGGCGTGCAGGGCGATGGCTCCGGCCAGCCCGATGGGTGTCATCCACACCCAGGCCCAGCGCGAGCGGCGGCGGACACTGAGCCCGATGGCGATGCCTGTGCAGGCGGTGAAGGTGACGTGTGCGAAGGGCGAGGCCAGTCCGCGTATGACGAAGACACCGAGGATGTTGTCGGAGTAGCGGGCGAAGTAGAGGATGTTCTCCGCGAAGGCGAAGCCCGCGGCGGTGACGGCCGCGTAGACGATGCCGTCGACGGGCCCGTCGAAGGAGCGGCGCCGCAGCAGGAAGATGAGCAGGACGCCCAGGCCCTTGGTGCCCTCCTCGATGAGAGGGGCGGCGACGACGGCCGAGACCATCTCGGCGCCGTCGACGTCCCCGGTGTTCGCCATGATGAGCAGCGCGGCGGTCGTGTTGACGATCATCGACACGACGGTGGCCACGCCGGCTCCCCACAGGAAGGCAGCGAGGAGCACGCCCCGTGGCTCCGGCTCCCAGCGGTCGATCCACCGGACGGTGACCAGGACGATACCCAGCGGGACGAGGGCGAGCAGGCTGGGAAGGATGAGGGCGCGCGCCTGGCCGGCCTCGGCGTAGACGGCGTACAGCACGACGCACAGCCCCAGCCCGCCCAGCGCGGCCAGCACCCAGGTCGCGATGTCCCCGGCGCGACGGCGCCTGAGCGCTTTCGGCTGGGCCCACCCGCCGACAGCCAGGGCGCCGGCACCCACCGGACCGGGTGCGGGCTGGCCCGCCTGCGCTGCGGCGTAGGTGCTGCGCTGGTACCCCGCGCGCGGGCTCCAGCCGGCTGCCGGGTGCTGTGTCACTGCGTGTCCTCGTCTCGTGCGGTGGGTGGCGTCTCGGGGGCGAGGTCGTCATCCATGTCGAAGGTGCGCGGCAGGGGCGCGTGCCCGGCGAGCCGGAAGAGGCGCACCACCCTGCTGCTCCGCAGCCGCCTGGCCTCGGCGACGTGGGTGTCGTGGAAGCGCCGGGCGAGCACGAGCCGGTAGCCGGCGCGCTCCAGCCGGGTCAGGCTCTCGGCCGCCAGGGGGCTCAGCGCGAGCTCGTCGCGCACCTGCGGTCCCAGGACGGCGCGGGCGACCCTCGACAGGTCCGACTCGATCGCGGCCCGGCTGCGCTGCGGGACGCACGGGCGCTGGGCGTCGGCGGCCGTCACGGGGTCCAGGCCGTCGTCGACCAGGGGGCTGTCGCACTCCAAGGCGTCGTGGGCGGCGCGTGAGAGCAGCAGCGCTGAGGCGGCGTCGAGGGCCCCGGAGGCGGCGAGCTCGGCCGCGGCCTGGGCGCGGTGGACGAGCTGTGTCTCCAGGGTCGCCCTGGCTCCCAGCACCTGCCGGTGGAGCCTGTCGACCCTCAGGGCGTGGGCGTACAGGGCCCATCCGGCCCCCACCACCGTGAGTAGCAGCAGGAGGACGCCCAGCGCCCCCGCCCAGCCGCCGCTCACCGCTCGCTCCCGTCGAGGACGCCCCGCAGGCGTCCCACCATGGTGCGCGCCTCAGGACCGGGGGCGACGCGGGCGTGGGCGATGGACAGCGCCATGTCGTAGACGTCGAGGACGGCGTCGGTCACCGTCGCCCAGTCGTAGCGCCCGACGACGGTGTCGGCGGCCTGGCGTCGCGCGTCGGCGGCCTCGGGGTGGGTGAGCACGTCGATGATGACGCGCGCGAGGTCGGCGCTGTCGCCGTTGCTGAAGAGCGCGCCGTAGCGGCCGCCGCCCAGGACGTCGGAGAAGGCGGTCAGGTCCGAGGCGATGACGCGGGTGCCGGCCGCCATGGCCTCGACGAGGACGATGCCGAAGGACTCCCCTCCGGTCTGGGGGGCCACGTAGCAGGTAGAGGAGGCCAGCAGCGCGGCCTTGTCCTCGTCACTGACGCCGCCGAGGAACTGCACGTGCTCGCCGTGGCGTGCCAGGGCCGCACGCTGCTCTCCGGCGTCTCCGCGCCCGGCGATGAGGAAACGGGCGCCGGGGACGGTCTCAAGGACGGGACCGATGGCGCCGGCGAGGACCTCAAGGCCCTTACGGGGCTCGTCGAGGCGTCCGAGGAAGGCGACGGTCGGGGCCTGGGCGGTGCCCGCGTACCGCGTGTCGTCCTTGGGGGCTGCCGCGAAAGGAGCCACGCTCACACCGTTGGGGATGACGACGGCGTCGCCCCCGTGGAAGTGGACGAGGGTGCGCCGCGCCTCCTCGGAGACGGCGATGCGCGCGGCGATGCGCTCAACGAGCGGGACGGTCGCCGGGGACAGGAACTCGCGGGCCAGCGAGCGGTCCATCGCCGCGTGGAAGGTCGCCACGACGGGCGCCTGCGCGGCCTGCAGGACGAGCATGCCGACGCTGGGGGTGATGGGCTCGTGGATGTGGATGAGGTCGTAGCCCCCCTCGTCGAGCCAGCGGCGCGCGCGACGCGCGACGACGGGACCGAAGTTGAGCCGGGCCACCGAGCCGTTGTAGGGGATGGCGACCGAGGCGCCCGCGCTGGTGACGCCCTCGGGCAGGACGGTGTCCTCGCCTGCGGGGGCGAGGATGCCCACCTCGTGGCCGCGTCGGCGCAGCTCGGAGGCGAGGTCGAGCACATGGACCTGCACCCCGCCGTGGGCGTCGAGGGAGTAGGGGCACACGAGCCCGATCCTCATGACATCTCCTCCCCCGTCGCGCGGGTGGGCAGCGGGTGCGAGCCGTCCTGCTGCTCCTGCTCGCGCGCGTGCGCGCGTGCCAGGCGCTCGGGGTCGAGGTCGGCGTCGAAGACGGGCTGGAGCATGTGCCAGTCCGTGGCGTGGGCGACGAGGTCCGGGGTGAGGGCGCTGACCCAGGCCCGGGTCCAGGCCACGACGCGCTCGCGCGTGCCCGGCCCGGCGCCGTCGGGCTCCTCGACCTTGTGGATGCTCAGGACGATGCCCCAGGGGCCGCCTGCGGCCCGACGGCGCTCGCCGTTCAGGCGCTCGTAGGAGATGCAGGCGCGGTACAGGGGCAGCCCCAGGCGCACGGCGAGGGCGGCCGGGCCGGCGGCGGCCCTCATGGCGTGCCCGGCCACATCCACCTGGACACCGGCTGAGGACAGGTCGCGGTCGGCGAGCAGGGCGATGACGTAGCGGCCCTGTCCGGCGGCGTCGAGGAGCTGGTCGAAGACCCTCTCGCCGTGGCGCTGGCCGATGACCCTCATGCCGATGCCCTCGCGGAAGGCGACGAACTGCCTGAAGAGGTCGTCGGGCTCCAGGTGCTCGGCGACGGTGAGGACCTGCGCCAGCTCCGCGCAGACCCAGGCTCCCGCGAGGTCCCAGTTGCCCATGTGGGGCAGCGCGACGACGACCGATCCGGTGGCGAGGTCCTGGCGCAGCCGCGGATCGATGTCCGGGCGCACGCGGGCACGACGCTGGTCGGGGGTCGTGGCGGGCAGGGCGAAGGCCTCGTAGAAGTAGCGCATGTAGGAGCGCATGCCCGCGCGGGTGGCGCGCTCAAGCTCGGCGGGGGCGGCGTCGGGAAGCAGGCGTGCGAGGTTGCGGCGCAGCTGGCCCACGCCGTTGCGCCGTCCCTGGATGCGGTGCAGCAGCCAGGTGGCGTCGGCACCGAGGCGGGACAGCGCGTAGCCTGCCCGCGCGGGCAGGCGGGGCACGTAGCGCCAGGCGAGGCGGTAGAGGTCAGCGGTGGTGGGGCTCACGGACGTCCGCCCTCGCCGGCCGCGGGCTCCTGCTCCGCAGGGGCGCCGAGCTGGCTGCGCACGGTGAGCACCCGCTGCGCCACGGTGACGAGCGAGCCGAGCGCGACCAGGCACAGGGCCGCGGTGAGCGCCCACGGCGGGGCACCGAGGCCGACGGCGACGACGCCCACGGCGGCGACGACGAGGCGGTCGGTGCGCTCGGCGACGCCCACCGAGGCCTGCGCCCCCATGGACTCCGCCTTCGCGCGGGCGTAGGAGACGACCTCGGCCAGGACGACGGCCGCCAGGCCCCCGACGATCGTCGTCGTACGCAGGGTGCCGTCCTGCATGTGCAGTGCGGCCCAGGCGACGAGCGAACCGAAGATCGCGCCGTCGGCGATGCGGTCCATGGTGGAGTCGAGGAAGGCGCCGAAGACCGAGCTGGTGCCGGTGGCCCGGGCGAGGATGCCGTCGAAGGAGTCCGCGACGACCACGAGCGCCAGGAGTCCCACGCCCAGGAGGAAGCGCCCCTGCGGCAGGGTGGTGACGGCGACGGCGACCGTGAGGACCGTGCCGGTGACGGTGAGCATGTTCGGGGTGACGCCGATGCGGGCGAGCGCCAGCGCCGGTCGGGTGAACAGGGCCTTGGTCAGGCCGCGTCCGTGCTGTCCGAGCATGGTGTCCTCGTGGTCGTGTTCGGGTTGTCAGGCAGGCTACCGCTCGGCGGTGGCGACGGAGGGTGCGGTGTCCCAGGCGGCGGCGAGCATGTCGCGCTGCTCGCCCAGGAGCTGGGGCACGGGCTTAGTCCTGCCGATGATCGGCATGAAGTTGGCGTCACCGGTCCAGCGCGGCACGACGTGCTGGTGCAGGTGGGCCGCGATCCCCGCCCCCGCGACCTCGCCCTGGTTCATGCCGAGGTTGAAGCCGTGGGGGTGGCACACGGCCCGCAGGACCTCCATCGCGCGGGCGGTGAGCCTGCCGATCTCGACGCGCTCGGCATCCTCGGCATCGGTCCAGTCCGACACGTGGCGGTAGGGGCACACGAGCAGGTGGCCGGTGTTGTACGGGTAGAGGTTCATGAGCACGTAGGCGCGCTGCCCGCGGTGCACGATGAGGGAGGACTCGTCGGTGCGGTCGGGGGCGGCGCAGAAGGGGCACTGGGCCTCGGAGGCGTCCGACGGCTTGTCCTGGCCCCCGATGTAGACCATCCGGTGGGGCGTCCACAGGCGGCCGAAGGGCTCGGGGGCGTCAGGGTGCTGGAAGGGGTGCTCGACGGTGACGGGCCCGTGCGGTCCGGCGACGACGGTGCCCTGGATGCCGTCGAGGCAGGGGGCACCGCCGTGCGGAGCCTCGTCGGGCCTGGGCGCGCTCACTCGAGCCTCTCCCCCGCCAGGTCGTTGACGCGCTCGGCGATGACCGTGGCGATGTGCTCGACGGCGCGGGCCACGGGCACGCCGTTGGTCTGCGAGCCGTCGCGGAAGCGGAAGGAGATGGCCCCGGCGTCGGCGTCGTCGCCGCCGGCGATGAGGATGAAGGGCACCTTCTCCTTCGAGGCGTTGCGGATCTTCTTGCCGAAGCGGTCGTCGGACAGGTCGAGCTCGACGCGCACGCCGCGCTCGCGCAGGCGCGCGGCGACCTGGGTGACGTAGTCGTCGAAGGCCGCGGCGACGGGGACCAGGCGCACCTGGACGGGGGCGAGCCAGGCGGGGAAGGCCCCGGCGTAGTGCTCGGTGAGCACGCCGATGAAGCGCTCGACGCTGCCGAGCTTGGCCGAGTGCAGCATGATGGGCCGCTGGTGGGTGCCGTCGGGGGCCGTGTACTGCAGGTCGAAGCGCTCGGGCTGGTTGAAGTCGTACTGGATCGTCGACATCTGCCAGGTGCGGCCGATGGCGTCCTTGACCTGGACGGAGACCTTGGGGCCGTAGAAGGCGGCGCCGCCCGGGTCCGGCACGAGGTCCAGGCCGGTGGAGGCGCAGACCTCCTCCAGGGTGCGAGTGGCCGCCTGCCAGTCCTCCTCGGAGCCGATGAACTTGTCCTTCCTGGCCCCGTCCTCGTCCCGGGTGGACAGCTCGAGGTAGAAGTCGTTGAGGCCGAAGGCCTTGAGGATCGAGATGAAGAACTCGATCTGGGTGCGGATCTCGGTGGGGGCCTGCTCGCGGGTGCAGTAGGTGTGCGAGTCGTCCTGGGTGAAGCCGCGCATGCGGGTCAGGCCGTGGACGACGCCCGACTTCTCGTAGCGGTAGTCGTGGCCCATCTCGAAGAAGCGCAGCGGCAGCTCGCGGTAGGAGCGTCCGCGAGAGCGGAAGATGAGGTTGTGCATGGGGCAGTTCATGGCCTTGAGGTAGTACTCCTGGCCGGCCTTGGTGACCGTGCCCTCGGCGTCGGTCTCCTCGTCCGCGAGCATGGGCGGGAACATCGTGTCCGCGTAGTAGGGCAGGTGGCCCGAGGTGTGGAACAGCCCGCCCTTGGAGATCTCCGGCGTGTGGACGAAGTCGAAGCCGGCCTCCTCGTGGCGCCTGATGACGTACTGCTCGATCTCGTGGCGCAGCATGCCGCCCTTGGGGTGGAAGACGACGAGACCGGGGCCGATCTCCTCGGGGAAGGAGTACAGGTCGAGCTCGGCGCCGAGCTTGCGGTGGTCGCGGCGCGCGGCCTCGGCCAGGCGCTCCTGGTAGGCCTTGAGGTCCTCCTTGGAGGCCCAGGCGGTGCCGTAGATGCGCTGGAGGGAGTCCCCTGACTGGTCGCCCTTCCAGTAGGCGGCGGAGGAGCGGGTGAGGGCGAAGCCCTGGCCGATGAGCCTCGTGGAGGGAAGGTGCGGGCCGCGGCACAGGTCGCTCCAGGCGACCTCGCCGTTGCGCCGGACGTTGTCGTACATGGTCAGGCCCCCGGCACCGACCTCGACGCTGGCGGTGGACTCGGCGCCCTGTCCCTTGGTGGTGATGAGCTCGAGCTTGTAGGGCTGGTCGGCGAGCTCGTGGCGGCCCTGCTCCTCGGTGATGTCGCGGCGTCGGAAGGTCTGGCCCTCCTTGACGATGCGCTTCATCCGCTTCTCGATCTCCTTCATCAGCTCGGGGGTGACCGAGTCGATGTTGCCGAAGTCGTAGTAGAAGCCGTCGGTGATGAAGGGGCCGATGCCGAGGTTGACGTCGGGGAAGATCTCCTGGACGGCCTGGGCCATGACGTGGGTGGCGGAGTGGCGCAGGATGTTCAGCCCGTCCTCGGAGCTGAGCGTGATGGGTTCGACGACGGCGCCCTCGGGCAGGACGCGCTCAAGGTCCCAGGGCTCGCCGTCCACCCGCATGGCGACGACACCGTCGGCCCCGGCGAGCAGGGTCGTGCCCGTGGTGCCCTCCTCGATGCTGTGCGGAACGCCGTCAAGGGTGATGTCGATACGGGGCTGAGCTGACACGGAGGTACTCCTGGGTTCGGGGTGACGGACGCTGTACGGGTGCGACCGTTCTCGGCGGATGATACTGAGCGGCGCAGGCGCCTCACTCGCCCCGGCGGCGGCGCAGGGCGTGACGCAGGCGACGGGCCCTGACGAGCGCGCGGTAGACGAGCGGGCGCACGGGCACGTCCCAGGCACCGTCGACCTCGGTGGGGTGCTGGGCGAAGCGCCGCTTGTAGCGACCCACGGAGTACAGCTCGGGGACCCGGGAGGACTCGGCCCCCATGAGGTCGAAGCCGGTGCGCCCCTCCTCGGCCATCTGGCAGGCGACGGCCCAGTCGAGGGCCTCGGCGCCCCTGAAGGAGCGCGAGGCGTTGGAGGAGGCGCCGTAGTAGGCGGTCGACATCTTGCCGGAGACGGTCACGAGGTCCCAGCAGTGGGCGACACCGTCCTTGCGCAGGACGAAGACGCGGGCGTGCTCGGGGCCCAGGGTGCGCAGCATGTCCCAGTAGACCCTGCTGGGGTGCGGGCGGAAGCCGTCGCGCCGGGCGGTCTCCTCCAGGACGGCGTAGAGCTCCTCGAAGGCCGCGCGGTCCAGCCCGGTCTCCTCGGCGATGGTGCAGCCGGCCTCGCGGGCGGTGCGCTCGGCGCGGCGCACGCCCCTGCGTCCGTCCTTGGGCATAGCGGCGCTGATCGCCTCAGGGCTGCCGGGACGCAGGTCGATGACGTAGGTGCGGTCGTAGGTGATGGTGGAGATGAGCTCGTGGACGTCGGGCGCCTGGAAGCGTGCGTGCATGCGGATGAAGACGACACGCGGGTCCTTGGCGCGCACGGCGGCGATGAGCAGGCGGCGCAGCTCGGCCTCGCGCTCGGGGGTCTGCTCCTTGAGCCAGACGGGTCCGTGCTTGGCCCACAGGAAGGGGCGCCCGCCGATGGTGTAGCGGTAGAGGCTGAGGACGGCGGTGGGCTTGGACTCGCACTCGTAGACATAGCGTCCGAAGAGCTCGTGTCCCTGGCTGGCCTCGAAGGCCTCCCAGACCTCGAGCTGCTCCAGGGGGCAGGGGGTGCAGCCCACGGCGATCCGGGCGTCGCGGGCGCTCACGGGGCGCAGGACGGCACTCGTCTCACCGGTGCTCGGGGCCTCAGGGGAGGCGGGTCGCATAGCGGCTCCTGGGGTAGGTGGGGTGTGGGGTCGGGCGTGAGGACAAGACTAGTGCCCCGGGACCGGGGTGAGGACCATCCTCGCCCCTCGTCACCGGCGGCGCAGCAGCGGGCGGGGACGGAAACGGTGGAACTTGAGGTCGTGGTTGAGCTTCTGGGCGCTGACGAGGACCCGGCGGCGCACGGAGCGCTCCTCGGGGTCGATGAGGGGGTCGACGGCGGTCGGAGCCAGGCGCAGCACGCGCAGGCGCAGCTCCTTGTCGTTGAGCTGGTGCAGGACGAGGTGGAGGGGCACGAGGCTGTAGAGGACCTCCTTACGGGCCTCGCGGCGCCGTCCGGGACGGCCGTCGACGAGGTCGGAGATCATGACGACCATCGGGTTGACCCCGGCAGCGCTCATGTAGAAGGAGTTGCGTCCGATGCGGGGGTTGAGCTCGAAGAAGACGGCCTCGCCGGTACGCGGGTCCGTCTTGACGTCGAAGTTGGCGAAGCCCCGGTAGCCCACGGAGGTCAGCAGCCGCTCGGCGGCCTGCCACAGCTCGGGGAAGGGCTCGGTGATCATGGCCACGGGGTTGCCGATGAGGGTCGGGCTGTGGTCCTCCAGCAGGACGCGGGCCGAGCCGATCATCGTCATCTCGCCGTTGGAGGCGACGTAGGCGGTGATGGAGCGCATGGCGTCGTCCTCACCGAGCACGCGCTCCTGGATGAGGAAGGTCGAGGTGTAGCCGGCACCTCGCAGGTCCGCCCACAGCGCGGCGAGCTCGTCGGGTGTGTCGATGACGTAGATCTTGCGCTTGCCCTCGAAGGAGACCGCGTCCCAGTCGGAGCCGATGGCGGCCTTGCCGATGAGCGGGAAAGGGATGTCGACCTGCGGGTCGCCCTGGTCCAGGAGCGCGCAGTCGACGACGACCTGCCGGGGGGTGCGCACGCCCTGGGCGGCACAGACCTCGGCGAAGGAGACCTTGTCGCTCAGGCGCCGCAGGGGCTCGGCGTCGGGGTAGGGCACGACGTAGCGGGGCTCGAGCACGTCACGGTGGGCGACGAGGAAGGCCGAGGTGGAGTCCTGGTTGCCGATGACGACGGCGGAGCGCGGGGCCCAGCCCTCGACGAGGGAGAGCAGGCGGTCCAGGAGGGCGTCCTCGTCCTGGGTGCCCTGGTGGACGACGTCGATGTAGGAGGACAGCGTGATGGCCTCGATGGGGCTGGGAGACAGCAGCGTCACGCGCTGGCCGGTGGCGGTGTGCAGCTGGCGCGCGAGGGCGTAGGCGCCGATGTCGCCACCGATGACGACGGGCAGGAGGTCGGGCCTGGAGGGCTCTCGCTGAGCGCGCAGGGGCATGTGTCGTGGTTCCTCTCCCGGCCCGCAAGGTCCTCGGGCCGCCTGCGGTCACGCTACCGCACGCCCGTCCTGGCGACGGCGGGGCCCGGGGTGGGCGTATGACCGTCGAGGGCCCGGAGACGTTGGTCTCCGGGCCCTCGGTTGGTGGGCGATACTGGGATCGAACCAGTGACCTCTTCCGTGTCAGGGAAGCGCGC
>CALEXZ010000029.1 GCA_937926195.1 uncultured Actinomyces sp.
CGCCGTTGATGACGGCGGTGTCGAAACCGAAGAGGAACCCGCCCAGGGCCGCGGCCACGCAGATACCGATGATGCGGGCGTTGACGCGGCTGACGGTCGAACCCGGCTCGTCCGGGGTCGATGCTGGGGAGGCGAGGGACTGCGATGAAGGGGACGACGCTGCCACGGGTGTGTCTCCTGAGGTCGGAAGAGCCGTGCACGGCACCCCCTGGGCACCGTGCAGCATGGCGGACCCCCTCAGGCTACGGCCGTGTCCGGCGTCACAGACGTCGTTTCACCATCCTCCTTCTCCGTCCGCTCCTCCGCCGCCGGTCCGACGGCGTCCGGCCGGGACCCAGGTCCCGGCACGCGACCGAGGCGACATCGTGGACACCGGTGCGCAGGTGTGGCCGTATCCAGGTCCGCGGCTGGGATAGTGGCTCCATGAGCCCCACGGTCCGGTCAGGCGAGGTCGCCACCCTTGTCAGCGGCCTCGTCGGCCAGCTCGCGGCACAGCTGGGACAGGAGGACGCGCCCGCACGTCTCGTCGTCGGACTCGTGGGGGCGCCTGGAGCGGGGAAGTCCACGATCGCCGCGCAGCTGGAGGGCCGCCTCAGGGAGGCTGAGCTGCTCGCGGGGCTCGTCGCCATGGACGGCTTCCACATGTCCAACGCGGTCCTGGACGCGCTTGGTCGGCGCGGCCGCAAAGGCGCCCCCGACACCTTCGACGTCGAGGGCTACCTCGCGACCCTGGACAGGGTGCGGGCGGGTGGCGAGGTCCTGGCCCCCGTGTATCGGCGCGACCTGCACGAGCCTGTCGCGGCGGGGACACGGGTGGCGGGCCCCGGCGTCGTCGTCACGGAGGGCAACTACCTGGCTCTCGGCACGCCGGGATGGGCGGGAGTGCGTGAGCGGATCGACCTGCTCGTCATGATCGAGGTCGCGCAGGAGGAGGTCATCCGCCGCCTCATCGCCCGGCACGAGGCCTTCGGGCGCAGCCGGGCTGAGGCCGCCCACTGGGTGCGTGTCGTGGACGTGCCCAACGCCGAGCTGGTGGCGGCGACGTCGGCGCGCTGCGACGAGCTGTGGCGGGTCGGCTGAGCGGCAGGCGCCGGGCGGCTAGTCAGTGACGATCTCGCGGCCAAGCTCCTGGGCGGCGTCGGTCATGCCACCGAGGTCACGGACGTTGGTGAAGCCGGCTTCCTTCATCTGGGCGACGGCCTGGGCGGAGCGGTTACCGCTGCGGCAGTACACGCCGTAGGAGTCGCTCATGTTGAGGGCGGCAATGCTCTCACCGAAGGTCTCGGAGGAGAGGTCAATGTTGACGGCGCCCTCGATGTGTCCCTCGGCGAACTCCTTCGGGGTGCGCACGTCAATGATGACGTTGGGGGCCGTCTCGGTCGCGGAGCCGGACGCGGCCCCCTGGGGGGCCGTCGAGGGGGCGCTGCCGCCCGAGGAGGAGGTGCTGTCTGCGCCGCAGGCGCTGAGTGCGGCGACGGCGGCAACGGCGAGCGCAGTGAAGGAGCGCCGGGAAAGGTGAGACACGTGGGGTCCTCTCAGCAGGTCCGTGGGACTGGCAGGCACAGTGTGCCAGACGTCGTGCATGTGGGAGGACGTACGTCCTGGGTGTGCCGGGTCCGTCCTCAGGAGTGCGCCCGCTCAAGGATGAGCTCGCCCCACCCTGCCACCTTCTCCGACTCGTCGAACACCACAGTCGGTGAGTCACCAGCATCGAAGCGGAAACGCACTCTCTCCAACCCCAGACTCAGCACAAACACCCCGCGCCATCGGGCCGCCTCCAGGACCCGCACCGCAGGTTCCCCCCAACGGAGGGCTACCCTCTGGTCGTCATCGTCTGAGCCTGGCCCCAGAAGAAGGTCGTTCGAGGAGTCCGCCTTATCGTCACCGACGTAGATGTAGCCGTCATCTGGGTGCGGCAGGGCGTCAAGCAGGTCAGTAAGAGGAACGCTCTCGGCTCTCGGAGAGCCTCCCGTCGACCACACCCGGACGTGCACAGACCAGTCAGAGACGCTCACCTTCTGGTCCAAGAACACGTCGTACCCCTCGAAGACCATCTCGGGCGGCACGCTGCGGGAGACGTCTCCGGGCAGGGCGTCGGCGGTTCCGTGGTCCACGGTGTAGCTCAGGGTCCGGGTTCCGTCGTTGGACCGGTGCGCGCCACCCTTGACCGTTTGGACGGTCTCGGTGGCCGCTGCCAGGGCGCCCTCGACACCGGCGCGTACCAGGGCGTCGTCGTAGGCGGTGGGCTTCTCGGGCGCGTTGTAGAAGGCCTGGGCGCACTGATCCATACGGACCCCCTGGTGGGACCAGGACGCAGTCAGGTGGGTCCGGAAGCGTGTCGTGTCGCAGATGGCGGGCTCGGCCTTGGCGAAGAGCGTGGCGACGTCCTCAACGGTGACATCATCATCGAGCTCCAGGTAGATAGTGATCTGGTTGTCAGTGTCGATGCCGTTGTACTCGTCCTTGACGCTGCGCACGTGCGGCTGGTCCTGGAAGTAGGCGACGATCTTCTGCCCCTCCTTGGACATCGTGTACATCCCGCAGGAGGCGGTCAGGGGCGTGAGGACAAGCAGGCCGCCCAGCGTGAGCAGACCACGACGTCGGAGAGTCATAGCGAGAGGCTACGTCCTGTCACGAGTGGCAGCGATCGTCACCGCTGCCCGGGCACCTGTACCCGCCCGTCCGGGTGGGAATCCGGAGGACGTGCCCCACGGTCGGCGGGACCGGATGCTGCCGGGCCCTACCGGCGCGCCTGCTCCAGCAGCGCGGCCGCCAGCTCGGGGTTGTTGCCGGGCTCTGTGAAGGAACTGCTGACTACGTCATCGTCGTTCACCTCCAGGCGTCCGTCGGTGCAGGTGTAGGCGACGTAGCCGGTCGGGTGGGTCTGGTCCCCCACGTGGAGGACAACGGGGGTGTGACCGCAGTCCTCCGCGGCCCGAAGGATGTCGACGGCCGCATCCGCGCTGGGGCCCTTCGTGTCACCGGGCAAGCCACCGACAGTGAGGGTCGAAGAGCCCATGTAGAGCTCGAAGGTGTTCTCCAGCTGTGGGATCCACGGATCGTGGGCGGCCATGATTCCCCTCACCATGCGCGGCAGTGCCCCCGACGGCTTCTCGGGGTCAAGATCGACATGGACCCTCCAGCTGCGGGTCTCGGAGTAGAACATGACGCGGCGCATCGCGGTGGGAAGGTCGGAGGCGACCGCCGCCATCCCCTCACTCAGGGAGGTCTCATCCGGGTAGGTCAGCGCGGCGTAACCCTCTGAGGCGGACACAGCAAGGAGAACGCTCTCGGCGCCCCGGGTGTCGACGGTCCGCAGGGCGTCGATGAGACGAGCCTCGGCCTCATGGTCAGTGGGCTCGTCCGAGCTGGTAATCTCCAGGGCCGCGGGCACGTCCGTCACACCCTGGATGTCCGCGGTGACGCTCAGGACCCCGGCACCGCCCAGTTCATCCCCGTTCTCGTCTGCAGGCAGGTTCTGGGCGAAGGCGACCTGAAGGTCATGGACGATGGAGAGCATGTCGTCAGTGGACAGACCTTCGCGCGGACGCACGCGCGCGCTCAAGCCGCATCCTCCTCCGCCGATGCGGACACGGGAGAAGCTGAGGTCTGCCGCATGGTCAGCCAGGACGTCCTCAAGGACCTGCCCCATCGTCGGGCACGTCACGTCCTCCAAGACCTCGGCTGAGCCGGTCCGCCAGTCGAAGGGAAGCTCCCGGTGCTCGAAGGGGTCGTCCTGGACGGAGCCGAGGCCGCAGGCACCGACCGCGACCACCATGACCGCCGCGACCAGGGTCGCCAGGATGGCGGTAGGCAGAGAGGCCGAGCGCGGGCGAGACGAGGAGTCCATGACGCCATTAGTGCCGATACGCGTCTCAGACGCAATGGGGACGCATGCCCCGGCAGCCTTCCGGACGGTGGGCGAGGGCACCTAGACGCCGACCGGCCGCAAGGCCAGCCGACACCTTGCCAAGCCAGCGGCGCGGTGCCAGGATGGCCACGTGCTCAGGGCAGTAGCCCTGTGAAGTAAACCCGGCAGCCTTCCGGACGGTGGGCGAGCCGGGTTTCGCGTCTCCCCCGGGGCCTCACCAGTCAGTCACACGGGACCTCGACAACCTCAATGTCGATGCCGTCCATCAGCCATATCGGAGTCCGCCCGGCTCACAGCATGCAGCTGACGCAGCCCTCGACCTCGGTGCCCGCCAGCGCCATCTGGCGCAGCCGGATGTAGTAGAGCGTCTTGATGCCCTTGCGCCAGGCGTAGATCTGGGCCTTGTTGACGTCACGCGTCGTGGCCGTGTCCGGGAAGAAGAGGGTGAGCGACAGCCCCTGGTCCACGTGCTGGGTGGCCGCGGCGTAGGTGTCGATGATCTTCTCAGGACCGATCTCGTAGGCGTCCTGGTAGTACTCCAGGTTGTCGTTGGTCATGTAGGGCGCCGGGTAGTAGACCCGCCCGATCTTGCCCTCCTTGCGGATCTCGATCTTGGAGACGATCGGGTGGATCGACGACGTCGAGCTGTTGATGTAGGAGATCGAGCCCGTGGGCGGCACCGCCTGGAGGTTGCGGTTGTACATGCCGCCCTCCTTGATGCGCGCGGCGAGCGCGGCCCAGTCCTCGCGGGTGGGGACGCTGATGGAGGACCGCTCGAAGATCTCCTTGACGCGCTCGGTCACCGGCAGGAAGTCCTGCGTCGTGTACTTCTCGAAGAAGGCCCCCGAGTAGTAGTCCGAGTCCTCGAAGCCGACGAAGGACTCACCGCGCTCGACGGCGAGCTCGTTCGTGGCCGTGAGGGCGGCGTAGAGCACGCAGGCGAAGTAGACGTTCGTGAAGTCCAGGCCCTCCTCGGAGCCGTAGAAGATCCGCTCGCGGGCGAGGAAGCCGTGGAGGTTCATCTGCCCGAGGCCGATGGCGTGGGACTCCTTGTTGCCCCGGTCGATGGAGGGCACGGAGGGCAGGTCCACCTGGTCGGAGACGGCCGTCAGGCCACGCACCGCCGTGCGGATCGTGCGCATGAAGTCTGGCGAGTCCATCGTCTTGGCGATGTTGAGCGATCCCAGGTTGCAGGAGATGTCCTTGCCGACGTGGGCGAAGCTGAGGTCCTCGTTGAGGACACTGGGCTCGGAGACCTGGAGGATCTCGGAGCACAGGTTGGACATGACGACCTTGCCCTTGACGGGGTTGGCCCGGTTGACCGTGTCCTCGAACATGACGTAGGGGTAGCCGGACTCGAACTGGATCTCGGCGAGGGTCTGGAAGAACTGGCGCGCGTCGATCTTGGTCTTCCTGATGCGCGGGTCGTCCACCATCTCGCGGTACTTCTCGGTCACCGAGATATCCGCGAAGGGCACCCCGTAGACGCGCTCGACGTCGTAGGGGCTGAAGAGGTACATCGGCTCCTTGTTGCGGGCGAGCTCGAAGGTGATGTCCGGGATGACCACGCCCAGCGACAGGGTCTTGATGCGGATCTTCTCGTCGGCGTTCTCGCGCTTGGTGTCGAGGAACCGCATGATGTCGGGGTGGTGGGCGTGCAGGTAGACGGCGCCCGCGCCCTGGCGGGCCCCGAGCTGGTTGGCGTAGGAGAAGGAGTCCTCGAGCAGCTTCATCACCGGGATGACACCGCTGGACTGGTTCTCGATGCGCTTGATGGGCGCCCCCATCTCACGCAGGTTGCTCAGCAGCAGGGCGACGCCGCCACCGCGCTTGGACAGCTGGAGGGCGGAGTTGATGCCGCGGGCGATCGACTCCATGTTGTCCTCGATGCGCACGAGGAAGCAGGAGACCGGCTCCCCGCGCTGGGCCTTGCCCTCGTTGAGGAAGGTGGGGGTGGCGGGCTGGAAGCGGCCCGTCATCATCTCCTCGACGAGGTCGAGGGCGAGCTGCTCGTCACCGGCGGCGAGAGCGAGGGCCACCATGGACACCCGGTCCTCGAAGCGCTCAAGGTAGCGCTTGCCGTCAAAGGTCTTGAGCGTGTACGAGGTGTAGTACTTGAAGGCGCCGAGGAAGGTCTCGAAGCGGAACCTGTGCGCGTACGCGGCCTTGAACACCGACTTGACGAAGTCCGGCTCGTAGCGGTCCAGGACGTGCGTCTCGTAGTAGCCCTCCTCCACCAGGTACTCGAGCTTCTCCTCGAGGTCGTGGAAGAAGACGGTGTTCTGGTTGACGTGCTGGAGGAAGTACTGGCGGGCGGCCTCGTGGTCAGCGTCGAACTGGATCCTGCCGTCAGCGTCGTACAGGTTCAGCTGGGCGTTGAGGGCGTGGTAGTCCATGCCCGGGGGGACCGACTCGGAGCCGGTGTCCGTCAGCGTGTCTGCCAAAACGTGTCCAATCCTTCAATGACGCGTGCGACGTCGGTGGGGGTGCCGAGCAGCTCGTAACGGTACAGGTGGGGCACGCCGAGCTTGGCTGAGACGATGTCTCCGGCGAGGCAGTAGGCCTGGCCGAAGTTGGTGTTGCCGGAGGAGATGACCCCCCGGCACAGCGAGCGGTTGTGCTCGTTGTTGAGGAAGGCGATGACCTGCTTGGGCACCGCCCCCTTGACGCTGCCGCCGCCGTAGGTCGGCACGAGCAGCACGTACTCGCGGTCGACGACGAGCGGCTCCTGTGTGGGCCGCAGCGGGATGCGCGCGCTAGGAAGGCCGAGCTTGGCCACGAAGCGGTGCGTGTTCTCCGAGACAGAGGAGAAGTAGACGACGAAGGGCCCGTCGTGCTCCCGAGAGCAGGTCACGCCGCAGGCGCGCTCAGACAGCGACAGCCTCGGCCCCGGCGGCGAGTGCCTTGATCTTGTCGGGGCGGAAACCGGACCAGTGGTCAGCGCCGACCACGACGACGGGGGCCTGGGCGTAGCCGAGGGACTTGACCAGGTTGAGAGCCTCGTCGTCGACAGAGACGTCCACCGTGCGGTAGTCCAGGCCGACCTTGTCCAGGGCGCGGTAGGTGGCGTTGCACTGGACGCAGTTGGGCTTGCTGTAGACGGTGATGGCCATGTCAGTCGCTTCCTGGCTGTCGGGGTCGAACTCGGTCCCTGCGTCCGTGCCAGACACCGGCTGGGGCCCCGCACGCGGGAGTCTCATAGGTGTAAGCACACGGATGTAGTTCTCGGCAGGGCAGAGGCGCCCCGCGAGGCAAGACACTACCCCTAGGGGTCGGTACGTGCCAGCACCCCAACATGATGTGTCTCGCCATCGACTGTGCACGGTGCACTCCTTTCCTGTGGACAGGCACGAGTGGCCTGTGGACGGCGCTGAGAGCACCCGCCGGACCAGCCGTCGACGGCCCCTTCCGGGCACCATCGGATCGGCAGAACCATCGTCTGGCGGGGGTGTGACACGAATTCCGTCACGAGATCACGGCCTTCCCCAGGCCGGAGCCGCCGGGCATCCCCAGGCTGGGGACAGGGACGTTGGAAATCACCCCTGATCACCGGCGCGTCCGGGCGTGTCGCGTCGTCGACCACCCCCTGCCTCACGACGGAGAGCAGTCCCCGGCCATGCCCGCACCACCGCAGTCCGAGAGTCCACCAACACAGGTGGGGAGAGCAGCCCATCCCCTCGACACCGAGGGGTCATCACATGTATGACGTCTCGTGCTAGCGTCCCCGCGACTCGACGACACCGCAAGGAGCACCCATGGAAGCCGCACGACGCCGTGAGCGCATCCTCGACCGCCTCGCGGCGGCCACGAGCCCGGTCCCCGCCGCCCTCCTGGGCAGCGAGCTGGGGGTCTCACGCCAGATCGTCGTCAGCGACGTCGCTCTGCTGCGCGCATCCGGACAGCCAGTGAGGGCCACCAACCGCGGCTACGTCCTTGCACCCGCGAGCGCCCGCCCGCGCCGGACCTTCCACGTGCAGCACGGCGCCGACCTCGTCGAGGCCGAGCTCAACGCCGTCGTCGACGCCGGGGGGACGCTCCTGGACGTAAGCATCTCGCACGCCGTCTACGGGAAGGTCACCGTGCCTCAGGTCGTGCGCGACCACGAGGACATCACCCGGCTGCTCAGCCAGATGCGCGACGTCCCCCCGCTGCCCGAGCTCACCGGAGGCGACCACGTCCACACGGTGGAGGCCGACGACGAGGACACCCTCGACGCCGTCGGCGCAGCCCTCGACGCCCTGGGCATCCTCGCGCACGACAGGTGACACCGTCTGCCTGACGGGTCTGCCACGCCCCTGCCGTTCACCCGGTGCACCAGCGCGTGTCACCGCTTTCACAGGGGCGACGCGGACCGCCCCACCGGAAGCACCCTAGGATTTTGGCGTCAGGACAGCACAGACCCGTCCCGCCCCAGGAGCACCCGTGACCCGCATGCACGCACTTGCCACCAGGATCTTCGTCGAGGGCCTCACCGGTATGGCGCACGGCCTCTTCGCGACGCTCATCATCGGAACGATCCTCACCCAGCTCGGCGGTCTCCTGCCCGGGGACCTCGGCACCACCACCGCTCTCCTGGGACGTGTGGCCGCCAGCATCACGGGTGCGGGCATCGGTGCCGGAACCGCCCTGAGGCTCAAGGCCTCGACCTTCACCACCGTGTGCGCAGCCGTCGTCGGGCAGATTGGCGCCCTGGCCGGCGGGCTCCTGTCCGGCAGCGTCCTGCACTCCGACGAGATCGGCACCGCCCTGCTGCTGCGCGGGCCCGGCGAGCCCCTGGGCGCCTTCATCGCCGCCTACACCGCGATCGAGGTGGGCCGCCTCGTCTCCGGCCGCACCCCCGTCGACATCCTGGTCACGCCGCTCACCACGATCCTCGCGGGCGGCAGCGTCGGCCTGCTCATCGGTCCCCCGATCTCGACGGCGATGGCCGCCCTCGGCGAGGTCGTCAACTGGGGCACCGAGCGCCAGCCCGTGCTCATGGGGGCCGTTGTCGCCGTTGTCATGGGGATGGTCCTGACCCTGCCGATCTCCTCCGCCGCCCTGGGCGTCATCCTCGGCCTGTCCGGTATCGCCGCCGGGGCCGCCACCATCGGCTGCACCACGCAGATGGTGGGCTTCGCCGTCGCCTCCTTCCGCGAGAACCGCTGGTCGGGGCTGCTGGCGCAGGGGGTGGGCACCTCCATGCTCCAGGTCCCCAACATCGTGCGCCACCCCCTCATCTGGGTGCCGCCGACCCTGGCCTCCGCGGTCCTCGGGCCCGTGTCCACCACCCTCATCGGGATGGAGTCCAACGCCGTCGGGTCGGGCATGGGCTCGGCGGGTCTCGTCGGCCAGATCATGACGTGGCAGACCATGGCGCCGACGACGTCGCCCGCCCAGCTGTGGGCGATCATCCTCGGCTTCCAGGTCCTTGCCCCGGCGCTGCTCACGCTCGCCATCAGTGAGCTCATGCGGCGACGCGGGTGGATCAAGACGGGGGATATGCGCCTGGCCCGCGTCTGAGCACGACATCGGGCGGCCCCGACGGCCTGGCCGACCGCCCGCCCCTGGAACCCGGCCGAGGCGAACCCATGCCCCAGTGACATGCTCGCCACAGGCTGCTCATAGACGCGCCTCCTTGACTCCGAGTCGACACGCCCGGGGCACACGCCGCCGGGAGGCTCTACCGTCAGGACCCCTCCATGAGCACCACCGCTCTTGCCTTCATCGCCGCCGACCTTGTCTCCATCGCCGTCCTCGTGCTCGGCCTCTACGTCCCGCGCCACACGCGCAAGGACCTCATGGCCGCCTACATCGGGGTCAACATCGGCGTGCTCGCCGTCACCGCCCTGCTGTCGACCAGCTCGGTGGGTGCGGGCCTGGGACTGGGTCTCTTCGGCGTCCTGTCCATCATCCGCCTGCGTTCGACCGAGCTGAGCCAGCACGAGGTCGCCTACTTCTTCGCCTCCCTCGCCCTCGGTCTGCTCGGCGGCATCCAGACCGCTCCACTGGCGCTCACCGGGGCGCTCATGGGGCTCGTCGTCCTGTCCCTGGCGCTCGCCGACGCTCCGGCGGTCATGCGCCGCAACCGCCACCAGGTGGTCCTGCTCGACCACGCCATCGCCGACGAGCCCGCTCTCATCGCCCACCTGGAGATGCTGCTGGGCGCACGGGTGCGCTCTGTCGAGGTCCAGCAGCTCGACCTCGTTGACGACACCACGCTCGTCGACGTCCGCTACGTGCTCAACCGCTCCTCCTCCGACGCCGCGAGCACCTCCTCCGGGGCCGGGTCCGCGCAGGAGTCCCTGCCTCGGGCTGTCACCCCCCTCGCCCCCCTGCCGGTCTCCTTCAGCGCCTCCGAGGGGCGGCACGCCGCCCGCCGTCGCGAGCCCGTGGCCGCCGGCCGCTGAGCGGCACCCCGCCGTCACACAACCCGAGCACGCCCACGGGAGCCGTCATGAACGCCACCCCCCTGAACCCCGGCCACCTGGAGACGATCAGCCTCGACGAGCTCAACGCCGTCGCCGGGCTCCTCACCCGCGTGGACCGCAAGTACCTCGTGCCGACGACGACGGCACAGGCGCTCCTCGACGGGCTCGACGGCCAGGCGCGAGTCCTGTCGGTCGCGGGCGCCACCGCCTCGCGCTACGCCTCCGTCTACTTCGACACCCCGACGCTCGACTCCTACCTGCTCGCCGCCCGCAGACGCCGCCGCCGCTTCAAGGTCCGCACCCGCATCTACCTCGACTCGGGCCTGTGCTTCCTGGAGGTCAAGACGCGCGGACCGCGGGGCGCCACCGTCAAGAGCCGCCTGCCCTACGACGTCGATGCCGCCGAGGTCCTCACCCGCCAGGGGCGCGACTTCGTCGCCGAGCAGCTGGCCTCCGCGCAGGTGACGACGGCGGCCGCCCGGCTCGCCGAGACCCTCGTCCCCGTCATGGGCACGACCTACGCACGCACCACCCTGCACCTTCCGGCGGCCGGCTCCCGACTCACCCTCGACACGTCCCTCGCCTGGCAGGACCTCACCGGCCGGGTCCTGGGCGATGTGCCCGCAGGAGAGCTTGCCGTCGTCGAGACCAAGAACCCCTCCGGTCCCGGGCCGGCGGACCGGTTCCTGTGGGCGCAGGGACACCGCCCCACGAAGGTCTCCAAGTACGCCACCGGCCTGGCGATGATCCGCCCCGAGCTGCCCGCCAACACGTGGCACCGGGTCATGCACCACGACCTCCGGGCCGCGCGGCGGACGGCCCGGCAGCGCGCCCGGGCGGCCTGAGCCTGCCCGGAACGCCCCACCACACGCTCATGCCCCACGAACAAGGTCCTCACAGCGTGCACATGGGACCGCTGCCTTGACTGGGAGCCAACACCAACGCGGACCAACCCGCACCGAAGGAGCCACGACATGACACCCACACTGACCCACAGCACCGGCCAACGCGCTCGCCGCGCCACCCGCCGCCGGGCCACCGGAGCCATCGCCGCCCTGGCCTCCATCGCCCTCGTCGCAGCCTGCGGCAGCGGCGCCATGGCCGGAACAACCGGCTCGAACGCGCAGACGATCACGGGAACCTCCACCAGCGGCACGGCCAGCTCGGGCACGGCCTGGACCACCATCTCCACCGCGACGCGTGACGCCAACGCGGGGGCCGACGCCGAGGCCGTCCTCACCGCCAACGCGGACACCTCCGCGGCCGTCGCCGCCGCAAGCAGCTACGAGAAGGGCACCTACAACAGCTCCTCCGCCACGACGATCACGCTCAACGGCAGCTCGGTGAACGTCGAGGGCGACGCCTCCTCACTCGTGACGGTCGACGGCACGACGGTAACGATCACGGGCTCGGGCACCTTCGTCCTCACCGGAACGCTCAGCGACGGCGAGGTCCTCGTCAACGCGGCGGACGCCGACGTCGTCCTCGTGCTCGACGACGCCTCCGTCACCAACGCGGACGGCCCGGCCGTCAACATCCAGGACGCGGGCAGCGCCGTCGTCGTCCTCGCCGAGGGCAGCACAAACACGCTCACGGACGGGGCGACCTACGCCGACACCAGCGCCGACGCCCCCACGGCCGCCCTCTACTCCTCCGACACGCTCACCCTCACCGGAACCGGGTCGCTCACCGTCACCGGACAGGCGAACGACGCCATCTCCTCGAAGAACGGCCTGGCGCTCACCGGCAGCCCCACGATGACCGTCACCGCCGCCGACGACGGCCTGCGCGGCAAGGACTGGCTGCTCGTCAACGGCGGGACGCTCACCGTCACGGCCGGCGGTGACGGCCTGAAGTCCAGTGAGGACAACGACGAGACCAAGGGCTTCGGGGCCCTGGGCGCCGCGCGTGTGAGCATCACCGCCGGCGACGACGGCATCGCCGCCACGACCGACGTCGTCGTCGACGGCACGACGCTCGACATCTCGGCCGGAGGCGGTCAGGCACAGGCGGTCGGGGAGGACTCCCAGGAGTCCCCCAAGGGAGTGAACGCAGGCGTCACCTACGTGCAGTCCTCCGGGACCGTCACCGTCGACGCCGCCGACGAGGGTGTGCAGGGCGCCTTCGTCACCGTCACCGGCGGCACGCTGTCCATCACCCCCGGTGACGACGGCATCAACGCCTCCAACGGCGACTACACGATCGAGGGCTACGAGAACGCCGACTCCGAGTCCGACGACGGCTCCGTGCTCACGGTCTCCGGCGGCACCGTGCAGATCGACTTCGCCGCCTCCGACGGCGTCGACTCCAACGGCTCCGCCTACGTCACGGGCGGTCAGGTGCTCGTCGTCGGCGCCGCGGGCGCCATGGACGGCTCGGTCGACGCGAACGGGGACTCCCAGCTCGTGGGCGTGTCCGGTTCGCTCAGCGTCGCGGCGGGCGACACGATCACGCTCACGGGCACTGACGGCACGAGCTGGTCGGTGACCTCGGTGGTCTCGGACAGCTCCCTCACGGTGCTGGGCCTCACCGACGGGGTGTCGTACACGGTGACGACGTCCTCGGGCGGCTCCTTCACCGCGACGGCCTCTGCCCTCGGCGCAGGCACGGGCGGCGCGATGGGCGGCCGGCCCGGGGGCGCTCCCGGCGACCAGGGCGGCACCCCCGGGGGCGGCCAGCCTCCGCAGTGACGCAGCCCCTCGTTGAGGACCGGCCCCTCACTCGCCGAGCCCTGGGCTCTCACGCCGAGCACTGACCACCCGCGTCAGACGCAGGCACGAGATCTCAGGGCTCGACGTGCACCCAGGCCGTGGCGTCCGCGGGCAGGACCCGCACGCGCCGCCCGTCGTCGTCCACGCGCTCCACAACCGGCACGGAGGAGACGAGCACCCGGCCCGGCGGCAGCTCGACCGGCGCCCCGAAGGCCGTCCACGACTGCACCTGGCCGCGGGCGAAGGCGAGCACGCCCTCCTCACGCCGGACCCACGTGAGCTCGTCGCCGACACCGCTGGCCACCAGCTCCCTACGGGCTGCGAGCCCCCGACGGTAGACGGCCAGGAAGGAGCCGCTGTCGAGCTCCTGCTCCTCCACCGACAGCCAGCCCCACCACTGAGGCTGCGGCAGGTGCGGCTCGGCCCCGCCGTCGGAGCCGAAGCCGAAGGAGGAGCCGGAGCTCGTCCACGGCAGCGGCACACGGCATCCGTCCCGCCCCTTCTCGACAGCGCGCTTGCGCCTGGCGATCGGGTCCTGCAACCGCTCGTCCGGGATGTCGGGGACCTCCCACAGGCCGAGCTCGTCGCCCTGCCACACGTACATCGAGCCGGGCAGCGCCATGACGGCGAGCGCACCTGCGGCGGCCCGGCGGCGGCCCGCGGCGGCGTCGTAGTGGAAGCGGGCGTCGTCGCCGTCAGCAGCCAGCCAGCGGCGTGCCAGGCTCAGGGACCGCTCGTAGGGCCCGTCCGGGCAGTCCGCGTCTCGGTCGGCGCCGTCGGCCGTCTCCTCGGCGGGCACCGGGGCCTCAAGGTCGAAGGCGTAGCGGCTGGCGACACGCACGACGTCGTGGCAGCCCAGGACCCAGGTGGTGGAGCCGCTGCGCTCGAGGTCCGCGAGCCCCGCGCTGATCGCCCACTCGTAGGAGGCGGAGGTGAAGTCGGCGTCCTGCATCTGGAAGTTGAAGGCCTGGCCGACGCTGCGCGCGTAGGCGGCACGGCGCTCGGGGGCGACACCGGCCTCGGCGACGGCGAAGCGGGGCGGGTCGTAGGACTCCAGGACCGGACGCCACTCGGCGTAGATGGCGTGGACCTCGTCGCGGTCGAGCAGCGGGTGGGAGCCGTCGTCGAGCGGCGGCCAGGGCAGCTCGGACCAGGGCCGGTCGAGCTGGCTGAGGTCCTTCGCCATGCCTGAGGCGACGTCGATGCGGAAGCCGTCGACGCCGTGATCGCACCAGAAGCGCAGGGTGCGCAGCAGGTCCTCGTGGACCTCGGGGTCCTCCCAGCTGAGGTCCGGCTGCTCGGGCGCGAAGATGTGCATGTACCACTGGTAGGGGCGGCCGGTGCCCGGGCCGGTGAGGGCGCGGCCGTCGGCGTCGACGTCGTCGATGCGCTCCCAGATGGAGCCGCCGAAGAGGGACAGCCAGTCGCTCGGGGGCAGCTCGCCGTCGGCGCCGCGTCCTTCCAGGATGACGTAGTGGCGGCGCTCGGGGGCGTCCGGGCCGCCGGCGAGGGCGGCACGGAACCAGGCGTGGCGGTCGGAGGTGTGGTTGGGGACGATGTCGACGAGGATGCGGATGCCGGCGCTGTGCAGCGCGGCGACCATCTCGTCGAAGTCGGCCATCGTGCCGATCTCGGGGGCGACGTCGCGGTGGTCGTCGACGTCGTAGCCGCCGTCGGCGAGGGCCGAGGGGTAGAAGGGTGAGAGCCACACGGCGTCGACGCCCAGGGCGCTGAGGTAGGGCACGCGGCTCGTGATGCCCTTGAGGTCGCCGATGCCGTTGCCGTCGAGGTCCGCGAAGGAGCGCGGGTAGATCTGGTAGATGACGGCGTCGTGCCACCACTGGCGGGCGGGGGACGCCGGGGTGAGAGGCACCTGGGCCGGTGCGGTCTCTGAGGGGTCGGCCTGGGAAGGGCTCGGCAGGGTCTGCGGGAGAAGGGGGGACTCGGTCACCGCATCATCCTGCCAGGTTCTGGTGTAGCGCTACACATCGAGCGCGCACGGCGGACTCCTCTTGGTGGAGGAGACCTCACCACAGGTCATAGTGTACAGTATTCTGTACAATGCGATGCGGTCGATCAAGGACAGGAGCACCCGTGAAGACGATGACCTACACCGAGTCCCGCGCGCGCTACGCCGAGGTCCTCGACTCCGTCGTCGACGACTGCGAGGAGGTGGTCATCACTCGCGCCGGCCACGAGCCCGCCGTCATCGTGTCCCTGGCGGAGTACCAGTCCCTCAAGGAGACCGACTACCTCCTGCGTAACCCCGTCAACGCCCGTCACCTGCTGGGCTCGATCGAACGGCTGGAAGCCGGGCACGGCACCGCGCACGGACTGATCGAGGACGACTGACGTGCCGTTCACGTGGGACGACGACGCCTGGCAGGACTACCTGTGGTGGCAGGCGCACGACCGCACCGTCCTCGAACGGATCAACCGCCTGCTGCGGGACATCCAACGTGGCGGCAACCAGGGCATCGGCAAACCGGAGCCTCTGCGCTTCCAGCTCTCCGGCTACTGGTCCCGCCGCATCACCGACGAGCACCGACTCGTCTACCGCATCAACGAGAACGGCACGATCCTCATCGCCTCCTGCCGCCACCACTATGAGTGACGGCGCACCGAAGCTCCCTCAGTTCGTTTGGTCGTTAGGGAGGTGCCTGCCGATGTATCCGACGACGATCTTGCCGTAACCGGGAACGCCAGTCGCGTCGTGGAGGTAGAGCCGCGGCGAGACCATTCCCGACTTCGCGATAACGAAGTGCTTGTCCATGTAGATCCGCCCCTTGTCGTCACGCTCTGGGATGACATCCGGAACGTTGAACATCCGCTCACGCCGGTATTTCCTTCGATTATCGACGGTCTCCGACTCCTTCGGCTTGTACCACCGTGACGACACGGTACGATAACCCTCCGGCGGATGGTGTAGGTACTCACGAAGATTGACGACCTTAAGATCCTGACTCTGTCGAGCACAGGCATAGTCATTGAGTGCGTGAAGAATGTTCCACGTCCTCACAACCCAAGCGATCTCATTCTGATCATCGAGGTCGATTGCCTTCTCCCAGTTACAGGTGAACTCGATGTAGGGCATATGACAAGCGAGAACCCCCTTCTCCGCCCAGTCCGCAAGCTCTAGCCAACCGTCGGGCGGTGAGGTCTCAATGTCATCGGATACACCAGCCCACGCCTCTTCACCTCTCCCAACTTTCTGAAACTCCACGCGAAGCCTGTTGATCTCCGCCTGCTGCTTCCGCACAAGGGCAAATGCCCTGCCCTTCTCCTCCGTTGCCACCGCATAGTCGAGAGTCAGGTCGTCACGCTCTTGAGTTCGGTGATCCAAATCGGCAGTCAACTGTGCGACCAACGCATCCGAAGACACGACACGACGTTCAAGCAAACCCACACGCTTATGCGCCTCAGACAACTCAGTACGCACGTCAACAAGCAAGCTCTTTTGTGCGGAGACAAGCCTCTCAAACTCCTCGAGCCTCTCTTTCACTTGCGGGTCGACATCGACCATCGGAGCGTGACTCGAAAGTCCCTCAACGGGCGGGACCGGAACAGGCTCAACGGTGGCGGTGGCCTCATAGACGATCTCGTCCAGATGCCGCACCGCAAGCGCGAGGTACCGACGCACTCTCTGATCCTGCTGTCGGGCGTTGGTGAAGGCCCTTGACCGGCGTTCAAGAACCCTGCTCGCGCGTTCACGCAGAGCATCATCTGCAAGAGTCGCGGTCGTCAGGAACCGGTGACGTACTCCGTCCTCCGGATCGGAGAAGCGAGCACCTGGAACGAACGTGCGCAGGGAACCTTCCATGACAACATGCCGCTTGGACACCTGACTATTGAAGGAGCGGGTCGCCTCCGGGTCGAGCACGTAGGTGGCCGCCTGCCCCACAGTCTGTGTGGTGATGTTCTTAATGAACTCACCCCAAGAGTCCAACGGCAACGACTCGTCACTTCCAGCGACAAGTACAAGACTGTGATGATCATCCTCCTCCAGTTCCTTGAGAAGAGACGGAACTCCCTCAACATCGAGCACTTGGGGACCGCTGCAGAGACGGACACCGTTGTCATTACAGTCAAATCTCTTGAGGATGGTTCGCACGTACCGAGGGACGGCAGCGTTCTTCGGACGCAGTGGGTCCTTGGGTGACGGCGGCGCATCAAGCTCGACTGAGACGAGACAGCGGTCGTCCGTACTCGGGAGTCCAGCTACTGTCACCTGGCTGGTCCATGCGGCTTCGCCGCCGCGCTCTGTCTCTCTGCAGCGGAACGCGAAGATACGGTCTCCAGACCCCTCCGTGACGTCCGAGAGAACGAGCTCGAGCCTGTCGTTCGGTCGGAGACACGCTCCTGGTACAAGGCCATCGAGGCTGCCCGTACCCAGGAAACGACCGTGCTTGCGCTCCACCCAGTCGATCATGATGGCCTGCACACGTAAGATTGCGGCAGCAACCGGTGTTCCTACCGTAAATGTGCTGCGATAGGCGAGCATCGTTCTCTTTCCTGTCAGTTATGGACGAGCCTCCTTGGCTCGCTTCGTCAGGATACCTGGGAGATCCGACGCAAATCAGTGATCACTTCACCGAGCACCTCGGTTCATGTCCAAGTGCACCACAGCACACGGCAGTTTCGAACATGGAGTGAGACCGGCGTAGGTGCCCCGCCCTCAGCACTCGACGACGTTGACGGCCAGGCCGCCGCGGCTGGTCTCCTTGTACTTGGCGAGCATGTCCTCACCGGTCTGACGCATCGTCTCGATGACCGTGTCCAGGGAGACGGCGTGACGCCCCTGCCCCCACAGGGCCATGCGCGCGGCGTTGATCGCCTTGACCGCCGCGACCGCGTTGCGCTCGATGCACGGGATCTGCACGAGCCCGCCCACCGGGTCGCAGGTGAGCCCCAGGTTGTGCTCCATCGCGATCTCGGCGGCGTTCTCCACCTGCGCGGGGCTGCCTCCCAGGGCCTCGGCGAGCCCGGCCGCCGCCATCGACGACGCCGAGCCCACCTCCCCCTGGCAGCCGACCTCCGCCCCGGCGATCGACGCGTTGGTCTTGATGAGGGAGCCGACGGCGGTCGCCGCCAGCAGGAACCGGCGCGCGCCCTCGTCGTCGGCCCCGGGGACGAAGTCCTGGTAGTAGCGCAGCACCGCCGGGACGATCCCCGCCGCCCCGTTGGTGGGGGCGGTGACGACGCGACGCCCGGCCGCGTTCTCCTCGTTGACGGCCAGGGCGAAGAGGTCCACCCAGTCCATGCCGCGCAGCGGGTCCATCTGGGTGAAGGCGGCCGCCGGTCCTGTGGCCTGGGCGAGGAGCCGTTCGTGCAGGGCCTTGGCGCGGCGCTGGACGCCCAGGCCGCCCGGCAGGACGCCGCCGGAGGCCATACCGGCCTCGATGCAGGCGTTCATGGTCTCGCGTAGACGGTCGAGGTAGGCGCGGACCTCGTCCTCGGCCCGGGCGGAGACCTCGTTGGCGAGCACGACGTCGGAGACCCGAAGCCCCTCACGCTCACAGATGGCGAGCAGCTGCGCGGAGGAGGAGAAGGGGTAGGGGGCGGGCGTCGCGTGCGCCTCGGCGCTGGAGGCGGTGGCCAGGGCCCGGATGGACGGCGCGCCCGGGGTGCCCACGTCCTCCATGACGAAGCCCCCGCCCACCGAGTAGTAGGTGCGGCGCAGGACCTCGGCCCCCGTGGCGCAGTAGGCGGTGAGCGTCATGCCGTTGACGTGGTAGGGCAGGACCCGGCCGGGCAGGAAGTGGATGTCGGTGGCCGGGTCGAAGGGGACGTCGCCGACGCCGTCGACGGCGAGGGTCCCGGCGGCGGTGACCTCCTCCATCTGACGGGCGCAGACCTCGGCGGGCACCGTCTGCGGCTCGTAGCCTGCCAGGCCCATGACGACGGCCCGGTCGGTGGCGTGCCCGCGACCGGTGGCCCCGAGCGAGCCGTAGAGCTCGACGGTGAGGCGGGTGACCCTCCCGGCGCCCGCGAGCGCCGCGCCGCGCGAGCCCGAGCAGCCCGGGTCGGCGGGGTCGGGGGCGCCCGGAGAGTCAGCGGGGTCGGGGGCGGCGCTCGCCACGCTCAGGGCGCCGTCGGGGACGACGGCGTCCGCCAGCTCGTCCGCGAAGGCCCGCCCGGCGCGCATGGGGCCGACCGTGTGCGAGGAGGAGGGGCCGATGCCGATGCGCATGAGGTCGAAGACGCTCAGGGGGCGCGAGGCCTGCTCCGCGGAGATCTCACCGGCCAGGAGCGCCGCGGGCGTGGTGGCGTCCAGGGCGGTGAGGTGCACGGTGGCCTCGGCGCCGTCCTCCGCGGACAGGGCGGAGACGGCACTGGGGCGGGGCAGGGGCGCGGGCCGGTCGTCGACGGTGGCGACGGCACCGACGGCCGTCCCGACGACGACGCTCGGCCCGGTGCCCATGTGGTCGCTGGTCATGGAGCCATGATGCCCCGCGACGCCCAACCCACCTACTCGGGGCGGGTCACCCCGTCAGCGGCCTTCCGCCCCGCCCCGAGCCCTCAGCGTCCCGGTCAGTCGGTGGCCCTCACGAGCCACCAGGCGGCGTAGGGCGGCACCGGGACGAGCCCGTCACCGGCGCCCTCCAGCGTCGTCGACCACTCGGGGACCGTGTCCGTCAGGACGTCGACGGCGCCGAGCACCCCGTAGCCCGCCAGGCGCGAGGCCGGTACCGAGCGCCAGTCGGGGGTAACGTTGTAGACCCCGACGAAGCTCCCGCGCGGGTGGTCGCGGAAGGTGACGAGCACGCCGTCGTCGTCGACCGGTGCCACGACGGTGCGCACGTCCGCGCGCAGCTGCGGCAGCGAGGCCCGTACCCTCCCCAGCGTCACCAGGTCGCTGAAGACCCGGCCGGTGACCGTCGTCGGGTCGTGGCGCTGGGCGACGAGGGCCTCGGACAGGACCGGGCGTCCGGCCCACCGCGAGTCCGCCTCGTGGCCGGGCTCGGTGTCCCAGTTGGGGTCGTTGACCTGGGCGACCTCGTCGCCGCTCCACAGGACCGGCACGCCACCCCACCCGTAGATGATCGCGTGTGCCAGCCGCAGGGCGTCCAGACGCTGGGCGAGCCAGGTGCGCAGCTCCTCCTCACGCCAGCGGGGCGTGTCGTCACCAATGCCCTCGACGGCCTCGACGGCCGCCTCGATGCCGATGAGGGATGCGGCCGTGCCGGTGATGCGCCGGTCCTGGGTGACGGGGTTGTACTGGAAGACGAGGCCCCGCGCGTCACTCATGGGGTAGACGCCGCGGTACCAGTCGGCGAGGAACTGACGGTGCCAGTAGCCGTTGAGCCCCACCGCCTCGGCGTCGGAGTCGTCGATGGCCCAGCCGATGTCGTCGTGGCAGCGGATGTAGGTGATCCAGGTGGCGGTGGCCGGCTCGACCGGCAGGCAGGACAGTGCCCGGGCGGCGAGGCGGACGTTGCGGGAGGCGAGCATGGACCAGACCTGGACCATGAGGGAGTTGTGGTAGGCGAGGTCGGAGACCTTGCCGGTGTAGCGGCCCTGGCCGAGGTACTGCAGCAGCTCGGTGGGGGCGACGATGGCCTCGGCCTTGAGGTCGACGGCGGGGCAGGCGATGCGGGTGATCGCGCGCAGGACCTGGGTGATGGCGTGGACCTCGGGCTGTCCCTGGCAGTCGGTGCCCTTGCGCTTGACGGTGAAGGCGATGGCGTCCAGGCGCAGGACCTCCACACCCCGGTTGGCCAGGTCGAGGACGATCGACACGTACTCCTCCATGACGTGGGGGTTGCGCCAGTTGACGTCCCACTGGAAGGAGTTGAAGGTGGTCCACACCCAGCCCTGGGCGTCCTCGTCCCAGGTGAAGTTGCCCGGGGCGAAGTCGGGGAAGATCTCCGGCAGCGTGCGCTCGTACTCGTCCGGCTCGGTACGGTCGGGGTAGATGTAGAAGTAGTCGCGGTAGCGCTGCTCGCCGGCGCGGGCGCGCCGGGCCCACTCGTGCTCGCGAGCGACGTGGTTGAGGACCAGGTCGATGACGAGGCTCATCCCCTGGGCGCGCAGCGCCCCGGTGAGGTGGGCGAGGTCGTCCATGTCGCCGAGGTCGGGGCGCACCGAGCGGTAGTCGGCGACGGCGTAGCCGCCGTCGGAGTCGCCCGGCCGGGGGGTGAGCAGGGGCATGAGGTGCAGGTAGGAGACACCCAGCTCACGCAGGTAGGGGATGCGCTCCTCGACTCCGCGCAGGTCCCCGGCGAAGCGCTCGGTGTAGGCGGCGTAGCCGATGCGGGAGGGGTCCTGCACCCAGGTGGGGTCGAGGGTGCGGGCCAGATCGAGGCGACGCAGCTGCGGGTCGCGCGCGACCCACGCGGTGGCGGCCTCGGTCAGGAGATGGACGGCGGTCTCCAGCACGACGTCGTCGCCGCGCTCCCCGTACAGGGTGGCGAGGCCGTCGGCGACGTCGGGGTACCAGTGCTCGACGCGGGTCGTGAGGACCTCGCGCTCGGACTCCGACAGGGCGGTGTCGTTGAGGACGGCGTCGACGGCGGTGCGAACCCGCTCGGGGACGACGGTGTCCGTGGACCAGGGGGCGGGGGCGGTGGTGCTCATTGGTCCATCGTCGCGTATGTGGGCGGCTGGGGCGAGGGCCTGGGTCCGATGGGTCTAGGCGCCGACCCGCTGAGCCAGGTCGCGAGCAGGAAACCACATGACCTTTCGCCCTTGCTTGGTACTGGTGAGCAGACCCCGATGCTCGAGGTCCTGCAGATCCGTGCGGGCCGTCTGCGGGACGACACCATGGGTCGTTCGGTGCGCCTCCACGGTCACGCTGCCGGAGGGATCGCGAAGGAAGGTCTCGACAAGCGCGACCTGCCGGTGGTTGAGTCCGAGGTCGCGCAGGAGCCGGGTGGCTTCGCGCAGCTGGCCGGTCTTGCGTGCCAGGTAGGCATCAAGCTCGTCGATCGCCTGCACCACGACCTGTGCCTGAGCCAGGAAGAAGTACGTGAGGTCCCCTTCGTCCTGCTCGGGGAGCAGGAAGCTGCGCGCGTACTTCGCCGGGGCCTTGCGCAGCAGGCGCGAGATCGACAGGAACTCTGTGAGGAAGAAGCCCTGGCGGAGCATCGACCAGTAGAAGACGGCCCGCGAGGTACGCCCGTTGCCGTCCGCGAAGTAGTGGTCGTAGCCCATCATGAAGTGCAGCGTGAGCGCGCGCAGGAGCGGTGGCATGTAGGGGACCGTGCCGTCAGGCCGGTCGGAGTCGTTGGCGAAGCCGCATAGAGTCTCAAGCCGTTCGGGCAGGGTCTCGGCCGGGGGCGGGACGTGAAGGACCTGCTCCTCGGTCTGGGTGCCGTAGATGCGGACCCTCGGCTCCCCCGGACGCTGGAGCCGACCGGCGTCAGCCGGGTCGTCGAGCGTGCCGTCTGTGACGATCCGGTGGATCTCACGTACGAGCCCGGGCGTCAGCCGCTCGTCCTTGAGCTCGATGACGCGCTGCATCGCACTGTAGTTGTTGAGGATCATCCGCTCGCTACGGTCACGGGGGGCACGGTCATCCCTCAGCATCTGCTTGGCCCGTAGCCGAGAGGTCGAGGCCCCTTCCAACTGCGAGGAGGTCATCGCCTCCTCGATGAGGGAGCGCACGAGGTAGCGATCTCGCGTCGCGGCGTTGGCGATGGGCTCGGGCAGCTCGACCTGGCCCCGCGCTCGCGCGGACACGTCATCGATGACGCGCAGGAGCGGGTCCGGCAGGTTGTAGGTGAACCGGGTCCCGTCCTTCATCGTGAACGGAGTGGGCCGGGCGGTCTGGGCTCGGCGCAGCCGCACGGCCGCCCACCACTGCTCACGTGTGAGGCCCGCTGGAGGGTCGTGGCGGAAGAACCATTCCCATGGCCGGTAGTCGGTGTCCGCCGTCGACGGCGACACGAGCACCTCGGTCAGACGTCCGTCCTCAGCCAGGCGAGCCAGCAGCACCTCCATGGCCGCTGGCGGTGGAACAGGACCCTTCATGCCACAGCAACCTCACTGCCGACCTGCCACTTGCTGCTAACTTAGCCCAAATTAGCAGTTATCGACAGTTGTGGACACCATGTTTGCACTGCGCCCGATGCGCGGGCACGCTTCTTCCTATGACTACAGTCGACAAGCCCCTTCCTCCGATCGCCCTCGCCATCGCCGGCTCGGAGGCCGCCGGCGGCGCAGGCGCGCAGACCGACCTCAGGACCTTCACCCAGCTGGGCGTGTACGGCTGCGTGGCCCTGACCTGCATCGTCTCCATGGACCCGAAGAACAACTTCGACCACCGCGTGGTGGGTATCGAGCCGCAGGTGCTCCTGGACCAGATCGAGGCCTGCGTGGGGGTCAACCCCCGCATCGACGCCGTCAAGATCGGCATGCTCGGCTCGGCCCCGACGATCGACGCGGTGGACGCCGCCCTGGAGACGTACCAGCTGCCGACGGTGGTGCTTGACCCGGTGCTCATCTGCAAGGGCCAGGAGTTCGCGGGCGCCAAGGCGGTCGATGACGCGCTGCGGTCCAAGATCTTGCCGCGCGCCACGATGACGACGCCGAACCTGTTCGAGGCGGCGACCCTGGCGGGGATGGAGGAGATCACCACTGTCGCCCAGCTCAAGGACGCCGCCAAGCGCATCCACGACCACGGTGTGCCGAACGTGCTGGCGAAGGCCGGTCCGAGCCTGGGCACCGGCACGGCACTGGACGTGTTCTACGACGGCTCGACCCTGGAGGTCCTGGAGGTCCCGGCCGTCGGCACCGAGCGCGTGCACGGGGCGGGCTGCACCCTGGCCGCGGCGGTCACCGCCGAGCTCGCCAAGGGGGCGACCCCGCTGGAGGCCGCGGTCACCGCGAAGAACGTCGTGGCCGCCTCCATCGGTATGCGCGGCAACATCCCGTACCCCTACGTGTTCCAGGGCTGGTACACGGCTAAGGCGTAGCGCCAGCGCAGCCGGGGGCGGGCACGGCGCACCAACCCAGCCAAGGCGTAGCGCCAGCGCAGCAACGTGACAGCGGCGGGGCCGCTCCGGTTCGTCACCGGGGCGGCCCCGCCGTCGTCTCAGCTGGGGCAGCCGCGAAGCCGCACGGACAGGCAGGTGACGCAGCCCTCAAGCTTCTCGTACTCGGAGATGTCGACCTCCATGACCTCGTAGCCGAGGTCACGGAACATCTGGGCCGAGCGCGGGGCGTCTGCTGCCATGAGCAGGCGGTTGCCGCCAAGGAGGACGACGTGGCTGCCGGACTCCTCGGGCACCGCCATGAACCTGTCCCACACCGTCGGGTCGTCAACGAGCGGCTCGTAGCCGATGACCGTGCCGTCGGGCAGGGCCGTGACGGCGGACTTCAGGTGCAGCACCTTGGTGAGGGGCACACCGATGGTCTCGGCGCCCTGCTCGGCGAGGATCTCGCGCAGCTGGCGCAGCCCCTCCTCGTTGGTCCGGCCGCCCTGCCCGACCCAGACCTTGCCGCCGTACTTGAGGATGTCGCCGCCGTCGAGCGTGCCGGGGGCCTCGATACGGCGGATGGTGTAGCCGAGCGCGGCGACGGCCTTCTCCGCCGCCTCGGTCTCGGGCTTGCGGGAGTCCGCGCCGGGGCGGGTGATAACCGCGACGTCGCCGTAGACGAAGACGGCGTCCTCGATGAAGACGGAGTCGGGGCAGTCGGGGGCGGGCTCAACCTCGATGGTCTCCCAGCCGGCGGCGCCCAGCGCGTCGACGTAGCCCTGCCACTGTCGCTCGGCGAGCGCCATGTCGACCTCGGAGCGCTCGATGTGGGTGACGAGTCCCTCGGCGAGACGCGGGCTCGTACGGCGGATGAGGGCCTTGTGGGCCTCGGAGGCGATGGACACGTGGGGCTCCGTTCGGTGATGGGCGCTTGACCGACACAGCCGTATGAGTATGCGGCCTTGTGGTACACAACACTACTGGGCGCGAGCAACGACCGCGGCGCCCGACGTACCGGACGGGCTACCGCGAAACGAGACCACATGAGCCACCTCTCCAGCACGCCACCCTCCGACGCGTCCGCGCACGGCACAGCAGCCGCCGTCGCCCCCGCCGCGGCACCCTCCGCCGCGGCCGGCAGCACCGGCCCCAGCGCCGCCTCCGGCGACACCGCCACCGGCGCGGGCAGCCTGCAGCGCACCCTCAAGGCGCGGCACGTCAACCTCATCGCCGTCGGCGGGGCGATCGGCACCGGCCTGTTCGTCGGTACCGGCGCCTCCATCTCCTCCGCGGGCCCGGGCGGCGCCGTCCTGTCCTACGGGGTCATCGGTATCGCCATCTACTTCATGATGACCGCGCTGGGTGAGATGGTCACGCACCGGCCGGTCGCCGGCGCCTTCGAGACCTACACGGGCGAGTACGTCGAGCCCGGGGCGGGCTTCATGATCGGGTGGACCTACTGGTACTCCTGCGCCATGACGATCGCCGTCGAGCTCGTCGCCACCTCGATCATCATGAAGTTCTGGTTCCCCCACAGCCCGTCGCTGCTGTGGAGCGTCCTGTTCCTCGGGATCATCCTCGCCCTCAACCTCTTCAGCGCGAAGGCCTTCGGCGAGGCGGAGTTCTGGTTTGCCGGGATCAAGGTCGTCACGATCATCGTCTTCCTCGTCCTGGGTGTGGCGATGATCCTGGGCGTCCTCGGCGGGCACACCGGCGGGCTGTCGAGCTGGACCACCGGGGAGGCTCCCTTCGTCGGTGGCCTCGGCGGGACGCTCGGGGTGTTCATGGTCGCCGGGTTCTCCTTCATCGGCGTCGAGTCGGCGGCCGTCGCCGCGGGCGAGGCGGAGAACCCCCGTGTCAACATGCCCAAGGCCATCAACTCGGTGTTCTGGCGCATCCTGCTGTTCTACATCGGGGCCATCGCCGTCGTCGCCACCCTGGTGGCCTACACCGACCCCAGCCTCCTGCAGGCCTCCGAGTCCAATATCGCCGCCAGCCCCTTCACCCTCGTCTTCAAGCGGGTGGGGCTGGCCGCTGCGGCGGCCGTCATGAACGCGGTCGTGCTGACCTCGGTGCTCTCAGCCGGAAACTCGACCCTCTACATCGGCTCGCGCCTGCTCTACTCGATGGCCCAGACCGGCAAGGCGCCTCGGGTGCTCGCCCGCACGAGCAGCCACGGCGTGCCCGTCTGGGGTGTTCTCGTCACGGTCGCCGTCTCGACGCTCGGCTTCCTGTCCTCCCTGGTCGGCGACTCCGTGGCCTACACGTGGTTCTACAACGCGACCGGGCTGACCGGCTTCATCGTCTGGTTCGGCGTGTGCCTGGCGCACCTGCGCTTCCGCGCCGCCTGGAAGGCGCAGGGGCACGACCCCTCCGAGCTGCCGTACCGGGCTCGCTTCTACCCCTGGGGCACCTGGTTCGCGCTCATCGTGTTCGTCGGCGTCATCATCGGCCAGGGCGCCATGCTTGTCGTCAACGGCGAGTTCGACTGGTACGGGCTGCTCGTGGCCTACGTCGGCCTGCCGATCGCCGTCGGCCTGTGGCTCGGGTACAGGCTCGTCACGCGCACCCGACCCACTCCGCTGGCCGAGCTCGACCTGTCGGCCGACGACGTCGAGGAGTAGCCCGGTCCGGGCGGGCACCCGCCGTCGGCCTCCCTCCCGAGGCCGACCCGGATCCGCACCGGAGCCGCACCCGCTCCCGGCCGGCCAGCGTCCCCGGCTCAGTACTCGGGCTCGGCGGGGGCGATGTCGCGGGCCATGTTGGCGAATCGCGACAGGTGCCCCTGGAAGGCCACGGGGATGACACGGGTCTGGCCGTTGCGGTGCTTGGCGACGATGATGTCGGCCTCCCCCGGCCGGTCCTCGGGCTGGTAGTACTCGGGGCGGTGCAGCAGCATGATGATGTCGGCGTCCTGCTCCAGCGAGCCGGACTCACGCAGGTCGCTCATCTGCGGCTTGTTGCCGGTGCGCTGCTCGGGACCGCGGTTGAGCTGGGCGACGGCGATGACGGGGATCTCGAGCTCCTTGGCGAGCAGCTTGAGGGAGCGGGAGAACTCCGAGACCTCCTGCTGGCGTGACTCCACGCGCTTGCCCGAGCTCATGAGCTGCAGGTAGTCGATGACCATGAGACCCAGGTTGTGCTGCTGCTTGAGCCGCAGCGCCTTGGAGCGGATCTCGGGCATCGTGAGGTTCGGCGAGTCGTCGATGAACAGAGGCGCCTCGCTCACCGGGTTGTAGGTCAGGGCGACGTCGGTCCAGTCGCGGTCATTCATCTTCTTGCCGCCGCGCAGCTTGGTCATCTCGACGCCGGACTCGGCGGCCAGCACGCGCATCATGAGCTCACTGCGCCCCATCTCCAGCGAGAAGTAGCACGAGGCGATGGGCCTGCCGTTCTCGTCGCGCGAGTGGATCGAGGCGGAGCGGCAGATGTCGACGGCGAGAGTGGACTTACCCATGGCGGGGCGCGCGGCGATGATGATCATCTGGCCGCCCTTGAGGCCGCCGGTGAAGAGCTCGTCGAGCTCGATGAAGCCCGTGGGCACGCCGGAGGCGGCACCCCGGTCCTGGGACTGGCCCGCCTCGATCTCGAGGTTGATCTCGTTGAGGAGGCTGCCGACGGAGACGTAGTCCTCACGGTCGCCCTCGCGGTGGGCGACGGCGTAGACCTCCGCCTCGGCCATGGTGACGAGCTCGTCGATGTCACCGGCGTCGGTGGAGAAGCCGAGCTGGGTGATGCGTGTGCCGGCCTGCACGAGGCCGCGCATGAGGGACTTCTCCTTGACGATGCGCGCGTAGTAGGCGGCGTTGGCGGCCACCTGGACGCCGGCGATGAGGTCGGCGAGGTAGGAGGCGCCGCCGACGATCTCCAGCTCGCCGCGCTTGGAGAGCTCGTCGGCGACGATAAGGGCGTCGGCGGGCTCGGAGCGGTTGTAGATCTCGACGATGGCGTCGAAGATCATCTCGTGCGCGGGCTTGTAGAACTCGGGGCCGCGCAGCACCTCGATGACGTCGGTGACGGCCTCCTTGCTCATGAGCATGCCGCCCAGCGTGGCCATCTCCGCGGCGAGGTCCTGCGGGGGCACACGGTCGAAGACGCCGTCGAAGCGGGCACCGCGCTGCTCCCGTCCGTCACCCCGGTCTCGTGCGTCCGGACGGCGAGGCCCCCGGTCGTCGCCGTCGGCGCGGCGGCCGAGCGCGCCCGGGAAGGAGTGCTCGTAGCCGGGACCGGCCCCCGGGTCGATGTCCGTCATGCGCTCCTCCTCGCCGAGCCGGGCGTGGTGGGGGACGCTCCCCTGCGTTGCTCAGGCCTCGTGCGCGCGCACCATAACCATCGTCGCAGGCCTGAGCAAACGCCCGTGAGCGCCTGAATGTGGACAACGGCCAGCAGCCTGTGGAGGCCTCCTGTGCTCCTGTGCCCGACACGCACACCGCATGTGGATAACCATGTGACAAACTCATACGATCAATAACATAGGCGGCGCGAATCCCTTTGTTTCCAAGGGCATCTCCGTGTTCTCCCAGCGCGTGACACATGTTCGTTGATCTGTGGATAAGTCGCTTCTCCTGTGGATGAACCTCAACCAGCACCTGAGGTCTGACGTAGCGCACCGGGCGCAGAGCAGCCCTCGCCGGGCTGCGGCGGAGTGGGTGCGCACAGCGGCGTCCGCTACGGGTGCCTCCCCTTGCTCCTGCTCCGGCCCCAAATGCGACTCTGCTCCGCTGCGCCGCTCTGGGCCTCGTCCAGCCCCCTCCCAGCCCTCGGCTCAGGGCCTGAGGGCGTGACGCACGACGGTGCTAGCGTGGCGCCCCGACCCACGGAGGTGTACGTGCCAGCAGCACCCGACTCACACGAGCCCGCGAGCTCGCACCCGGATCCCACCGGGCCTCGCGGCTCCCTGTCCGCACGGGCGCTCGACCGGCGCATCCTCGCCCTCGCCGTCCCCGCGCTCGGCGCCCTCATTGCCGAGCCCCTCTTCGTCCTCATCGACTCGGCAATGGTCGGGCACCTGGGTGCCACCAGTCTCGCCGGTCTCTCCCTGGCCTCGAGCCTGCTGACCACCGTCGTCGGCCTGTTCGTGTTCCTCGCCTACGCCACGACCGCCACTACCGCCAGGCTCTTCGGCGCAGGCGACCGGGTTGGCGGCCTGCGGGCCGGCATCGACGGGCTGTGGCTCGCCGCCCTGCTGGGCGCGGCCGCCGCCACCCTGCTGTGGTCCCTCGCCCCCTGGGTCACCCACACCCTGGGCGCCGACGACGAGGTCGCCCGTGCCTCGGTCGCCTACCTGCGTGCCTCCGCGCCGGGCCTGCCCGGGATGCTGCTGGTCTTCGCCGCCACCGGGACGCTGCGCGGACTGCTGGACACGCGCACGCCCTTCCTTGTCGCCACGGTCGGGGCGGGGCTCAACGCGGGTCTCAATGCGATCCTCCTGTACGTCGTCGGCATGGGGGTGGCGGGATCCGGCCTGGGTACGGCGATCACCCAGTCCCTCATGGCCGTCGCCCTGGCCCTACCCGTGCTGCACGCTGCGCGGGCCGACGGCGTGAGTGTGGCGCCGCGGCGCGCGGGCCTGGGGGCGTCGCTGAGCTCGGGAGCCCCTCTGCTTGTGCGCACGATCACGCTGCGGGTCGCCGTCCTCGCGACCGTCTGGGCGGCGACCGCACTGGGCGACGTGCCGCTCGCCGCGCACCAGGTGGTCACCTCCCTATGGTCCTTCATCGCCTTCACCCTGGACGCGCTTGCCATCGCGGCCCAGGCCCTCATCGGCACCGCACTGGGGCAGGCCGACGCCGCGCGCCGGGCCCCGGAGACCGACGTCGAGGCGGGCGAGGCCGGGGACCGGCTGACGGAGGCCGAGCCCTCGGACGCGCAGCCCTTGCTGCCGATCAACGCCGTGCTACGTCGCTCTCTCGTGTGGGGCGTGGGCGCCTCCGCCCTCATCGGTGTCCTTGTCGCCTCCCTCAGCCCATGGCTGCCGCTCATGTTCAGCTCTGACCCTCAGGTGGTTGCCGCGACGACGCCTGCCCTCGTCGTCGCGGCCGTCTCGCTGCCGATCGCCGGCGCCGTGTTCCTCTTCGACGGTGTGCTCATGGGTGCGGGCGACGGTGTGTACCTCGCGAAGGCGGGGATCATGACGCTGGTGCCGTACCTGCCGCTCACCGTGTCCATTCACGCGGGCTGGCCGGAGACGGGCTCCTCGGGTCTGGTGTGGCTGTGGGCGGCTTTCGCCTGGGTCTTCATGGGCGCCCGGCTCGTCACAACGGGCCTGCGTGCCCGTTCCGACGCCTGGCGCCACTGAGTGCTCACCGGCCTGCCCACGCCTCACCCCGCCCTCCACCGGCACCTCACCCCGCCCTCCACCGGCACCTCACCCCGCCCTCCACCGGCGAGTTCGGGGGTTACGGGCCGAGTTCGGGGTCTAAGCACTCGAACTCGACGCGTAACCCCCGAACCCGACACGGGCGTGCGGCGATCGACTACCGCCACAGGTCAGCAACGGGCCGCAGCGTCCCAGCCTCGGACGGCACAAGCTCGAGCAGTCTCATCCGCAGCCCGCGCTCGTCGCGCAGGTCCGCCCAGGTCACGTGCAGCCCCCGCCACCCCATCCTCGCCAGTAGGTCCCGCCGTCGCTTCTCGCGCCACAGGCTCCGCTCGTCGCGGTACTTCAGCTCGCCATCGAACTCCAGGTAGGTGCGGGCGCTCGGCCATGCGAGGTCCGGGAAGAACACGTCCGGCGAGTCCTCAAGCTCAACCGGCACCTGCGGCACGGGTACCGCCAGCCCCAGCGCAGTCACGAACCACCGCAGGACCGACTCTCCCGGGGACTCCGCCCAGGCCGAGGCCATTGCGACCACAGCCCGCGCCCGGCGCATACCCCTTCTTCCCGGCTGCGCCTCGACGGCCCTGCGCAGTGCACGCCCGACCTCAGCAACACGCTGCTCGCTGGTGGCACGCCGGTAGCGCTCGGGACGGGCGAGCGCCCGCAGTGCCGAGTCGACGACGCACACGGACTCGCGCGCAGGCAGGTCGAAGGCGCAGTCGAGGGCAGTGCGCAGCAAGGTTGTCACCGCCAGCCCGCCGACGACAGTAATGTCCTCCTCGCCCACCGACAGCAGCCGACGACGCACCCGCACGTCCTGTCGACCAACCCGCACAGGCGGAAGGGGCTGCACCGTACGACTCGGCCGAGCACGCACGACGAGGCTGACATCCGGTTCCTGCGCGCGCACGACCAGCCCGTGAATGAGGGCGGCGGACTCGTGGCTCAGGCACCTCGCGGACGGAACGTGCTGTGACGCCGCTACGCATCTGGCCAGGCTGACCTCATGCCTGGCCTCCCAGGGCTTGACGGAGGCCAGGTCCTGGTCGGTGTAGATGCCGCGCATGACCCGCACCGGGTGGGTCATCGTCGTCGGCGGCCGGTCAGCACGCACCACGAGCGGCAGGGACGGGGGCTGTGGGTATCGCTCCATGCGTGCGAGCGTCCTCGCACCGCAGCCCCGGGGCACGCCACGCGATCTCGCCTGTGGACAACTCGCTCGGCGCAGCGGCCTGTGGAGCCCGGCTCACGACGCTCGCAGCCGGCGCAGGCGCCCCTTCACCCGCCGCCCCCAACCCGCGAGTTCGGGGTTTAGGTGCCGAGTTCGAGTGTTTAGACCCCGAACTCGGCGCGTAACCCCCGAACTCGGCGACGAGAGACGAGAGACGACAGACGAGAAGAGCCCGCCACCTTGGCGGTGGCGGGCTCCCTCTGCCGTCAGTGACGGCACGTGTACGACGGCGCTCAGCGCGCGGCGACGACGTTGACCTCGAGGGGGGCGACGACGTCGGCGTGCAGGCGCACGGTGGCGGAGTGACGACCGGTCGACTTGATCGGGGGGATGACCTCGATCTTGCGACGGTCGATCACCGGGCCGCCCGCGGCCTTGACGGCCTCGGCGAGCTCGGCGGTGGTGACGGCGCCGAAGAGGCGGCCGTTGGCGCCGGCGGTGGCGGAGACCGTCACGACGTTGTCCTGCAGCCAGGCGCGGCCGGCCTGGGCCTGCTCCAGCGACTCGATGGTGCGCTTGCGGCGGGCCTCGGCCATCTGGTCGATCTGGCGCTGGGCGCCCTTGGTCCACGGCGTCGCCAGCTTGCGGGGCACGAGGTAGTTACGGGCGTAGCCGTCCTTGACCTCGACCACGTCGCCGGCCGAACCGAGCTTGGACACGTCGTGCGTGAGGATGAGCTTGGTGGTCATGTCGGTGTCCTCCGATCAGCGAGCAGAGCTCGAGTAGGGCAGCAGGGCCATCTCGCGGGCGTTCTTGACAGCCTTGGCGATCTTGCGCTGGTCCTGGACGGAGACGCCGGTGACGCGGCGGGCGCGGATCTTGCCGCGGTCCGAGATGAACTTCCGCAGGGTGGCGGTGTCCTTGTAGTCGATGGTGCCGACCCTGATGGCCTTGACCGGGCCGAGCTTCTTCTTCGGCTTACGAAGCTGAGGCTTCGCCATAGTGGTACTCCTTGGTCCGAGCGCCGGGGCGCTCATACGAGATGGGGGTGTGGGTGGCGCTGTGCGCGGGCGCGGCGCCGAGGGGAACGATCAGAACGGGGGCTCGTCACCGAAGCTGGTGGAGCCGCCCGTGGCCCACGGGTCGTCCTGGGCTCCGCCGGAGGGGGCGTTGTAGGAGGCCTGCTGGCCGCCGTAGCCGCCCTGGCCACCACCCTGGTAGCCCCCCTGCGGGGCACCCTGGTTGTAGCCGCCGCGGCCGCCGCCCTGGTTGTAGCCTCCCTGGCCGCCGCCCGAGGTGCGGGTGACCTGGGCCTTGGCGCGCCACAGGGACGGGCCGATCTCGTCGACCTGCATCTCCACGACGGTGCGCTGCTGGCCCTCGCGGTCCGTGTAGGAGCGCTGCTGCAGGCGCCCCTGGGCGATGACGCGCATGCCCTTGTCGAGGCTGTCGGCGACGTTCTCCGCGGCGTCACGCCACACCGAGCAGCGCATGAACAGCGTCTCGCCGTCCTGCCACTCGCCCGCCTGGCGGTTGTAGGTGCGCGGCGTCGAGGCGATCGTGAAGGACGCCACCGGCGCGCCGGAGTTGGTGTAACGGATCTCCGGCTTGGCCGTGAGGTTGCCGATGATCGTGATGACGGTGTCGCCAGCCATACTCGTCTACCGTTCCCCGTCCGAGGCTCAGGCCTCGGGACGCAGCAGCTTCGTGCGCAGGACGGACTCGTTGAGGCCGAGCTGGCGGTCGAGCTCCTGGGCGATCGCGGGCGTGGTGGTCATGTCGACGACGACGTAGAAGCCCTCGGACTTCTTCTTGATGTCGTACGCAAGACGGCGCTTGCCCCAGATGTCGACCTTGTCGACGGTGCCCCCGTTGCTGGGAACGACCTGCAGCAGCTTCTCGAGGGACGTAGCGACGGTGCGCTCGTCGGTCTCGGGCTCGAGGATGATCATGATCTCGTAGTGACGCATGCTTGGTACCCACCTCCTCTGGTCTGTGGCGGTCACGGTCTCTCCGTGACAGGAGGGTGATGCGTGGACGGCGCCGCCCGGGCGGGTGCCCGACGGCGCAGCCGGGTCACGACACTACCGGAGGGCGCAAGGCCGGGAAAGGCGAGGGGTCGTCCTCGGCGCGTGGGATCCAGCACGCCGAGGACGACCCCCTCACCCCGGTGCGGGGCTAGCCGTTCTCCCCGGGAGCGGGCCCGCCCCCTGTGGGTTGCTCGATGGGGGCCTCTGTCGGAGCGGGACCCGGTTCCTCGTCGTCGGAGGTCTCGATCGCCGTCGGCTGCTCGGTGGGCTGCTGGGTGGCGGCGGGGTCCTCAGTCGTCGGCGCGGCAGTGGGCTCGGCGGTCGGGATCGGCGTCGGGTCCTCACCGGGCTGCGGGGTGCCGTACAGGCCTCCGCGGGTGTAGGAGCCCGCGGTGCGGTCCGGGAAGCCGACCACCGGCAGCTCTGCGAGCGCCGTGGCCATGTACTCGGTGAAGATGTCCGCCGGGTAGGTGGAGCCCGTGATCTCCTCGTACTTGCCCCACGGGGTGATCGACTCCTCCGAGCCGTCCTCGCCCGTCTGGAACAGGGTCACGGCAGTGGCGACCTGCGGCGTGTAGCCCACGAACTGGGCGGACCTGTTGTCCGACGACGACCCGGTCTTGGCGGCGACCGGCCGGTTGAGCGCGAGCGCCGTCGTGCCAGAGCCGTACTGGACGACCTGCTGCATCGCGTAGGTGGCGTCCGCCATGACACCGGTGTCGAAGACCCGCTCGCCGTCGGTGGAGGGCTGGTAGGCGACCGCGTCGGCGGAGTTGGTCACCGAGGCGACGATATGCGTGTCATGGCGCACGCCCTGGGAGGAGAAGGTCGCGTAGGCGGTGGCGATGTCGATCGTGTGCGGCGCGGCGGAGCCGAGGACGTTCTGGGTGTAGTTGTCCATCCCGGCGGTGTCCTCCGGGTAGCCGGCGCGCACGGCGACCTTGTTGGTGACCTCGGCCCCCAGGTCGCGGTTGAGCTGGACGTAGGAGGTGTTGATCGAGTACGCGGTCATGTTGATGAAGTTCGACCACGGGTATGAGACGTAGCCGAAGTTCGTGTAGGTGTTGCCGTCGATCTCCATGGGCGAGGCTCCGCTGTAGCCGTTGGAGAGCGTCGCACCGTTCTCAAGGGCCGCGACAAGGGCGAAGGGCTTGTACGTGGAGCCCGCCTGGGCGACGGCGTTGGTGGCCGCGTTGTACTGGTTGGTGAGGTAGTCGGAGCCCCCGTACAGGGCGAGGATGCCGCCGGTGGCCGAGTCGATGGACACGAGCGCGACCCTGAGGTTCTCCGAGTGACCCTCGGGAAGGTTGTTGACGGCGGCGACAGCGGCGTCCTGGTCCGTCTTGTTGATCGTCGTCACGACCCGGAAGCCGCCGGTGTCGATCTGCTGCGGAGTCAGGTCCGCCTCCTCCTCAAGCTCGTTGCGCACCATCTGCAAGAGGTAGCCGGTGGGGCCGGCGTAGACCTGCTCGGTCTGGGAGGGGATGGTCTCGGGCATGACCGCGGAGTCGTGCTGCTCCTGGGTGATGTGGCCGTCCTCGAGCATGAGGTCGAGCACGCGCTGGAAGCGCAGGGCCGCCTGATCCGGGTCGAGGGCGGGGTCCCAGGCGCTGGGGGCGGGCATGATGCCGGCGATGAGCGCGGACTCGGCGACCGTCATCTCACTGGCGGGGTGGCCGAAGTAGGCCTGGGAGGCGGCCTCGATGCCGTAGGCGCCGCGACCGAAGTAGACCGTGTTGAGGAAGGACCCGAGGATCTCCTCCTTGGACAGCTCGCGGTCGATCTTGATGGCCATGATCGCCTGCTGGAACTTGCCGAAGTACGAGCTGGTCGTATCGATGTAGTAGTTCTTGATGTACTGCTGGGTGAGGGTCGAGGCGCCCTGCCTGCCGCCACCGCTCAGGTTGTTCCACAGGGCCCGGAGGATGCCCAGGGGGTCGACCCCCTTGTTGGTCCAGAAGGTCCGGTCCTCACTGGCGACGACGGCGTTGCCGACGTAGTCCGGCAGGGTCGAGGCGTCGATGATCGTGCGGTCGATCTCAGCGAAGGTGCCCATCTCGGTGACACCGTCGGAGTAGTAGACGGTGGTCGACTGGGCCTGGGCGAACTCGTTGGGCTCGGGGACCTTGATGACGTTGTAGGCGATGATGAAGGTCGTGGCCAGGGCGGTGACGAGGAGCAGGAAGGAGGCCAGGACGAAGCGCCAGCTGGGCAGCCAGCGGCGGACCGGGCCCTTGCCCGCGCGCGGGTAGTTGATGAGGCGACGCCGCCCTGAGGCGGTGCGCCCCGCACTGGAGTCGCGCCCCTCACCCGCCCCTCTCGTGGCGGGGCGACGAGAGCGGCTCCCGCTGCTGCGGAGGCTCCCGCTCCTGCGGCTGGGGGCGGTCTCCTTGCTGCCGCTCCTGGCGGCGTTGGACAGGCGTCGTCCGGTGGGGCGGCTGCTGCCGCTCGCGCTGGTGTCTGCCACGCGCTCCTCGTTTCGGATCGGGGCCGCGGCCGCGGGGCCGCACGGAACGCCGTCATTATGGCGTCTACGGGACGCGAGTGACAGGACGCAGGTCACGAGAAGCCGCTGAATACGCCCCGTGAGCCCGCCGTGCCCGGCGTCACCGCCGCCCACGGCGAAAGCGCGTGACACCACCGGGGCCGTCAGCCAGGGTGACCCCACGACGACAGCACCCACAACCGTCTGGAGCGAGACCACCACGGCCGTCGCCTCCGCCGTCGGGACCGACACCGCCTCCGGCCTCACCCCGGAGGAGGCCGCGCGCCGGCTGGCCGCCGACGGCCCCAACGAGCTGCCCTCCACACCGCCGGCACCCGCCTGGCTGCGCTTCCTCGCCCAGTTTCGGGACCCGCTCGTCTACCTGCTCATCGCCGCCATCATTATCTCGGCGGTCGCCTGGGTGCTGGAGGGGGCCCACGGCGTGCCGGTCGACTCCCTCGTCATCCTGGCGGTCATCACCCTCAACGCCGTGCTCGGCTTCGTCCAGGAGAACAAGGCGGCCGACGCCGTCGCGGCTCTGTCAGCCATGACGAAGGCGCAGTCGACGGTCCTGCGCGGCGGCAGCCGCGTCCTCGTCCCCTCCAGCGACCTCGTCGTCGGCGACGTCCTGCTCCTGGGCGAGGGCGACCAGGTCGGTGCGGACGCGCGCCTCGTGCAGTGCGCCGCGCTGCGCGTCATCGAGTCCTCCCTCACCGGTGAGGCCGACGCCGTGTCCAAGACCGCGGAGGCCGTCGAGGCGCAGGCGGAGCTCGCCGAGCGCACGAGCATGGTCTACCGCGGCACCTCGGTCGCCCAGGGCACGGGCCGCGCCGTCGTCACCGCCACGGGCGCGAACACCGAGATGGGCGCCATCGCGCGGATGCTCGACTCGGTGGAGGAGGAGCCCACCCCCCTGGCGAAGGAGATCGCCCAGATCTCCAAGATGCTCGGCATCATCGTCGTCGTCATCGCGGTGGTCACCGTGGCCACCCTGCTGGCCCTGGCCGACGACCTCACCAGCCACACCGTCATCGACGCGCTCCTGCTGGGCGTGTCCCTCGCCGTCGCCGCCGTCCCCGAGGGCCTGCCCGCGATCCTGTCGGTGGTGCTGGCGCTGGGGGTCCAGCGCATGGCCCTGCACCGGGCGGTCGTCAAGAAGCTGACGAGCGTGGAGACCCTCGGCTCCGCCTCGGTCATCTGCTCGGACAAGACGGGCACGCTCACCCGCTCGGAGATGACCATCCAGGAGGTCGTCACCCTCTCCGGCGACGCCGTCGTCACCGGCATCGGCTACGTGCCCGAGGGCGAGGTCTCGCCCGACGCCGACCGCGACGGCGCCCCCGACGTCGAGGACCTCACCGGGGACCAGCTCGCCGAGGTCACGGTCGTGCTCTCGGGCGGTGCCATGGCCTCCGACGCCGAGCTGGCCGACGACGAGGGCGTGTGGTCCGTCATCGGCGACCCCACGGAGGGCGCCTTCCTCGTCGCCGAGCGCAAGCTCGGCACCGACGGGCGCCGCGAGGGCCGCTTCGAGCGGGTGGGTGAGGTTCCCTTCACCTCCGAGCGCAAGCTCATGAGCGTCATCTACACGGACGCCCACCACGAGGGCCGGATGACCATCGTGTCCAAGGGCGCCCCGGACGTCCTGCTTGAGCGCTGCACCCTGGTGCGCCGCGGCGCGGGCGAGGAGGCGCTGGACGAGGGGGTGCGCCACCACTTCACGCAGGCCATCGGCGCGATGTCCGGGCGGGCGCTGCGCACCCTGGGTGTCGCCTCGCGCCTGCTGACGGCCGAGGAGACGGCGCGCGTCTCCCGGGCACTGGCGGGCGGCGACCCGGACTTCTCCGACCTGGAGCACTCGCTCGTCCTGGCGGGCGTCGTCGGGATCATCGACCCGCCGCGCCCCGAGGCGGCCGCCGCCGTCGCCGAGGCCCACCGTGCGGGCATCCGCGTCCTCATGATCACCGGCGACCACCCGGCCACGGCGGGGCGCATCGCCGCGGACCTGGGCATTGCGGAGGCCGGGGCGGGCGTCCTCACCGGCCGTGAGCTCAGCGCCATGGACGACGAGGCCTTGAGCACGGCCGTGGCGCACACGAACGTGTACGCGCGTGTCGCGCCCGAGCACAAGATGCGGATCGTGGCCGCCCTCAAGTCCCAGGGGCACACGGTGTCCATGACGGGCGACGGCGTCAACGACGCCCCGGCGCTGCGCCAGGCGGACATCGGCGTGGCCATGGGCATCACCGGCACGCAGGTGACGAAGGAGGCCGCGACCATGGTGCTGGCGGACGACAACTTCGCCACCATCGTCGCCGCCGTCGCCGAGGGGCGGCGCATCTTCGACAACATCAAGGAGTTCCTGCGCTACCTGCTGAGCTCGAACATGGGTGAGGTCCTCACGGTCTTCGGGGGCGTCGTGCTCGCCGGGGTCATCGGGCTGAGCGACCACTCGACGTCGGGCGTCGTACTGCCGCTGGTCGCCACCCAGATCCTGTGGATCAACCTCGTCACCGACTCCGGCCCGGCCCTGGCCATGGGGGTGGACCCCAGCGTGGAGGACGTCATGGGGCGCTCGCCGCGCAAGCCCACGGACCGGGTCATCGACGCCTCGATGTGGACGGGCGTCATCCTCATCGGCGCCGTCATGGGCCTGGCGACGCTGGGGACCCTCGACATCTTCCTGCCGGGCGGCCTCATCGAGATCCCCGGGACTTCCGTGGACGACCTCACGACGGCGCGCACCGCCGCCTTCACCACCCTGGTGCTCGCCCAGCTGTTCAACACGGTCAACTCCCGCTCGGAGAGCGTGTCCGCCTTCAGCCACCTCTTCGTCAACCGGTGGCTGTGGGGCGCGATCGTGCTGGGTGTGGTGCTCCAGGTGGCGGTGGTGGAGGTGCCGCTGCTGCAGGCGGCCTTCTCGACGGCGTCCCTGGACCTCACACACTGGGCCGTGTGCCTCGCCATGGGCTCGCTCGTGCTCTGGTTCGACGAGCTGCGCAAGCTCGTGCGCCGGGCCCGGGCGCGAAGCTGACAGCCCGGGACTGAGGGTCCGGGCGCACGGGCTGACGGCGGGAAACCGTGAGCCCGTGCTGAGCAACCGGGCGCGGGGCTGAGCGGCCGCCTGACGGCGCCACGCTGAGCACCCGGGCCTGAGGACCGGGGCCAAGAGCCCGCGGGGTGGGGCGGCCGCGTGCCGCCCCACCCCTTTGACGTGCGCCGCTCACCGGCGGGCTCCCTCCCCGGCGAACTCACTCCCACTCGGCCGTGGCGGGGTCGACGCCGTGGGCGGCGGCGTTGGCGTCAATGACCTCCTTGAGCCAGGCGGCCAGGCCGGGCTCCACGGCGTCGTAGTAGGCGGTAAAGCGGGGGTCGGCGACGTAGCCGCGGGCGATGAGCACCTGCTTGGAGTAGCTCGTGTCGAACCAGTAGGCGATGCTCGCGCGGTGCTGCTCGGCCAGGGCGTTGGCGCGCTCGCTGCCGGGCTGGACCCCCTCACGCATGGCGGAGGCGAGGTCGGCCACGAGCTGGTCCGAGTCCTCCTTGACCTGCCTCCAGTCGGAGGCGTTCATGGTGGCCCGGCGCCTCTCGGACTGGGCCCACTCGTCGGTGTCGCCCCAACGCTGCTGGGCCTCCTCCTTCCAGTCCTTCCAGGCGGGGTCCCAGTCGCTGCCGAGGATCTCGGCGCGCTGCTCGGGTGTGGTGCTCATGCGTGTCTCCTTGTCTGTGAGAGCCTCGACTGCGCGGACCATCCGCTGCAACCTGGTGATGCGCTCCAGCAGGAGCACGTGCTGTCGCTTGAGGTGCTCCAGCGCGCTCGTCCCGGTCTCGTCCAGGAGCTCGCCGATACGGGCGAGCGGCATGCCGGTCTCCCGGTAGACGAGGACCTGCTGGAGGCGGGCGACGTCGTCGGGCGAGTAGAGCCGGTAGCCGGCCCAGCTGCGGCCCGAGGGGGTGGCGAGCCCGAGCGCGTCCCAGTGGTGCAGGGTGCGCACGGACACCCCGACGAGGCGCGCCGCCTCCCCGACGGTCAGGTCCTCTCCGGCTCCGGGCAGGTCGCGATCATGCATACGCCCAGCATCCCAGTGGTGTCTCACGAGCACGAGCCTGGGGCCTGACGCCGCGTGAGGGTCAAGCGCCGCCGTTCAGCCCGGGCCGGGCAGCCCGGTCACCTCGCGGGGCCGGTCGCCCAGGCGCCGTACACCGCGCAGGTACCACAGCGCCACGCACCAGACGAAGAGGACGAGAAGCGCTTGGGCGGGCCGGGACCAGCCGACGTCGGGCAGGACCAGCACCGCGACCCCGGCGGCCACGCACTCGGCGGTGTTGAACAGGACGTCGTAGATGGAGAAGGCGCGTCCACGGTAGGCGTCGGCCGTGTCCGACTGGACGATCGTGTCGACGGCGATCTTCGCGCCCTGGACACCGGTGCCGAAGACGAGGATCCCCGCCGTCATCGCCAGCTGGTCGTGGGTGGCGACGAGCACGAGCTGGCCCAGCGAGCCGCCCACGAGGCACATGACGATCCAGGTCGAGGGGGCGACCTTCTCGTGGGCCAGGGGGGTGAGCACGACGGACAGGCCGTGCCCGGCGATCATCGCACCCATGAGCGTGCCGAAGAGGGCCAGGCCCCGGTCCGCGTCCCCGGGCGCGGCGAGCAGGTTGCGGGCGGCGAGGATGATGGTGATGAGCTCCATGCCGTAGACGAAACGGTGCAGCGCCATGGTGGTCAGGGCCAGCGCGGGGGTGGCGCGGAGCCGCAGGTAGCGCACGGCGTCGACCAGCTCGGCGGCGGTGGCGGCCAGCGCCTGGGCCAGGCCCTCTGAGGCGGGGCGCTCGGGGCCGAGCTCGTCGCGTCCCAGGCGGGTGACGACGAGGGCCGCGAGCGCGTAGAGGAGGACCGCGCTGACGAGGCTGGCGGTGTCCTGGGCGGTGCCCGCCGGCAGCAGCAGACGCAGGGCGAAGCCGATGAGGGCGCCGGCCGCCGTCGCCAGCCCGCCCAGGGTGGGCACGAGGGAGTTGGCGACGAGCAGGCGCTCGTGGTCGATGACCTGCGGCAGCCCGGCGGAGAGCACGGACAGCAGGAAGCGGTTGACGCCCAGGGCGAGAAGGACGAGCACGTACACGAGGGGCCCGATGCCGACGGCGTGCAGGACCACGGCGGTCATGGCGATGAGACCGGCGCGCAGGAGGTTGCCCCACAGGAGGGTCTGGCGGCGACGCCACCGGTCGATGAAGGGGCCGGTGAAGGGGCCCACGAGGGAGAAGGGCAGGAGCATGACGACGAGGGCCGAGGCGACCCCGGCCGCCGTCGTCATGTTCTGCGGCTGGAAGAAGAAGAGGGTGGCGAGCCCGGCCTGGACCATGCCGTCGCCGGTCTGGGAGACGAGGCGCACGCCCAGCAGGGTGCGGAAGGCGGGGACCGTGGCCAGGTCCGTGAGGTCGTCGGTCAGCCGCATGCGCCCAACCTTCTCTCACCGGGGGTGCCGACGGCGTCGCGCCCGCCAGCGTGTCGGGTGCGACGCACCCTGCGGCGGAGCCCCTGGGCCACGCCGGGTGCGCGGCCACCGATAGGATCCCCGCCATGAGCGCCACGAGCACCAAGCGCGTCCGTCTCACCGCGGAGCAGCGGCGCGAGCAGATCGTCGAGGCGGCCACCGAGCTCGTGGCCCGCAAGGGGTTCAACGGCCTGGCCCTGCAGGAGGTGGCCGACGCCGTCGGCATCACCCAGGCGGGGCTGCTGCACTACATCGGCACGAAGGAGGGCCTGCTCACCCTCCTGCTGTCCGACCGCTACGACCGGCAGGGCACCCCGCAGGACTTCATCGACTCCGGCGCGCCCGCCGCCACGCACCCCGACGGCGTGAGCCTGCCCGCCTACCTGCGCTACCTCGTGGCCTACAACGAGGCCCGCCCCGCGCTCATGGGCCTGTACATGACGCTGGGGGCCGAGTGCGCCAACGACCCCGAGCACCCCGCCTACCCGCACTTCATCGACCGTCCCGACGCCGTGTGGGCGTACTACTCGCAGTTCACGTGGCGCCTGCCGCCCCAGGTCGAGGCCGAGGGCGGCTGGGCGAGCATGCGTCCGCTGGTCGAGCTCGCGATCCAGGCCATGGACGGCGCCCAGACCCGCTTCTTCCGCCGCCCCACGGTGTCCCTGGCCGAGCTGTGGGCGCGGTGGGAGGCCGTGCTCTTCCCCTTGCCGGTGTGGGACGGCTACCGCTGAGACGCGGGCCGGCCCGCACACCCCGCCGTCCGCCCGTGAGACTCACGCCGATGGTGCGAGCGCGCCTGGTGACGCGCCCCTCCTGCATCGCCGTGCTCCTCATGCTGGTGCTGGCGCTCGTGCCCGTCACGGCCTGTGTGCCGCGCCACGGGTGGATCGAGATGACACCCGCCGACGCGCCGGTGTCCAACCCGCTCAAGGGCCTGGTGCCCTACGCTCCCGAGGATCCCGCGAGTGAGCCCGCCTGGCCTGAGGACGCCCCGCCCGTGACGATGGAGTGGGTGTCCCTGCCGGTGTCCGACGTCGTGACCGGCCCTGAGACCTACGACTGGACGGTCGTGGAGGAGCGCCTGGACGCCGTCGCCTCCCGCGGGCACCAGGTGGTGCTGCGCTTCTATCTCGACTTTCCGGGGCGGCCCAGCGCCCTGCCCGGCTATCTTCTCGACCAGGGCGTCATCACCCGCCCGTACACGGTGCACGGCAACGGGGCGGCTGACAGCACCGCCGGTGCCCAGGGCGCTGGCAGCGACGCCACCGGTGTCTCCGTCAGCCCCGACTACGACGACCCGCGGGTCATGCGGATGCTCACCGGCTTCGTCACCGCCTTCGGTGCCGTCTACGACGGCGACCCGCGTCTGGCGTTCATCACCCAGGGGCTGGTGGGGTTCTGGGGGGAGGGGCACACCTGGCCCTTCGACGGGCAGGTCTCGGCGGACAACCCGCGGGGCGAGGACTGGATGCCCTCGCCGTCCCACCAGGAGGCGCTGCTGGAGGCCTGGGACGAGGCCTTCGACATCACCCCCACCCAGGTGCGCTACCCGACGGCGCAGACCATCGCCCACGACGTCGGTTATCACGACGACTCCTTCGCTTACGCCACCCTGCCCGATGCCGACTGGCACTTCTGGAGCCTCATGAGCGAGCAGGGTCCGGCGGCGACGGAGGCGTGGCGCAGCCGACCCATGGGCGGCGAGATCTACCCGCCGCTCCAGGCCTGTGTCTTCGCCGAGCCGGGGCGGTGCGCGCAGGACGTGGGACTGGCCGGCCAGGACGTCACCGAGGCGGTCGAGCTCACGCACGCGACCTGGCTGCTGGCCGAGGAGGTCGTCGACCCGGGGCTTGAGGGCCGGGCCCGCGAGCGCGCCCTGGCCCTCAGCGCGCGGCTGGGCTACACCCTCACGGTGCGGCGGTGGCGCTATGACCGGCGCTCCTCGACGCTGAGTGTCGAGGTGGCCAACACCGGCGTGGCCCCTTTCGCCTACGACTGGCAGATCGAGGTCGTGACGGTGAGCGACGACGGGCACGTGCTGACCAGGACCGGGCTCGACGGTGACCTGCGCTCCCTCCTGCCCGGGGACACTCAGACCTGGAGCGGGCAGGTGCGTGTCCCCGATGGCGCCACGGTGCTGCTGCGGGTCGTCAACCCTTTGCCGGGCGGGGTGGGGCTGAGCTTCGCCAATGCCGGGCAGGACACGGTGCTCGCGGGCTACCTCACCCTGGGTGCTGCGCCCGGCTGAGACCTGTTGGGCCTCGTCTGGGCGCAGGCTCAGGCGAGGAGCTCGGCAGGGACGGCGAAGGTGGAGAAGGAGTCGGCCGGCAGGGTCGCCTCGATGATCTTGCCCTTGGCGGCGAAGGAGATCGGCATGGGCACCGACATGTCGTTCTGGGCGGCGATGACGATGCTGCCGTCGGGGTTGACGAAGGACAGGATGTTCTCGTAGCCCGTGTAGGACAGGGTCCTGACGAAGCGCGCACCCGGCTGGACGAAGTGGGACAAGTGCTTGAACACGTAGTACTCGTGGTTGAACGTGTACTCGTGGGTGGCGGGGTCGACGGTGACAAAGGAGTTCTGACTCCAGCCCCAGCGTGAGACGCCGCCCGCGTCCAGCGACAGGTTCCAGTAGTCGTAGGCGTTGGCGCCGTTGTTGACGTAGTGGCGCATCATGCCCCAGGCGTAGCGGGCGTAGCGCCAGTCGTTCCTGCCGTCGCCGCACTCCTGCTCGGACTGGTAGATCCTGAGCTCGGGGTGGGCCCAGTGGATCCTGGCCACCGCGCCCTTGCCGGCCCACTGGAAGCCGACGCCGCCGATGCGCCCGCCGATCTCCTCGTCCGCCAGCACCTCCTCGACGAGGCGCTCGTCCGCCCGCTCCATGGTGCCGAGGAAGACCTCGACGCCGCGGGCCTCCATCTGGGGCACGAGGTGGCGCAGGAAGCGGGCCAGGCCCGCCGGGGTCCAGGTGCAGGAGGGGAAGACCTGGTCGGAGTTGAACTCGTTCTGCGGCATGACCATGGAGATGGTGATGCCGTGCTCGGCGTAGGCGTCGATGAACTTACCGAAGTAGCGGGCGTAGGCGTCCAGGTGCGCCTCATCGAGGATGAAGCCGTCCGTGCCCTCGGGGATGGCGCGCTCGGGGGTGAGGCCGTTGTCGAACCTGGTCTGCTGGGCCATCGGGGAGGGCGCCGCGCAGGCGTAGTGGTTGTTGGTCTTCATCCACGTGGGCGGGCACCACGGCGAGGCCCACAGCCGCAGGTCCTCTCGTACGGCCTGGGCGGCCTTGATGAAGGGCACGAGGGTGGTCGCATCGTGCTCGATGGAGAAGTCCGTGAGCTCAAAGTCGTCGGGGGTCTCGTCGTAGGAGTACCAGTCGACGGAGAAGTCGTTGGCGCCCACGGGCATGCGGCACACGGAGGCGTTGGCGCCCTCGGGTGAGAAGACCTCTCGCATGATGTCGGTGCGCTCGGCCTCGCTCAGGCGCGACAGCGAGGTCCAGCCGAGCTCGTTGAAGCAGACGCCGAAGCCCTCGATCTCCTGCAGGGGCGTGTCGGTCTGGAGCAGGGCCTCGGGGAAGACGTCCATGTCGCGGACGGTGACGCCCTCGGTCCTCTGCCAGGGGGTGGTCTCGGTGGTGACGATCCAGGTGGGGGTGGCGGTCATGGGTGCTCCTGTGGGTGGTGGCGGTGGGCGGCGTGGGTGACGGGGTTCCGACGGCGGCGGGAGCCCGGGTGCGGGCGTCCCGTCGCCGTCGGCTCTCTCAGGCCCGGGCGTCTTCGAGGACGAGGACGCCCCAGCCGGGCAGGGTGACGTCCTGGCCGACGGCGAGCGCGGCGCCCGCCTGGCCGGTGGTGCCCAGGACGTCGGTGCCGGCGACCGGCAGGGTGAGCTCGACCTCGTCCTTGGTGTAGTTGAGCAGGAAGGCGAGGGGGCGGCCGGCGCCGTTGACGCCCTTGCGCACCGTGACGGTTCCGGCGAGGTCGCAGGCCCAGTCGGTGACGCCGGCGCGCTCGGCGACAAGGGCGAGCACGGCGCGCACGACCTGCTCCGAGGCCCAGGCGCCCAGGTGGGTGATGGTGCCGGAGCCGACGGCTCGGGTGGCGATGGCGGGCCCGGACCAGGCGTGGTGGTCGTACTCGGCGAGCACCTCGACGTCGGCCTCACCCTCGGGGGTCTCAACAGGGGTGAGGAGCTCGAGATAGTGGCTCAGACCCAGGTCGGCGCCCGCGCCCAGGCGCTGGGCAAGGGCACCGACCGGGGCCAGGCGCACGCCGTCGGGCCTGGTGAACTGGTCGGTGCCCAGTCCCAGCAAGCCGGACAGGCCGTGGGGCTGGCGGTCCGCCCACACCTGGACGTTCTCGTCGGCGACGGCGGTGCGGAAGGTGGTGACGAGGTGGCCGCCGCCGGTGGCGTAGGCGCGCAGGTTGTCGATGGTGGTCTGCGGGGCCGAGTACAGCGCCGGGGTGAGCAGGACGTCGTAGCGTGCCAGGCGCTCGAGCGGGGCGGAGGCGGGCACGACGTCGGCCTCGAGGTTGAGCTCGAAGAGGGCGTCGTAGACCCAGCGGAAGACGTCGTTGTAGTTGACGCCGCCGCCGCTGATCTTGCGGGGGAAGCCGGTACCGATGGCGAACCACTCCAAGGCCGTGTACGCCTCGTTGGAGACCATGATGGCGATCCGGTTGCTCTTGGTCAGGCCGGTCAGGCTGGCGGCGTGCTCCTTCATCTCCCGGCCCAGGACGCAGGCCTCCCGGTAGGTGGGGTTGGGGGTGTAGTCCTGGGAGAGCAGGCCCTTCCAGTAGGTCTCGAAGGAGTTGTGGATGGAGCCCCAGTGCCAGTACATGACGCCGCAGGCGCCGGAGGCCAGGTGGGAGTAGCCCTGCAGGCGCAGCTGGCCGGGGTAGGGCAGCCAGCCCATCTGACCCTGGGCCTGGGTCTCCAGGACGAGGTAGGGGGCGCCGTCCTTGAGGGAGCGGCTGATGTCGCCGCCGAAGGCGATCTCCTTGCCCGTGAGCTGGTCCTCGCCGGGGTGGTAGATGTCGACGCCGGCGAGGGTGACGGCCTCGGCGGCCGTAAAGTGGTCGACGGCGGGCTGCGGGCCGAAGGAGTGTCCGCGCCACTCGTAGTCGAAGTTCTGGGTGACGAACTGGTCCTCGCGGCGGTACTCGTCGACGATGGCGCGTTGCCAGCTGAGGAACTCGGTGACGAGGCCGCGGCGGAAGGCGTCGAAGGCGGCGCCCAGGGAGCCGTTGACCGTCATGGACACGTCCGGGAACTCCTCCCAGGCGTTGACGCGGTTGGCCCAGTAGCTCAGGCCGTAGGCGGCGTTGAGGGCGTCGAGGTCGCCGTCGAAGCGGGTCCTGAGCGAGTCGACGAAGGCGCGCTGGATACCGGCGTTGTAGGCGTCGTAGTACTTCGTCTCGTTGTCGAGCTGGAAGCCGATGACGTTGCTGCGCCCGGCGGTGTGCCCGACGAGGGCGCGGATGGCCTGCTCGCCGTAGTAGCGGTAGGCGGGGGCCGTGATGTCCATGTTCTGACGGGGGCCGTACTGGTTGGGCTGGCCGGAGGCGGCCACGCCCATAACCTCGGGGTGGCGGGCGGCGAGCCAGGTGGGTACGGCGGCGGTGGGGGTGCCGACGATGACGTCAAGTCCGTGGGCCGCGGCGGCGTCGATGGCGCGGTCAATGTGGTGCCAGTCGAAGACGCCGGGGGCGGGGTTCCAGGTGCCCCAGGTGAACTCGGCGATGCGGATGGTGGTGAATCCGGCGTCGACCATCATCTGCATGTCGCGTTCGAGGCGGTCCTTGCCCGCGGAGGCGGGGGTGTACTCGTCGTAGTAGGCGGCCCCGAAGATGAGCCGGTCCGTGTGTGTCGTCATCGTTGACCTCCTGCGGCACCCTCGCCGCTTATCTAGTGTCTACTAGATAGTAGGTCGTGGGGGTGTCACAAGGGAAGAGGTCGCGCGGCACGAACCAGAACTGGGCGCGACAAGCCGGCGGGCCGGACAGGGGCGGAGGGGTCGCACGCACCGACGGCGTCGGACGGGGCCGGGACAGGATGCAGGGCGGCCCCGCCGGACGGCAGCGGGGCCGCCCTGCGGGGCCGGGTGCGGATCCCGCCGTCGGGTGTGACGGCGGGCCAGGTACAGCCTTGGTCAGGACGTGGACGGGGCGCAGTCAGGCTGTGTCATGCCTTGGCGCCGATGGCGCGTGCGGAGATGACGCCGTCGATGGTGCTCAGCTGCTCCAGGACGCACGCGTTCACCGGACCGTCGACGTCGACGAGTGTCACCGCGATCTCGCCGCGCGAGCGGTTGAGCAGGTTGGCGATGTTGTGGCCGGCCTGGGCGACGATGGTCGAGACCTGACCAACCATGTTCGGCACGTTGCGGTTGACGATGACGAGACGGTGCGTGCCCACCTCGCGGGTCATGACGGCCTCGGGGAAGTTCACCGAGTTGCGCAGCTGCCCGTTCTCCAGGAAGTCGCGCAGCTCGTCCACGGCCATGACCGCGCAGTTGCGCTCCGCCTCCTTGGTCGAAGCGCCCAGGTGGGGCAGGGAGATGCACCTGGGGTGCTTGTGCACCGCCGTCGACGGGAAGTCGCAGACGTAGCCGCGCAGGTAGCCCTGGTCAAGGGCGGAGACGACGGCGGCCTCGTCGACGATCTCGGCGCGGGCGAAGTTGAGGATGACCGCGGAGTGCTTCATCATCGCCAGGTGCTGGGTGGACACGAGCCCCCGGGTCGCCTCGATGAGGGGCACGTGGACGGTGAGGATGTCCGAGCGGCGGAAGACGTCCTCCAGGCTGCGGGCGCGCTCGACCTCCGCGGACAGCTTCCACGCGTGGTCGACGCTGATCGCCGGGTCGAAGCCGATGACCTTGAGACCGAGCCCCAGGGCCGCGTTGGCCACCTGGACGCCGATCGCGCCCAGGCCGATGACACCGAGGGTCTTGCCGGGCAGCTCGAAACCGACGAACTGCTTCTTGCCGGCCTCCACGGCCTGGGAGATGGCGGCGTCGTCACCCTCGAGCTCGTGGGCGAAGCGGGCCGCCGGGATGAGGTTGCGCGAGGCGATGAACAGGCCCGCCAGGACAAGCTCCTTGACGGCGTTGGCGTTGGCGCCAGGGGTGTTGAAGACCGGGATGCCGCGCTCGGTCATGGCGGCGACGGGGATGTTGTTCGTCCCGGCACCGGCACGGGCGACGGCGATGACCGTCTCGGGGATCGGAGTGTCGTGCAGCGAGGCGGAGCGCACGAGGAGGGCGTTGGGAGAGGTGACGGCCTCGCCGACCTCGTAGATCTCGGCGGGGAAGCGGGTCAGGCCCGAGCCCGAGATGGCGTTGAGGGTCTTGACGCGGAACTGCTTGGTCACGGTGGGGTCCTTACTGTCTGTGCCGCGGATCGGGATGTGGGTGGCGCTGCTCAGGCGCGGGTGCGCTCGAACTCGGCCATGTAGTCGATGAGGGCGCTCACGCCGTCGTCGGTCATGGCGTTGTAGAGGGAGGCCCGCATGCCGCCCACGGACCGGTGGCCCTTGAGGTTGGTCAGCCCGGCGGCCTCGGCGCCGGCGAGGAAGGCGGCGTCGAGGGAGGGGTCGGCGAGGGTGAAGGGGATGTTCATCGCCGAGCGCGAGCGCCTCTCGACGGGGTTGGCGTAGAAGTCGGAGGCGTCGATGGCGTCGTAGAGACGCTGTGCCTGGGCGTCGTTGCGCTCGGCCATGGCCGCCAGACCGCCCTCGTCCTCGATCCAGTGCAGGATGAGGCCCAGCAGGTAGATGGAGAAGGTGGGCGGGGTGTTGAGCATCGAGTCGGCCTCCGCCATGACCTTCCAGTCCCAGATGGCGGGGACGTCGGCGCGGGCGCGGCCCAGCAGGTCCTTGCGGACGAGGGAGATGTCCATGCCGGCCGGGCCGAGGTTCTTCTGGGCGCCGCCGAAGATGACGCCGAAGGCGTCGACGTCGACGGGGCGCGACAGGTACATGGAGGACATGTCGGCGACGATCGGCACGCCCGCGGCCTCCTCGGTGGGCACGTAGGGCATGGTGACGCCGCCGATGGTCTCGTTGGCGCAGTAGTAGAGGTAGCGGGCACCCTCGGGGACGGTGAAGGAACCGGGGTCGGGGGTGGTGGTGTAGGAGGAGTCGGCCTCGTCGGCGACGACGACGGCGTCGACGCCCTGACGCTGGGCCTCCTTGATGGCCTTGGAGGACCACTGGCCGGTGTTGAGGAAGGCGGCCGTGTCCCCGCGCTCGGTGAGGTTGCCGGGGATCGCCGAGAACTGGCCGGTGGCGCCGCCCGCGAGGAACAGGACGGCGTAGTCGTCGCTCGCACCGGTGAGGCGGCGGATGGTCGCCTCGGCGTCGGCCGCGCAGGCGGTGAAGTCCTTGCCGCGGTGGGAGACCTCCAGCACGGACATCCCCGAGGAGCGCCAGTCGGTGAGCTCACCGGCCGCCTGCTCCAGGACGGCGAGGGGCAGCTGAGCGGGACCGGCGGAGAAGTTGTGCACGCGCATGAGCGCAGGTTAGCCGTGGCCCGGGTGCGGGTGCAGAGGTGTCCCACGCGGCACATGACACGCCCGGCACGACGGCCGAGTCTCCTGGGCGCGTCGCAAGGTCCATGCGCCGCCGCGCCGCCCGCGGACGCACACCCCTTGACGTACGTGCGATCTCACGTACATTTATACGGGAACCCCTACGTACATTCGGAGGACGTCATGGACCCCCAGCAGCACCGGGTCATCGAGCCGCAGCCTGGCAACCTCAAGGACACAGGCAGCTTCGTTGGCCGCGAGGCGGTGACCCGCCGGGCACGGGAGCGCCTGACTGTGGGAGCCAACCTCCTCCTCACGGACTTCAGACGCATGGGCAAGACCTTCTGGATGCATGCGTTCGCACAGCGGGAGAGTGCTTTCATTCCTTACCTCATCGATTACGAGGGCAAAAGCACAACTGAGGAGTTCCTCACGACAACCGCGAAGGCGCTAGCCAGCAACCCAGATCTTTCCACACGCGCCCGTAGGCACCTGGCGACCATGTTCAAACACGTCGACTCCGTGGGAGTCCCCGGATTCATCACGCTCAAGGCGTATCACGCCAACACGCCCCCTCTAGAACTGCTCACGAGCACCCTCCAAATTCTGGATGAGGACGACAATGAACGCATTCCTCTTGTCCTCATGGACGAGGTTCCTATGGCAGTATCCCTCATCGCCGAAAACGAAGGTCCCCAGACCGCCAAAGGACTTCTTCAGACCCTCAGAGGGCTGCGACAAGCAACCACACGCGTACGCTGGATCGTGACCGGCTCGATCGGTTTCCATCACGTCCTCAGACGGGCGGGGACCACGAGCGGAGACATCAGCGATCTTGAGCCGCTGCACCTCGGCCCTATGCCTGAGGCTGAGTCACGCGAACTCGCACAGGCACTGCTTCGGGGCATCCACCAAATACCATACGACTCTCTCGTAGAGGAACTTGTGGACATCAGCGGTGGCATTCCAGCGATCATGCACCAAGTGCTGGATATCATCGGCCTTGAGGGTGATGGAGTGACTAAACCTCAGGATGTTCGTGACGCTTTCGAGACCATGATCGACGACCCTGACACATTTCGCCAGTTCAAGCAATTCGTCGAACGAGTACATATCTACTATGGTCCACACACCGCCTTTGCCGAGCAGGTCCTCAATATTACGTCCGAGGCTCAACCGAATGCGTGGGTTCCAACCACAGACCTTCCGTCCGGGCAGGATCTCGAGACCGTCATCGAGTTGTTGTGCTCCGACCATTATCTGGAACGATACGGTTCACGAGTGCGCTGGATTTACCCGGCGTTCTCCTACATCTGGGCGCGCAAGCACAACCTTGTGGACCGGCCATGACTATCATCCCTCGGTACACCCCCTCAATGATCTCCGGCGAGCAGCTGGAGCGTCTCTTTGTCGCACGCGAACGAGTCCTTACCCGGCTCATGGAACGTGTTGAGGGCTTAGGAACGACGCCCAGTCCTCACCACACCCTCTTGGTTGGACCACGAGGTTCAGGCAAGACCCATCTCATTTCCCTTGTCGCACACCGCAGTCGGTGTCTGGCGGAAGCGGGACAGGTGATGCGTATTGCCTGGCTCCCGGAGGACCCGTGGACGATCGTGTCCTACGGCAGACTGCTGTCCACCATCCTAGAGCGGGTCCTGCCGGAGGAGCCGTGGTCTGGATTATCCGATGATCAGCTCGATGCACGCTTGCGATCCTCACTGCTCAACAACGGCCCCGTCCTGCTGCTCATGGAGAACGTGGACCAGGTTCTCAACGCTATCGGTGACCTGGGTCAGCAGCGTCTGCGTAACCTGTTCCAGACCGAGTCGAACATTCTGCTCATTGGCTCAACAACCACCCTGGATCGCACGCTCACCGACGAGGCATTTCCGTTCTTCGACTTCTTTAGTCTGATCCGGCTCAAGCCCTTCTCCGCGGAAGAGGCCCAGACGATGCTGGCCACTCTTGCACACGAGAGTGGCGATTCAGCGCTGGAGGAACGACTGAAGGACCGGGACGCACTCAGTCGCATTCACACGATCGCCCATTTGGCGGGGGGCCAGCCACGACTGTGGGCACTGCTCGGCAGCGTTCTCACCGTGGACCAGGTAGACGACATCACCGACCTGCTCCTAACCCGCTTCGATGACCTCACACCGTTCTACCAGGAAAGACTGGCTCGACTGTCGCCTCAGCAACGGCTCATCGTCGCCGAATTGGCGTCCACGAACCGAGCACTTCCGGTCAAAGAGATCGCGGAGAGCGTTGGAATCGACCAGCGTAGCGTTGCGAAGTCGGTTCGCGATTTGGCCGACTTGGGCTGGTTGGCGCCCGTGTCGACTCCGTTTGTCCACCTTCTCGACCGGCGCAGAACGTACTATGAGCTGGCAGAGCCAATGGCGCGCCTCGCGTTCCAGATAAAAGAAAACCGCGGGGAGCCGCTGAAACTCATCATCGAGTTTCTTGCCAACTGGTTCGACACGGATGACCTGCGTTCGGCTGTAGACCAGAAGTACGCCCAGGCGGCTCTGATGATGATCGACCAGGATGAGACGATCAGCCTGAGGCGCGATCTTGCGAGTCTTCCCATCACACGTCGAGCATCACTCGCGTTACTCGGTCAGATTGTCGACGCGCTGGCAGCCGTTGAGGCTGAAGACGCAGAGCCTGTCATGAGTCTTCCCACCGCGCTGAGGCAGGTGATCGAGCAACGATACCGCGAGACGCACAGCGTGACAGCTATGCAGCTTCTCCTTTTTGACCAGGCTCTGAAGGAGGTGGGGGACGTTCCCGTTAAGGACACGCAGGCGGCATGGATCGCGCGTGCCGAACAACTCGACGCTCGTGTTCAGTCTCCGACAACGCGCCTCATGCACGTGCGTTGGCTGGCGGCCGGTTGGCAGTTGGAGGAGGCACAGGCAGCGCTTGGCACCTTGCCGCCAGGCCTTGAGCATGCTCAAGGCCAGAGCGCACTTGCGAGCGCGCACGCATCGATGGGAGACCCAATGGAAGCGATCGCGCTGTACCAGCAGAGCATTTGTGAGCACATACAGGTGCTGGGGGCCAACCACCCCGACACCCTGGCCACCCGGAACAGCCTGGCGTCGGCGGTGTTGGATGCGGGTGACCCGGCCCGGGCAGCGCGCATGCTCTCCGAGCTGCTCGAGGACATGGTGCGGGTGCTGGGGGCCGACCACCCCGACACCCTGGCCACCCGGGGCAACCTGGCCTCGGCGGTGTTGGATGCGGGTGACCCGGCCCGGGCGGCGGGCCTCTTCGAGGGTCTGCTGGAAGATTCTGTGCGGCTGCTGGGGCCAGAGCACCCCGACACCCTGACCACCCGAGGCAACCTGGCCTCAGCGGTGCAGGCTGCGGGTGACCCGGCCCGGGCAGCGCGCATGCTCTCCGAGCTGCTCGAGGACATGGTGCGGGTGCTGGGGGCCGACCACCCCGACACCCTGGCCACCCGGGGCAACCTGGCCTCGGCGGTGTTGGATGCGGGTGACCCGGCCCGGGCGGCGGGCCTCTTCGAGGGTCTGCTGGAAGATTCTGTGCGGCTGCTGGGGCCAGAGCACCCCGACACCCTGACCACCCGAGGCAACCTGGCCTCAGCGGTGCAGGCTGCGGGTGACCCGGCCCGGGCAGCAGGCATGTTCTCCGAGCTGCTCAAGGACCACACGCGGGTGCTGGGGGTCGACTACCCCTACACCCTGGCCACCCGGAACAACCTGGCGTCGGCGGTGCGGGAGGCGGGTGACCCGGCCCGGGCAGCGCGCATGCTCTCCGAGCTGCTCAAGGACCACACGCGGGTGCTGGGGGCCGACCACCCCCACACCCTGACCACCCGGGCCAACCTCGCCTCGGCGGTGCAGGCTGCGGGTGACCCGGCCCGGGCAGCGCGCATGCTCTCCGAGCTGCTCAAGGACATGGTGCGGCTGCTGGGGCCCGACCACCCCCACACCCTGACCACCCGGGCCAACCTGGCCTCAGCGGTGCAGGCTGCGGGTGACCCGGCCCGGGCAGCAGGCATGCTCTCCGAGCTGCTCAAGGACCACACGCGGGTGCTGGGGCCCGACCACCCCGACACCCTGGCCACCCGGAACAACCTGGCGCAGGCGGTGCAGGCTGCGGGTGACCCGGCCCGGGCAGCGGGCATGCTCTCCGAGCTGCTCAAGGACATGGTGCGGCTGCTGGGGCCCGACCACCCCCACACCCTGACCACCCGGGCCAACCTCGCCTCGGCGGTGCGGGCGGCGGGTGACCCGGCCCGGGCAGCGGGCATGCTCTCCGAGCTGCTCAAGGACAGGTTGCGGGTGCTGGGGCCCGACCACCCCGGCACCCTTGCCACCCGGGGCAACCTGGCCTCAGCGGTGTTGGAGGGGGGTGACCCGGCCCGGGCAGCGCGCATGCTCTCCGAGCTGCTCGAGGACATGGTGCGGCTGCTGGGGCCAGAACACCCCGACACCCTGGCCACCCGGGGCAACCTGGCCTCAGCGGTGCAGGCTGCGGGTGACCCGGAGAAGGCGGCGGGCATGTTCTCCGAGCTGCTCGAGGACATGGTGCGGGCGCTGGGGCCAGAGCACCCCGACACCCTGACCACCCGGAACAACCTGGCCTCAGCGGTGTTGGAGGCGGGCGACCCGGCCCGGGCGGCAGGCATGTACTCCGAGCTGCTCAAGGACCACACGCGGGTACTGGGGGCCGAACACCCCGACACCCTGACCACCCGGAACAACCTGGCCTCAGCGGTGTTGGAGGCGGGCGACCCGGCCCGGGCGGCAGGCATGTACTCCGAGCTGCTCAAGGACCACACGCGGGTACTGGGGGCCGAACACCCCGACACCCTGACCACCCGGAACAACCTGGCGGCGGCGTTGCAGGCGGCGGGCGACCCCGCACAGGCGGCCAGCATGCTGGAGACCCTGCTGGAGGACACCATCGAATCCTGACGGCCACATGACAGTCACGAAGGCGAGCGAAGCCTTCGCAGGGTCCAGCACGCATGTCTGCCCTGGCTTGCATCACTTGTGGAACTAGATCGTCTGTGGAGGGGCTCTTCGTCGGTTGTAACGGCGCTGATGGCGGTCGGCCGTCGCACGATCGAGGCTGCTACACGCCAGACGGCCGTCGCCTTGGAACACCTGGCGTCGGCCCGTGTGGTTGACCCCACCAGCAAGGAGCAGGTGCCTCTCGTCATTCGGGTGACCGGCGTCCAGGCGCGGCCTCGGATCGCCTTGTTCCGCTCGCCGACGCGCTGCGCGCAGCGTGGCTGGCGCGGCCAGGCCGTCGGCACCCTCACCCCCAGGCGCGGGGGCGCCAGCAAGGAGCGCGACCAGGAGGCGCACGACGAACCGGTCTGGGGCCCCAAGACCCACCCGGGCCCGATGGACGTCGTACCCGGTCGGTAGACTGGTTAGACAGCTGAGCAAGGCCTAGGAAGGAGGCGTGAGCATGTCGATGACCTCAACGGACGGCCTGATTCGCGTCTTCACCGAGGACGAGCTCACTCCCCCATGTCTGCGGTTGTGAACGCGCTGGAGCGTCGCTTCGGCAGCCTCGACCGGGCTCTTGAGCGCGAGCAGGACTGGGACTACGACGACGATGAGGCTCGCCTCTTCTCCGAGTACCACGCCGTCGCCTTCCTCCTGTCCGACTGATGGAGGACTTCGCCGCCCAGGAGCGTCAGACCCTGGACTTCGCCACCCAGACCACCGCGACCATCCGCACTGTGTGCGCCAGCGCCCCCACCGGCACTACATGCGTGCGCCGCAGCCGGAGCAGAAGACAGCGTCCTCGGTCTCCAGATACCCGCAGGCCCGGCACCGCACGCGGATCTGCGGCTCGGCTGCGGAACCACGGTCGGCACCCAGCCCGGCCAGCGCGGGCACCTCCTCAAGACGATGCTGGTCCTGCGCACCCTTCGAACGGTTCCAGGGCTCGGCGTCACGCGCCTCTCCCTGAGGAGACAGGATGACGCCCGAGCCGGCCAGGCCCTTGCGCCCGACCCGCTGCAGCATCCTGCCTCCGTTAGCGACGAGGATCCCGACGATAGCGACAGGAAACATCATGAACCCCCGCTGGACGTGCGCGGAAATCGCGCCGGGGTGGTGTCCTATGAAGCCAAAGCTCATGAACATCGTGAGGAAGACTGCGATGAAGGCGAGCACACCCAGGACCTGCAGCGCCCCGCCGCCGTAGTAGGCCCACTTGCGCCAGGGCTCGACATCGTACTGACGCGGGTGCCCCCCGTTGTCGTTGTAGGGGGACTGCGAGTAGTCAGCGCTCATGGGGCTCCGTTCGCCGGTGCACGAGCCATGTTCCTCAGCCCGCACGTGAAGGACGCTTGATAGTAGGCGCACCACCCACCCCCGCGTCGAGGCTCCTCGGCGGGCGCGGCACCCGGCGATAGGATCTGGGCACCGGTATCGACACCGCGTCGGCGAGGAGGCCTCATGCCCGAGTGGTTGACGGAGGTGCTTGACCTCGTCTGCCTCCTGCCCGTGGTGGCCATCGCGTTCGCGCTGCACCACCGCTCGTCCGACGGTCGCACGACCGAGGCCCTCGTCATCAGCCAGGTCCTCGCTCTCACGTACCCGGTTCTCGGCTACCTCGGGGTCCTCGGCGACACCTTCTGCTGCGTTGTCGCGGCCGTCGCCGTCGTCCTCGCGGTCCCCCAGTGGCGCGTCGCCGCCGTCGAGGTCATCGCGCTGGCGCTCGCCCTGACCCTCGTCAGCCCCACCTCGCCGGTCGACAGCCTCATCGTCATGGTGACAGCGGTCCTCGCTACCGCGTGGGTCCGGGTCCTCACGGACCTCGACCACCGGGCCGCGGACCGCTCCGCCCGCGCCGTCGTCCTCGCTCAGGACCGCGAGCGCGCCCGCATCACCCGCAACCTGCACGACTCGATCGGCCAGGAGCTGTCGGCTCTGCGCCTGACCCTCGGCATGGTCGAGGCCCATCCGGCCCTCACCGACCACGACGACGCGGCGGCGCTGCTCACCCGCGCCCAGGATCTCGTCACACAGGCCTACGCAGACCTGCGCACGGTGATCCGCGGCAACGTCTCCACGTGCCTGGCCGTGGAGGCAGAGGTCCTGCGGTCCACCGGCGCCCTGGCGGGCATCGAGGTGCGCACCGAGGTGCCCGGGCCAGGCACGCTGTCAGCCACGGTGGAGACGGCTCTCGCCCAGGCGCTGCGTGAGCTGGGCACGAACACCGTGCGGCACTCGCGGGCCACGACGGTCACGGTGTCGGTGCTCAGAGCCGACGACAGCACCACCCACCTGACGGTCGCCGACAACGGACGCGGCTTCAGCACCGCACGTCTGCGCCCCGACCACGGCCTGGCCATGCTGCGCCGCGCGATCGAGGGGCAGGGCGGCAACCTGCGCATCAGCTCCTCAGGCTGCGGCACCACCGTCGACGTCACCCTGCCGGATCTCACCGTCCGTCCCGACGCCGTCGGGGACGTTCACGACCCGCAGGAGGCCGCGGTATGAGCATCCGAGTCGCTGTCGTCGACGACCAGGTCCTCTTCGCCGAGACACTCAGGACGCTCCTGGGCACCGACCCGGCCATCGAGGTCGTCGGCGTCGCCTCCTGCGGGCCTGAGCTGCTCGAGCTCGTGCGTGCGCAGCCGGTCGACGTCGTCCTCGTCGACGTCGACATGCCCGGCATGAGCGGTCTGGACACGGTACGTGCCCTGGCGGGCGTCCCGCAGGCCGCCGGGGCGCGCGTCATCATGCTCACGGTCGTCACATCCCCGGGGGTCGTGCGCGCAGCCCTCGACGCCCGGGTCTCGGGCTTCCTCGGCAAGGACGTCCACGCCCGCGACCTGCTCCAGGCGATCCGCACGGTTGCCGACGGCGGGCGGGTCGTCAGCCCCGAGCTGGCGGCCTCGGCGGCCCTGCTGGGGCCGAACCCCCTGACGGAGGCTGAGCAGCGGGTCCTGCGCTGCGTGCGCGAGGGCACAGACACGGCGACGGCGGCCGCGCAGCTGTTCCTGTCGACCGGCACCGTGAAGAACCACCTGTCCCACGCGATCCAGAAGCTGGGCGTGCACAACCGCACCGAAGCGGTGCGTCTGGCTCAGGACAACGGCTGGATCTGAGCATTCGGCGAGGCCGCCGTGCGCCGCCGTGCGCCGCCGTGCGCCGTCGGGCGCCCGGCAGGGCCCTGCACCCGGCTGGCCTGGCGGCGCCTGATGAGATCCGGTGCGGCCCCGGCCGACCCATGACCGAGGTCATGCCCGGATCATGACAACGTCGATCGTGACCCTGCTCTCAGGCGGCGAACACTGGAGGCATCGGCAGGACACAGACCCGCCGGTACCCATCCCTTACATGACAGGAGTCACTCATGAGCACCTTCGAGATCACCTCGCTGCAGACCGAGGAGGCCGCGGTCTCCGGCTGGACCGTCGCGGGCGCCGTCGCCGGCGTCGGCCTCGTCGCCCTCGCCTGCGACTGACCCTCGGTTCGCAGTGCATCTCCTACGACATCGTCTGGGTGAAGGGAGGTGCGTTCCCATGTCCTACTCGATCTCGACGGTCGACGACGCTGTCGCCTGTGACGCAGGCGACGACTTCATCGTCGGCGTCGGCCTCGGCATCGCGGTCGGCAGCCTGTTCTTCTGCTGACACGTGCTCCGGTTGCGGGGGTGGGTCGCCTCCACCCCCGCAACCGTCCCCCACCCACTGCCCACACCAGGAGCCGTCATGACCCCCGCACCCGCTACCGGACGTCGCACGATCCTCTCCCGCAACCCCAGACTGTGGCCTCTCGTCATCTGGGTCCTCGTCACCACCGTGTGCTACAGCTTCCTTCCCGGCGCCATCTGGGCATCGGTCCGCTGGCTGCTTGGCGCCGCTCTTCTCATCGAGGTGATCCTCCTTGTCGGCCGCAAGCTCCGTCCTCAGGCCTGAGCGGATCGCCATCGTCCCGCACGGCACGCAGAGCGTGGTCCGGTGCCGCAGGACCCGCCAGACCCTCATCCTGGGCCCGAAGGAGTCCCGCCTGGTCGCCACGTGCTCTGCACCGCTGCACATCGACGACCTCAAGAGCGCTGTCCGCGAGGACTTCTCCGAACGTGACGTCGAGAAGATCGTCGTCCTTCTGCGGGACCTGGGCGTCCTGCGCAGCGACGAGGCGCGCCCCGCCCGGCAGCGCCCCTGGTCCTTGCGCATCATCACCATCCCGTTGTCGGGCGCCGTGCACCATCCTCGGGTCCTGCGGGTGCTCGCCGACGCGATCAGCATCGGCGGCATCCTGTCGACCGCGCTCAGCGCCTGGCTCATCGCCCGGCACGCGCCACAGGTAATTACCTCGCTGCTCAACCAGAGCTACCTGTCCGGGTCCTCTCTCCTGACCTACCTGCTGTCCATCCTCATCATCGGCTTCCTCCACGAGTCCAGCCACGCGGTCACGATCCAGGCCCGGGGCGGGCACGTCTTCGAGACCGGTTTCTTCCTCATGTTCCTCATCCCGGCGTTCTACGTCGACGCCACCGGTATCTCCATGATCCGCACACGGATCGGCAGGATCCAGGCCTGGTGCGCCGGCCTGAGCATGCAGGCGATCCTGCTGCTCGTCTCCCTCCTCGTACTCATCGCAACACCCGCAGCGCCGCACTGGCTGCACAGCTTCGTCCTACTGGCCTCCTGCGTCAACATCGCCATGGTCCTGGCGAACCTCATCCCCATCATCAGGCTCGACGGCTACCGAGTGTTCTGCGAGCTGGTGCTCCGCATCCGACGGGCGGTGCGTCATGGCTGAGCTGTACTACTTCAACCCCTTCCGCCCGCTCGTGGAACGAGGGGGAGAGCCCGGTCTCCTCCTGGGGTCCTCGCGGGTGCTGCCCCTGCCGGACAGCGCGTCCCACTGCTATAGCGCCATCGTGCGCGGCACCCCGGTGACGATGAAGGACGTCGTGGACGAGCTCGGCAACCACACCACCCGGGTGCTCCTCGACAACCACGCCCTGCTCGACTACGACCCCAGTGACGACGGGCTCCTGTCCCGCACGCGCGGGCTGCTGTCCCTCACCGGAGCCGAGTCCCAGCTCGTGACGCTCGCACACTCGACGGTCCTCATCCTCGGTGCGGGGGCCATCGGCTCCCACGTCGCGTGGATCCTCGCGGCGCACGGCGTCGGACGTCTCATCGTCCTCGATGACGACGTCGTCGAGGAGTCCAACCTCAACCGGCAGCTGCTGTACACCCGGGACGACATCGGTCGGCCGAAGGTCGAGGCGCTGGTCGATCATCTCATGCGGCTGCGCGACGACCTGAGGGTGACGGGCCTGCGTCGGCACCTCACTAGCACGGACCAGCTGCGCGCCCTCATCCGCGAGTACCGGCCGACCGGGGTCGTCAGGGCGCTCGACACGCCGCACGACGTGACCCACTGGATCAACACGGCCTGCGTCGAGGCGCGCATCCCCTACTCCACGGGTGGGTTCGTCCAGCTCGACGCCATCGTCGGTCCGACCTACGTCCCGGGGAGGACCCCCTGCCTGAGCTGCTACGAGACCCCGGTGGAGGACACGCGGCTCATTGCCGGACGGGGAGGGACCAGCTCCTCCGTCACCGAGTTCACTGCCGCACTGGTGGCCGACGAGATCATCCGTTCGCTCACCGGAGCAACCCCCGTAGAAAACGGGCGCATGACCGTCCGTCACGGCGCCACCGGCCACATCGAGCACCGTCGGCTCAACCGCGTCACGCACTGCCCCGTCTGCGGGTCCCGTGCGAGCACCGTCGAGGACGGGTGGTGGCGGACCCTCATGGTGCCGCTGTGGGCCACCGTCATGTGCGCGCTACCGTTCCTCATCACCCTGCCGACGTGGTCGGTGAGCCTGACGCTGGCGTACTGGGGCGCGTGCACCCTCCTGACCGTGTTGCTGCCGCGCAGGAACCGCGCTGCGATCGTCGCCCTCGTCGCCCTCGTCTACGCCGCGATCAACTTCGCCATCACGCTGCGCTTTAACCCGTCGCTGCTGGGCGTCTCCCACCTCCCTCTAATCATTGCCATAGCGCGCGTCGTCGTTGACTTCGTCATCATGTCCTGCCTGGCGGCGATGGTCTTCGTCGTCCTCGCCGCCATCGTCCAGAGCATCGAGCAGGCCGTCGGCAGGCGCCTGCGCTCGCTGCGTGTCCTACAGGCGGTGCGGGCATGAGCAGGCACATCACTGTGGAGGGGGTGCAGGCCTGCTACGGCAGCGTCGTTGCCCTCGACGACATCAGCCTGAGCATTGAGCGCGGCCGCCCGCTCGCGCTCCTGGGCCGCAACGGAGCGGGTAAGACGACGCTTCTGTCCACGCTCGCCGGCCTTGTCGTGCCCACGCGCGGACACGTGCACGTCCCCCGGGGCGTGAGCGTCTCCTACCTTCCCGAGGAGCGCGGTGTGTACCCGTCCATGACAGTCACCGAGCACCTGAGGTACTTCTCCCGGATATCCGGCGCGGGCGAGGCCGCAGCCCGCCGCTGGTGCGAGGCCTTCGACCTAGTCCGGTACTCCGACTTCCGGGTACGTGAGCTCTCCAAGGGCAACCAGCAGCGCGTCCAGCTTGCCTGCGCCCTCATCGACGACCCTGACTGTGTCCTTCTCGACGAGCCGTTCTCTGGGCTCGACCCCATCGGCAAGACCCTCGTCAGCGAGGTTCTCGCGGACTACGCCCGCGACCACTGGGTCGTGCTGTCGGCGCACGACGTGCGCGCGATCGCGGAGATGGTCACCGACATCGCCTTCGTCCGCGACGGGCGGATCGTGTGCACCGGGTCCGTGGAAGACCTGTGCACCTCCTACGGGGGCCACCGGCTGACGGTCGAGCGCCCGGAGGCCGTTGAGGACGCCGTGGCGGGAAGGCCCGGTCTGTCCTGCTCCCGGACGGAGCTGGGCTGGCTCCAGGTCCACGGCCTCAAGGACTACACAAGCGCCGTCGCTCTTCTCGCGCAGGGCTCGGACCCGGGCAGCTTCACGTGGGCCGCTCCCAGCCTGTCAGAGCTCTACGTCCTCGTTCTCGGTCACCAGGAGGACCCGTTATGACCACCACCAGTCACCGCCCCTCACGTCAGCTCCTCACCGTCGCTCATGCCGCACTCGTCGACATGCTCCGGTCCCAGACGCTCAGGGTCGCCTCCGTCCTCATCCTGCTCGTGCTACCGGGCCTCACGTGCTGGCTTCGTACCAGCGACGCCGCAGCCGAGGTCCTCGCGTCCGCGCAGAACCAGACCGAAGGCGTCCGGATTGAGGCGTCGCAGCGCGGGCTCGTCGTCTCCCTGCTGCTGCTGTTCACTGTCTATATCTTCATCCTCGCGTGCGGGTCGATCATCACGACCTCCGTCGCCTTGGAGCGGACGTCCCGTGTGTCCGTCATGGTGTTCCGCCACGTCAACCCGCTGACCGTGGTCATGGCTCGGCTGACGGCGCTCATGGTGGCGGTCACCGGCCTGCTCCTCGGTGTCGCCGCCGAGGCGGGGGCGCTTGCGGCCCTGCACCAGCTGCCGCTCGTCGGCCTGGCCCGCATGCTGGGCCTGACCTCGCTGTCACCCGCGCAGTGGGGCGTGGCCGCCGTGTGCGCCTGCGGCGGCGTCGTCCTCTTCGCGGTCCTCTACGCGGCTGTCGGGCTGTTCGTGCGTGAGCCGAGTCAGCTGCAGTACGCGCAGTTCCCAGTCTCCTTCGTGCTCATCCTCGTCTTCGTGCTGTCCTACGTCGCCGTCTTCAACCCGGGCTCGCCGACGGCTATGGTGGCCGCCCTGCTGCCGCTGTCGGCGCCGATGGTCGAGCCAGGCAGGATCGTGGCCGGGCAGGCCGCCCCTCTTGAGCCCTGGGGGGCAGCGCTGGGCGTGGTCGTCCTGCTCGGCGTCGTCGCCGTGGTCATCGCACGTATCGTCGTGCCCAGGACCGTGGGCCGCTACAGCACGACGACGACCGTCTCCCGACGTCATCAACCTCGCCATCGTCACTAAGCCGTCACTGAACCGTCAGTGCTCACTGCTGAGCCAGTACCCACCCAGGAGAACAGTCATGACCCCCAGCAACACCACTCAGCCCACCACCATCGACGAGCTCAGGCACACGATCCACCACCTGGAGACGCGTGCCAACGCAACCCGCGTCGTCGCGGCGGTGCTCCTCGTCGTCCTCGGTCTCGCGGCGTCCCAGGACTTCCACGTGTTCCTCGTCTCGGGGGCGTGCCTGACGGTGCTGGTCGGCATCTTCGCCGTCGGCATCCCCACGCAGGTCAGGCTCCTGCGGGCGCGCCGCCAGCTCACGGCCCTCCTGCGCTGAGCGCCCCACCCGGGGCCTGACGCCCCGCTCAGCGCGCTCGCCCGGGCGTGTTGCCGAGCAACAGTCAGCGGCTCCCCCGTCTGGGCGGTGTCGACCTCTCGCCTGCGAGCCGGAGGTCACGTCCTCCCTCACCGCCGCGACGACGGCGGAGCACCTCACGCTCGATCCGCTGCCCGAGAGCACCCTTGGCCAAAGGACGGTGCGCCTCACGCAGCCCCTGAAGTGCACGCTCCTGGGCGCGCGCGTCACCCGGATAGGCCACCCGGGCCACGTCGGGGGCGTCACGTCCCACAACCCGGCCGACGGTGGACAGGAGGTCCGGGTCCTGCTCCTTGAGCCCGCGCACGCACGCGATCTGGGTGTGCGCCAGCTCGATCCACCCGCGGGCGGCATCGGGTGTCATCTGCTCGATGCTCCGTGCGCGCTCGAAGAAGGTGCTGGCCTTGTGAGCGGCTTCCGCCAGCCCCTTGTCACGGAGGCCGACATAGTTCTCGTCGAGCAGGACGGTGCCGTTCCTGTCCTCGATGACGAAGCGGTCGACGGCACCGGAGGCCACCAGGCCCTCGACGGTCGCCACGGCCCGCTCGAAGGCCTCGTCGTGCGCTGCGGCGGGCGTCCATCGTCCCGCTCCGGCTGACTCGACCTAGCCGGTGTACCGCTCGGCGGTACCACCCACGTCGGTCTTGACCAGTACGTCGACGAGATCCTCCGCTCGGGACTGCCCGCGATCCGCGAGCTGCCGCTTCTCGCCCGGCAGGCTCAGCTCGACTCCTACCTTGAGCAGACGGCGCTGCACGACCTCGCGGACGGTACTCCCCGCAAGGCGCGAGGCCTGATGCGCTGGATGCGCGCCTACGCCGCGGGGGTCTCAACCTGCGCCACCTACGAGGCCATCAGCAGCTTCGCGGAGGGGCGGGCCGGGAACCCGCTGGCGGCCTCGACCACACGTGCGTACCGAGACATCCTCGAGGGGATCTGGGTCCTTGAGCCCGTACCGGGGTGGCTCCCTTCCGAGAACGAGTTCTCACGGTCCACGGGTATGGACAAGCACCAGATGTGCGATCCGGCCCTGGCGGCCCGCCTCCTCGGTCTCAGTGCCGCTGGCCTCCTGGGCGTCGGCAGACCGAGCATGACCACACTCCAGGGGGTGCCCCGCAGGACCCGTATGCTCGGCCCGCTCTTCGAGTCGCTCGTGGTCCAGAGCGTGCAGGTGTACGCCGACCTGTGCGGGGCCCGCGTCCACCACCTGCGCACCAAGGGAGGACGTCAGGAGATCGACATCATCGTCGAGGGCTCCGACCGTCGTGTCGTGGCCATCGAGGTCAAGGCCGGAGCAGCACCCCGCCCGGAGACCACCCGCCACCTCCTGTGGCTGCGCCAGCGCCTCGGCGACAGGCTCGCCGAGGCCGTCGTCATCACCTCCGGGGACCGGGCGTACCGCGACAAGGACGGCGTCGCCGTCGTCCCGGCCGCTCTGCTCGGCCCGTAAGCGAAACGGCCGCGCCGCTCACCGCCCCGCTCACCGCCCCGCTCACCTCCCCCGCGCGGCCCACCAGGATCTCAGGGCCTCGCGGGCCAGCTCCTCGCCCAGCGGCCCCTTCTCCATGCGCAGGTCCATGAGGAAGCGGTAGGCCTCTCCGACGACGGGCCCCGGCTCAAGCCCCAGCTCGGCCATGATCTGGGCGCCGTCGAGGTCGGGGCGGATGGCCGCCAGCTCCTCGGCCTCGGCGAGCTCGGCGATGCGCCGCTCGAGGTCGTCGTAGGCGGCGTCGAGCATGCGGGCCTTGCGCTTGTTGCGGGTCGTGACGTCGGCGCGGGTGAGCCGGTGCAGGCGCTCGAGCAGCGGGCCGGCGTCGGTGACGTAGCGGCGCACGGCCGAGTCGGACCATCCGGCGTCGGCGTACCCGTGGAAGCGCAGGTGCAGCTCGACCAGGCGCGCCACGTCCTTGACGGTCTGCTTGTCGAAACGCAGGGCGGTCAGCCTCTTCTTCGTCATGCGCGCACCGACGTGGTCGTGTCCGTGGAAGGTGACGGTGCCGCCCGGCAGGAAGCGGCGCGTGGCGGGCTTGCCGATGTCGTGGAGGATCGCCGCCAGGCGCAGGACGAGGTCGGGGGCGGGCACGGGCCCGTCGGGGCCGGTCTCCAGGTCCATGGCCTGGTCGAGGACGGTGAGCGTGTGCTCGTACACGTCCTTGTGGCGCTTGTGCTCGTCGACCGTCTCCTGCAGTGCGGACAGCTCGGGCAGGACGACGTCGCACACGCCCGTGTGCACGAGCAGCTCAAGCCCCCGGCGCGGCCAGGGCGACAGGAGCAGGCGCTCCAGCTCGGCGCGCACCCGCTCGGCGGAGACGATCTCCAGGCGCCCGGCCATCTCGCTCATGGCGTCCATGACCTCGATGTCGACGTCGAAACCGAGCTGGGCGGCGAACCGGGCTGCGCGCATGATGCGCAGGGGGTCGTCGTCGAAGGACTGGACGGCGCTGACGGGGGTGCGCAGCACGCCTGCGGCGAGGTCGTCGAACCCGCCGCAGGGGTCGACGAGCGCAAGCTCGGGCAGGCGCAGTGCCATGGCGTTGACGGTGAAGTCGCGTCGGGTGAGGTCGCCCTCCAGCGTGTCGCCGTAGGCGACGACGGGCTTGCGGCTGCCGACCTCGTACTCCTCGGTGCGGTACGTCGTGACCTCGACGACGACGTCACCCTTGCGGGCCCCGATCGTGCCGAAGTCCTTACCGACGTCCCAGCAGGCGTCACCCCAGTCCCTGAGGATGGCCTCGGTCTCGTCGGGGCGGGCGGAGGTGGTGCAGTCCAGGTCGTGGGGGGCGACGCCGAGGAAGGCGTCTCGCACGGGGCCGCCGACGAGGGCGAGCTCGTGCCCGGCGCGCACAAAGCGGTGTCCGAGGGCGGCGAGCGAGGCCGGAAGGTGGGCGAGCGCGTCACGGGCCGTGGCGGTCAGTCCCGCGTCGTCCCGGGTGAGATCGGTCGCCTGGACGGTGCTCGTCGTGGTCTTCGGGTCGCTCATCTGGCCAAGGGTGCCACGTGGAGCGGGCGGCGACCGACCGACGGAGCGGGACCGCCTAGAGTGTCCCCTATGCCCGGTCACCGCACTCGCCGTCCCCACGCCGGCTCACAGCCGCGCCGGGCGAGTGCACGCCACCTGCCTGTCGTCGACGAGACGAGTGCGGGCGGCCTGGTCATTGACGTTCATGACGGCCGGGCCGTGACTGCCGTCATCGCGCGCCGCAACCGTGGCGGCCGTCTGGAGTGGTGCCTGCCCAAGGGCCACCTGGAGGGTGAGGAGACGGCCGAGCAGGCGGCGGTGCGGGAGATCGCCGAGGAGACCGGTATCACAGGTCGCGTGCTGCGGCACCTGGCGACCATCGACTACTGGTTCGCCGGTGACGACCACCGTGTCCACAAGGTTGTCCACCACTTCCTCCTGGAGGCCATCGGCGGCGAGCTGACGACGCGCAACGACCCGGATCACGAGGCCGAGGACGTTGCCTGGGTGGACCTGGATGAGGTGTCTCGCCGCCTGGCCTACCCGAACGAGCGGCGCATCGTCGCCGCGGCCCGCGAGATCCTCGTCGGGGACGGGTGAGGGCTGTGGGGCGCCGGCTCATGCGCGTCCTGGCGGCCGCCGCGGCCGCTGCGGCGCTCCTCCTCCCGACGACGCTCGCGTCAGCCTCCGCTCGGGTTCCCGACGCGCTGCCCGCTTCCGACGCCCTGCCTACCGCGTCCCTGCCGGCCTCCGTCACGACGGCGGCCCCCTACGTCGACGGCCAGGTCACCCTGGAGGTCGCCTCTCTCGCCCCAGAGGTCCTCACATCCGAGGAGTCCCTGACGATCACGGGCTCCGTCACCAACGGCACCGACCAGCAGGTGAGCGGTGCGGCCCTGGTCGTGCAGGTGCAGACCCGTACCGAGGTGTCGGTCGGCGAGCTCGGGCAGTGGCTGGCCGGGGAGCGCAGCACGCGGGTGAGCCAGGTGCGTATCGAGGACCCCGGAGCCATCGCCCCCGGCGAGACCCGTGAGTTCACGATGACGATCCCGGCGCAGGACCTGCCGTTGTCGGACGCGGAGCAGTGGGGACCGCGCGGCGTCGAGGTCCTGCTGGCGGAGGGCACCTCGACCGTGGCGGTGGACCGCACCCTCATGCTGTGGGACCCGGGCGCCCTCGTCCAGGCCTCGCGGGTGACCGCGGTCGTGCCTGTGGCGGCGTCGGGCGCGCAGATGACGGCCCTGCTCAACGCCAGCACTCTCACGGGTGCGCAGGACGCCGACGCCACCCAGGAGGTCGCGGCCCTTCGTGACCGGGTGACGGCCCTGCTCCGCCTGGCGCGTGAGGGCGTCGTGCTCGCCGTCGACCCGGCGCTGCTGGAGGCGCTCGGGCTGCCGCTGAGCGAGGAGGACTACGCCCAGCTCGCTGAGACGACCCCGGAGCCGGACCCGACGGCCTCCCCGGGCTCAGAGGCCGAGACCACCGCCACGCCGAGCGCCTCCCCGGCGGCGAGCCCCTCGGCCACGAGCACGGACGCCGCCTCCGACGTGCCCAAGGCCGCCGACGTCGACCCCGCGCTGGCGCTGCTCATCGCCCGCAACGAGCTCGCCACCGCCCTGTCGCAGGCGATCGAGGCGGGCGACGTCATCCTCCTGCCCTGGCAGGACGCCGATCTGGCCGCACTGTCCCACCTCGGGGAGAACACCCTGGCCGCGAGCGCCTTCACGCGCGCCCAGGAGTCGGCCGCCACACTGGACGGCTCGCTGGGCACCGAGCTGTCTTCGGGCACGACGACGGCGCTGACAACGGGCCCGCTGGACCAGGCGACCCTGTCGGTGCTGCCGGAGACGGTCACCACCGTCATCGCCGCACCCGGTGACCTTCCTGTGGCCGAGGACCTGTTCTACACGCCCTCGGGCACGACGACGGTCGAGGGGCGCGCGGTGCTCGTCCCCGACAAGGACCTGTCTGCGGCCGCCTCGGGCACGGTGGACGGCGCTGCCTTGTCCGAGCTCGACGCTCGCCAGCTCCTACGCGCCGACAGCGCGGTGCAGGTGCGCCAAGCGCCGAGCATGGGCCGTGACGTCGTCGTCGCTGTCAGCCGCGAGGAGGCCTCCAGTGAGGCGGTCGACGTCCTCGACACGCGTCTGAGCGCGCTCCTGAGCACCACGTGGACCCAGCCGCAGCGCCTGGGCTCCCTCGTGGGCTCCGCCCGCCAGGACGAGACCAACGGCGACCAGGCGCAGCGCGAGCCGCTGGACGCCTTCGTCAGTGCCGGGGGCGAGGTCACCGCCGAGGACCTGGTGGCTGCCCGCAGCGCCGAGGCGGACGTGGCGACGCTGGCGACCGTCCTGTCGGACCCGCAGGCGGTCACCGGTGACGGCTCCGACGTCGTGGCCGCGGCAGTGTCGGCTGCCTGGCGAGCCGACAGCGCCGGCAGGAGCGCCTACACGGCCGCCGTCTCCGGTCTCAGGGCCTCGGTGGCGGCCTCACTGAGCCCCGTGCCGACCTCCACCATCAACGTCATCGCCGAGAGCGCGTCCATGCCGGTACGCGTCGTGTCCTCCCTCGACCAGGAGGTGACGGTGCGCGTGCACCTGGTGCCGAGCTCGACGCGGTTGCAGGTTGCCCAGGACGTCGAGGTGACGGTCCCCGCCCAGGGGGAGGCGACGGTGGGTGTGCCGATCACCGCGGTGGGCTCGGGAGAGGTCACGGTGTCCATCGACCTGCTGGCAGCCGACGGCACGAGGGTCGGCACGCCGGTGTCCATCCTCACCCGGGTGCACGCGGACTGGGAGAGTATGGGTACGCGCGTGGTCGCTGTCCTGCTGGCCCTCGTCCTCGTCGTCGGCATCGTCCGCACCGTACGGCGGGGCCGACGGCGCGCAGTCCCGTCCGGTACCGCCGACCCTGTCGGCCTTGCCGGCAGCCCGGGCGCGGCCGCCGCGACCGCCACGGGCGCGGCCGACAGCCAGGTCACGGCCGGCGCCGAACCGCGGCCAGGGGCGGAAACGTCCGGTACATGACGGAGGGGGCTCCATGAGTGCGAAGAACTCGATCGCGCGCTCCAGCGTGGTGATGGCCGCCGGGACGCTTGCCTCCCGGGTGCTGGGTCTCGTGCGCAACGCACTGCTCATCGCCGCCCTGGGTGCGACGGCGTCAGGAGCGGCCGACGCCTTCAACATCGCCAACATGCTGCCCACACAGCTGTACAACCTCATCATCGGCGGGGTCCTCAACGCGATCCTCGTGCCGCAGATCGTGCGCGTCATGCGCGAGCGCAACGGCGACGAGCTCGTCAACCGGTTGCTGACCGCCGCCGCCTCGGTGATCGCGGCGATCACCGCCGTGCTCACCATCGCGGCGCCCCTCGTCATCACTCTCTACGCCTCGGGCCTGGACCGCTGGCAGCCGCTGGCCTACGCCTTCGCCTTCTGGTTCATGCCGCAGGTCTTCTTCTACGGCCTGTACGCCCTGTGGGGGCAGGTGCTCAACGCCCGGCACAACTTCGGCCCCTACATGTGGGCGCCGGTCGTCAACAACATCATCTCGATCGTCGCGATCCTGGCGTACCTGCGCCTGTACGGCAGCTACACCCAGGGCCAGGACCCGGGTCTGTGGGACGCGGGTCGTATCACCCTGGTGGGGGGCACGACGACGCTGGGCATCGCGGTCCAGGCCCTCATCCTGTACCTGCCGCTGCGCCGCTCGGGCTTCCGCCCCCGATTCGTGTGGGGGGTCAAGGGCACCGGGCTGGGCTCGATGTCGAAGGTGGCCCTGTGGGCGCTGGCAGGCACCGCCGTCGTCTCCCTGGGTGACCTTGCGGTGACGAACCTGGGGTCACGGGCGGTGACGGCTGCGGAGTCCGCACAGTACGCGGGAGTCACCGTGCCGTCGACGACGATGTACGCCAACGCGTTGCTCGTCTACATGCTGCCCCAGTCGCTGGTGACGACCTCGGTCATCACCGCCCTGTTCACACGTATGAGCGAGAAGGCCGCCGCCGGGGACCGTGAGGGCGTGCGCGCGGACCTGTCACTGGGACTGCGCTCCGTCGGCGTGTTCACGGTGCTGTTCGCCGTCGGCATCGCCACCCTGTCCGCACCCGCGCTGCAGCTCTTCGTGCCCTCGATCTCCCTGGAGCAGGCGAGGGCCTCCGCCCCGATCCTCACGGTGCTGGCCCTGGGCATCCCCTTCCAGGGCATCTGGTTCACCACTCAGCGGGTCATGCTCGCCTACGCCGACACCAAGCGGCTCGTACGGGCCGACTGCGTCGTCGGGGCGGTCGCGGTGCTGGGCTGCGTGCTCTCCTACCTGCTGGCGCCCGCGAACCAGTGGATGATGTGGGCGGCCGCCGCCAACGCGGCGTCCCTGGCGGCGGCCTCGGCCGCCGTCGTGCCGCTGCTGCGCCGTCACCTGCCGAGCCTGGACGGCCGACGGGTGGGCATGACCTACGCCCGCCTCGTAGGTGCTGCGCTTCCGACCTTCGTCACGGGCTGGGCGCTGCGCCAGCTGCTCGGACCAGCTGACGGGTCGTTGACGGGAACGCGCGCGACCGACGCCCTGCTCACCGTGCTGCTGGCTGCCGTGCTCATGACGCTCGTCTACCTGGCGGCGGGGCGGGCCCTGCGGGTGACGGAGCTGGGGGTCCTCTTCGGTCCCTTGTCGCGCCTGGTGCTCGCCGCGGGCCGACGCCTGCCCGGGGGTGCGGGTGAGGCGCTCAGGAGGCTGGGCGGGTCCCTGGCACTGCCGACCCGGCCCGAGGAGCAGCAGCCCAATGTGAGCGAGCCCACACCTGTGGGCAGCGTCCCGCAGCCAGGGTGGCAGCCGGTCGTACAGCCGGAGACTCGGCCCTTCGAAGGGCCGAGCAGGCAGGCAGCCGGGCAGGCAGCCGGGCAGGCAGCCCCCGCCCCGAGTGCCGTAGAGAGGTCCCCGTTCCAGGAGCCCGGCGACGCGGCTAGACTCTCCGCGAGCGCCCCGACGGCGCAGGACTTCACGCGCACGGAAGGGGGGCCCACCATGGTCGCTGCCGGTCATCCAGCCTCCGCCGAGGGCGCCCCGGAGGGCACTCCCATCGGATCCGGCCGTTACCGGCTGACCGGTCCCCTTCCGGCGACGCTGCCCCATGTCGTGCGCCACAGCGGGCGCGACACGATCCTCGACCGCAAGGTCACGGTCCTCGCCCTCACCGCGGCGACGCACAACCGTCAGGACGTCCTGTCAACGGCTGCGCGCGCGGTCCTCGTGGACGACCCACGTCTTCAGCGTGTCCTCGACGTCGAGCACGCGGACCCGGGTCACATCATCATCGAGCCCGCCTCGGGTCGCACGCTCACGACGCTCCTGGAGTCCCGTCTCACGCCTGAGCAGGTGCGCGCGCTCGTCGGCGAGGTCGCCGAGGCTCTCGACGCCTGCTCGCGCCGCGGCCTGCACCACCTCAACCTCTCCCCGGAGTCGGTGCGCCTGCGCGACGACGGCACCGTCCAGCTCTCCGGCATCGGTATCGACGCGACGCTGCTGGGGCTGCAGGAGGGGATCACGGACCCGCTGGCTCCGGACCGCACTGACGCCCGCGCCCTCGTCGAGCTGCTGTACTACGCCCTCACCGGGATGTGGCCGGGCAAGCGGCCGGGCATCGCCCCGGCGCCCATGCACGGCGGCCAGCCTGCGCCCCCCTCGAGCATCGTCCCGGCGGTGGCCGCGCATCCCGAGCTGGACGCGATCGTCGAGCGCACCTGGGGGCCGAACCCGCCGCAGTCCGCCGCCGAGGTCGTCCACGCCCTTAAGCCGTGGGACCCGTGGGTCCTGCCCGTGACCGAGGTGGTGCCCGAGCCCAGCACGGCGCTCATGAACGGCGCGTCCCGCGGGCGTGGAGCGTCCACCTCGGGCCTGGTCACCGCCTACACCGCGGTGGCCGGAGGAGTCGCCCACGCGGCCTCGGGTGCCAAGGGTGTCCTCGCCCGTCTCAAGTCCCGGTCCTCTGCCCGCGCCGCGTCCTCGGCGGGCGGGCCCGGCGTCGTCGGCCCTGGAGGGGCGGCCGCTGTGGCAGGTCCCGGCCCCTTCGGCGCGCCCGCAACCGGCCCCGGCCCGGTCCCGGCCTCCGCACCCGACGGCGGCGCGCCGGATCTCCGGCCGACCGCCCCGCAGGCGGCCGTCGAGCTCACACCTGAGATGACGGTGGAGCTCACACGCGGTTTTGCCCCGGACATGACTGTCGACCTCATCCCGGACCTGTCGGTCGACCTCACTCCGACGTCCGCACCGACACCGCCTCCCACTGCGGTCCCCATGACCGCCCCCGGTGCACCAGCCGCCCCCGGCGGTCCCGGCCTGACTGTCGAGCCCTCTCTGCCCGCGCCCTCCTACGCTCCGCGCGCCTCGAGCCTGGAGAGCCTCGTGCACCCCCAGCACCCCGGTGGTGCCTCGCCTGCGGGTATCGGCACCACCGCCTCTGGTGAGGTCGGCGACGTCGCCGCCACGCAGCCGCAGGACGATGAGGCCCGTTCCCGTCCGAACCCGGTCATGATCGTGGTGACGGTCCTCGCCGTCATCACGCTCGGCGTCGGCGTCTTCTACGCCGCCAGCAACCTCATCCACCTCGGCCGTCTCCCGGTCGCTGACGAGGACATCCCGGCGGCGCGCACGGTACCGACCGCCACCGCAGCGGAGGATCCTGCTTCGCCGGACGACGGGCAGCCTCCGGCCGCCGCACCGGTCATCGTCAAGGCAGAGTCCCTGGACCCCTACGGCGACAACAACGAGCACCCCGAGCTGACCGCCAACCTCATCGACGGCAATACCAGCACCGAGTGGTACTCGCGCTTCTACGCCGCGTCGTCGCTGGCCTGGAAGCAGGGCATCGGCCTGGCCGTCACTCTTGAGGCCCCCGCGCAGGTCTCCTCGATCCAGCTGCAGGGAACCGGACGGGGCGGCAACGTGCAGATCCGTGCGACCACCCCCGACAACCCGACGGGCGGCACGCTGCTCGCCGAGGGACCGCTGACCCAGGGCACAACCACCTTCGAGTTCCCGGCGACGTCGGCCGGCTCCATCGTCATCTGGGTGACGGACCTTCCGACTGCCTCCGACGGCCTGCTCAAGATGACCGTCACCGAGATCACTCTTCGATAAGATCACACACGGGAAGATTTCCGTCTTATCACCCGTTCTTTCGAGTGATACTGGGAGGCGTCACGCCCGTGCAGGTATCCCGGACCCGCGTACCGCGCTCCGAGCCCGTCCACCTGAGGAGACTCATGATCCACGACGTCGTCATCGTCGGCTCCGGCCCGGCCGGGTACACCGCCGCGATCTACGCCGCACGCGCCCAGCTCAAGCCCGTCATCCTCGGCGGTTCGGTCACCGCCGGCGGTGCTCTCATGAACACGACCGAGGTCGAGAACTACCCCGGCTTCGTCGAGGGTGTCATGGGCCCCGAGCTCATGACCCAGATGCAGGAGCAGGCTGAGCGCTTCGGCGC
>CALEXZ010000030.1 GCA_937926195.1 uncultured Actinomyces sp.
CGCTTCGTGGCGGGCCTGCGCGAGCTCATGCCGCGGCCCTGAGCCCCGGGGCGCGTGCGTGCGCGCCCCCCTCAGGCCCGGGACAGCAGCTCGGCCGCGACGCGCTCGGCGGCCCGGCCGTCGCCGTAGGGGTGGGCGTCGTGCTCCGCGGGCTCCGCCGGGCGCGCCCGCGAGGCCGCCGCCACCAGGGCCGCACCCGGCTCCACGAGCACGTTCCAGCCCAGGTCGACCGTCTCCACCCACTCGGTCACCGGACGCACGGTCGTGCACGGCACCCGCAGCAGGAAGGCCTCCTTCTGCAGGCCACCGGAGTCCGTCACCACGCCCCGCGCCGCAAGCATCGAGGCGACGAGGTCCGGGTAGGCCAGGGGGGCGTGCACCCGCAGGCTGCCGCGGTCCGCCAGCTCCAGGCCGTGGGCGGCACAGGCCGCCACCAGCCGCGGGTGGGCCAGCAGCACCACCGGGTGGTCCACCCCCGCCAGGCTGTCCAGGACCAGGGCCAGGCGCTGGGCGTCGTCGGTGTTCTGAGGCCGGTGGATCGTCGCCAGGGTGTAGGAGCCCTCCTCCAGCCCCAGCTCGGCGCCCACGGGCGAGGGCGTGCCCGCCAAGGCGTCGCGCTGAGCCAGCAGGACGTCGGTCATGACGTCGCCGACGACGACGGTGCGCTCCGCCAGGCCCTCGGCGGCCAGGTGGGAGGCCCCCACCGCCGTCGGCGCCAGCAGCAGGTCCGCGGCGTGGTCCGTGAGGACCCGGTTGACCTCCTCGGGCATGTCCCGGTCGAAGGAACGCAGCCCCGCCTCCAGGTGCGCGACCGGCACGTGCTTCTTGACCGCGCTCAGCGCCCCGGCGAGCGTGGAGTTCGTATCCCCGTACACGAGCACCCAGTCCGGGACCAGCTCGTCGAGCACCCCGTCCATGGCGGCGAGCATCGCACCCGTCTGCACGCCGTGGCTGCCGGAGCCGACCCCCAGGTGCACGTCGGGGGAGGAGATGCCCAGGTCGGTGAAGAAGACGTCGGAGAGCATCGGGTCGTAGTGCTGGCCCGTGTGGACGATGCGGTGGTCGATCCCGGCGGCCCTGAAGGCGGCGTCGACGGGGGCGAGCTTGACGAACTGGGGCCGGGCCCCGACGACGGAGAGGACGCGCATACGACTCACCCTACCCAGGCCCGCCGTCGGCGGCGCCTGTAGTCTCCACGCATGCGCGTCACCGTCGTCACCACGTGGCTCCCCACCGCCGTCGCCCCCTCCTCCGGCAGCTTCGTCGTGCGTGACTGCCTGGCCATGGCTCAGGCCGGCCAGGACCTGCGCGTCATCCACCTCGTGCCGCCCCACCAGGACGACGGCACCCGCCACACCACCATTGAGGGCCTGCGGGTGCTACGCGTGCCGATGCGCCCCGCCGACCCGCTCTCCGTCGCCCGGGCTGCCCGGCGTCTGCCCGCCCTGCTGGAGGGCGCCGACGTCCTGCACTCCATGGCCATGAGCTCCCTGCTGCCCCTGGGGCTGCTGGACACGGCGCACGCCCTGGACCTGCCGTGGGTGCACACCGAGCACTGGTCGGGGCTGACGAACCCGGGCACGCTCTCGGCCGCGCTGCGGGCGGGGAGGGTGCTCGTCACCCACGAGCTCACCCGCCCCGACGTCGTGACCGCCGTGTGCGAGTACCTCGCCGAGCCGGTGCGCCGCGCCCGCGCCGAGGCGCCGACCGTCGTCGTGCCCTGCATCGTCGAGCCCGCCGGTGAGGTCGCCGCACGCCCCAGCGGCCCGGGCCCGCGGCTCGTGAGCGTCGGGGGCCTCGTCGAGCGCAAGGACCCCCTCATGTGCGTCGACGTCCTCGCCGAGCTCGTCGCCCGGGGGCAGCAGGCGAGCCTCACCCTCGTCGGCGACGGGCCCCTGCGCGGACAGCTCGAGGAGCACGCGGCCGCACGGGGCGTGGCCGACCGGCTGCGCCTGACGGGGACGCTGGATACCGACGGCGTCCAGCGCGAGCTGGCGGCCGCGGACCTGTTCCTCGGGCCGACCCGCGGTGACAACTTCTTCGTTTCCGCCGCGGAGGCCATCGTGGCGGGGCGGCCCGTCGTCGTATCCGACGCCGGCGGGCAGGTCGAGTACGTCGAGGCGGGTAACGGCTGTATCGTCCCGGCGGGCTCCAGTGCGCCGGAGTGGGCCGACGCCGTCGTCGACACCCTCGGGCGCCTGGAGGGGGTCAGTGCCCAGGACGTGGCCGCGACGATCGGCCGACGCTTCTGTGCGCAGCAGGTCGGGGCGGCCTACCGCGGGGTCCACGAGCAGGCGGCCGGCCTGGGCGTGTGAGCCCCGGGCCGCGACCCTAGGCGTCCACCACGGGCAGGTCGCGGAAGAGGACGGCGCTGCGGCACCACGTGTCTCGCAGGAAGGAGCGGGTCCACAGCCCCAGGGTCTTGCGGCCCGACAACAGCGCCGCCGCGGCCCGCGGGCGCGAGACGTCCGTGAACAGGGCGTCGAAGGCCGTCTCGGAGTGCAGGGAGGACCACGTGGAGAAGACCCTCTCGGCCACGGGCAGCAGGTGCGTGGCCGCCAGCGCCCCCTTGAGGCCCGCACGCGTGCGCGGGTTGACCCGGGTCACCTCGTAGTAGGCCGACTCCGGTGACTGGGCTCCCGTGGCCCGCGCCCACAGACGGTCGATGATGCTGCGGTAGAGGTCACGGGTGACCGTGGCCTCGGCCGAGCCGCGCAGCCAGGTGCGGCAGACCTCGGCGTCGAGCATGGGCAGCGCCCAGTCCATGCCCAGGTGCTCGTAGGCCCGCACGGAGTTGTTGATGTACTTCGTCTGGCGCTCGCGCAGGTTGTAACCCTCCAGCAGGGAGCGCAGGCTGCGTCCCGAGCCGTCGAATCCCGCCAGGCCCATGGCCTCGCGCACCGGTGCGGCCACCCACGGGTCGGCACCGGCCCGCCCGGGGCGGCCCTGGAGGTCGTGGTGGTGGTGCACGATGGCGCGCGCCGCCGTCGCCCTGCTCACCGGCAGCGCGTCAAGCAGGTGCTCGTCGTGCATGTTGCCCACGATCGTGTGGCCGGGCACGACGACGTCGCCCTCACAGGCCTCACCCTGCTCACGCATGAGGGACAGGGCGTACCAGTCCTGCACGTGCGGCAGGGCGGACCAGGCGTGGGAGGCAGCCAGGAAGGCCGCGGTGGCGGGGGAGTGCCAGTGCTCCAGCAGGGCGCGACGCTCATAGGGCACACCGGTCCACGTGACCCCGACCTCCTGGGCGATGGAGCGGGAGACCTCGACCTCGCGCGCCCCGGGCACCCCGTAGGTGAAGGTCGCCACGCGACCGATCTCGCCGTTGAGCGCGAGCCAGCCCAGCAGGAGACGCGAGTCGAGGCCGCCCGACAGCGGCAGCAGGAGGCGCCGGCCGTCGGTGCGCTCCAGCAGGCGCGTCATCGTCGTGTCGAGGGCGCCGAGGAAGGCGTCGGTGAAGTCCCCGGGGTCGCTGATCTCCTCGGCGTCGAAGGTGCTGAAGGCGTAGTCGCTCTGGCGGGCCTCGCCGGTGCGCCGGTCGATGGTGACGACGGCGCCCTGCGGGACCTGGTGGACCCCGCGCAGCAGGGTGCGGGCCCCCGTGACGAACCCGGCGTCCTCCAGCTCGGCCAGGGCCGGGCGCACCAGCGCCGGGTCCGTGAGCCCCGACAGGAGGGCGGTGGGGTCGTCGCTGACGAGCAGGCGTGCGCCGGCGTCCTCCACGGCCCAGAACAGGGGCCAGGAGCGCAGGCGGTCGACGGCCAGGGTCACCTGGTCCTCGGTGACCTCGACGGCGGCCAGGCGTCCCGGGTGGTCGCGCAGGACCCGGGGGCTGGTGGGGTGGGTGCACGGGTGGTCGCTGCGCAGGTGAAGGCCGGCACCGGCCTGCGTCCACGCCGGGGAGATGAGAGAGAGGTCGGTGTCCACGGGGTCCTCATCCGTCGGGGAAGCGTGGCTGCTAGTGTGGCACACCGTGACACGGCGTCCTGATGCGCACGGGGACGCCGAACCGTGTGCCGCCCCGGCCGCGGCCCCTGGCGTGCGTCAGCCCCAGGAGGGAGAGCGCGTCATGACTCGTCTGTCCGGTGCACGCGGTGAGCCCGGCGCACCCGCCGAGCGCGCGCGCCCGCTCATGGTCTTCCACGCCCCCTACCCGCTCTCCGAGCGGACGGCCGCCTCACGGCTGCGTCCCGTGCGCATGCGCCGGGCCTTCGCCGAGCTGGGCTACGAGGTCGTCGAGGTCACCGGCTACGCCTCGGCGCGTCGGCGCGCCATGGCCCGCGCCGAGCGGCGCCTGGACTCCTACGAGCACCAGCGCCGCACCAACCCCGCCCTGCCCCCGGCCTTCATCTACTCGGAGAACGCGACGATCCCCAACGCGCTCACCGAGCCGCGCCACCTGCCCCTGCACCCGCGCCTGGACGCCGCCTTCTTCGCCCGGGCCCGCCGACGCGGCGTGGAGGTGGGCGTCTTCTACCGCGACCTGTACTGGCGCTTCCCGCGCTTCCGCCAGGCCATCCACCCGGCCGTGGACCTGGCGCTGCGGGGCGCCTACCTCAGTGAGCTGACCCAGTGGCGGCGGGCCGGCCTGCACGTGTACCTGCCCAGCGAGGCCATGGGGGAGCACCTGCCCGTCATCGACCCGGCCCGCACGAGCGCCCTGCCGCCGGGCGCGGACCCCGCCGCCGTGAGCCGCCCCTCCCGCCCCGACCTGCAGGGCGCTCCCCTCGACCTGCTCTTCGTCGGCGTCCTGGGAGGCAACTACCGCATCGAGGCCGTCTGCCGTGCGGTGGCGGCCGTGGAGGGCACGCACCTGACGCTGTGCACCCGCCAGGAGGAGTGGGAGCAGGCGCGCGGCGACTACGAGCCGCTGCTCGTGCCCGCACGCCACGAGGTCCTCCACGCCTCGGGTGCGGACCTGGAGCCGCTGTACGGGCGGGCCGCCCTGGGCGTGCTGCTCGTCGAGCCGCACGAGTACTGGGACTTCGCCGTCCCCTACAAGCTCTACGAGTACCTCGCCCACGAGCTGCCGGTGGTGGCCACCGCCGGCACCGAGACCGCCCGGATCGTCGAGGCGCTCGGCGCCGGGTGGGTGCTGCCCTACGACGAGGCCGCGCTCGCCGGGCTCCTGCGTGAGCTGGGCGCCCACCCCGAGCGGCTGGCAGCCGTCCGCCAGAGCATGCGTGACGCCCTGCCGGGCCAGACGTGGCAGGCTCGAGCCCGGCGCGTCGCCCTCGACCTGTCCGGGTGGGCGCCGCCCGCCCAGGACCCCACCATCCCGGACCCACAGAGCGTGGAAGGCAGTCTGCTGTGACCCCGTCCCGACCTGCGCGCGGTGGCGCGCTGCTGGCCACCCGCATCCACCTGCCCGAGGCCGCCGCCGCCTCCCTGCGCCTGGACGGGGTCGAGCGGGCCCTGGCCGGACACCGCGTGCCGGTGCGCGTGCTGACCACCACCCCGCCACCGGGCGCCGCCCCGGCCACGGACCCCCGGGGCGTGAACGTCTCGCGCTGGCCGGCGCTGCGCGACGCCAGCGGCTACCTGCGCGGCTACCTGCCCTACATGTCCTTCGACATCCCCCTCCTGGGCCGCTTCTTCGCCCAGCCGCGCCCCGACGCCGTCCTCGTCGAGCCACCGCCGACCACCGGCGTCGTCATGCGCCTGGCCTGCGCGCTGCGACGCGTGCCCTACGTCTGGTACGCCCCCGACGTGTGGTCCACCGCCGCCGAGTCCACCGGCGCTCCGCGCATCGTCCTCGAGGCGGTGCGCCGCATGGAGTCCTTCGCGGTCAGCGGCGCGGCCCGCGTCGTCGCCATCAACGAGGACGTCGCCGAGCACGTGCGTGCCCTGGGCGCCCGCGAGGTGCGGGTCGTGCCCAACGGGGTCGACACCACCGTCTTCGACCCCGCCGGCCCCGTTCCCGACGACGCGCGCCGACGCGAGCTCGGTCTCACCGGCCCCTACGCGGTCTACGCGGGCACCGTCTCCGAGTGGCAGGGCGCGGGCGTCTTCGTGCAGGCCCTCGCCCGCCTGCGCGCCACCCACCCCGGTGCCCAGCTGCTCTTCCTCGGGCAGGGCTCGGACTGGGAGGCGGTCCGCCAGGCCGCCGCCGAGCTGGCCCCCGGTCCCGACGGCGCCCCCGCCGTCGTCATGCACCCGCCGGTGCCGCCCGCCGAGGCGGCCGCCTGGCAGCGCGGCGCCGTGTGCGCCCTCGTGTCCATCACGCCCGGCCAGGGCTACGACTTCGCCTACCCGACGAAGGTGCTGGCGGCCCTGGGCTGCGGCACACCGGTGCTCTACGCCGGGTGCGGCCCCGTCGTCGAGGACGTCGAGGACCACGACCTGGGGTGGGTGAGCGCCCACGACCCCGAGGCCGTGGCCCACGCCCTCCAGGCGGCCTTCGACGCCCACGAGGCGCTCACCCCCGGCCAGCGCCGCCAGCGCGGTGAGCGCCTGCACGCCTGGGTGAGGCAGCACCGCTCCGTCGAGGCGACGGGGCAGTCCGTCGCCCGGCTGCTGCGCGAGGTCGTCCTCGAGCGCAGGGGCGCGGCCCGGTCCTCGGCACCGGGGGGCGGGCGGTGATCGCCTGGGTCGGTGCCGTCCCGGTCCTGGCCGCGCTCGCGGTCGTCACCTTCCTCCCGGGCCTGCTGGTCCTGCTGGCCTCGGGCGCACGCAGCCGCCTGGCCGCCCTGGCCTGCGCCCCCGCCCTGACCTTCGCCCTGCTGGGCACCGCCGGGGTCGTCTACGAGCGGATAGGGGTGCGCTGGCACCTGCCGACCGTCATCGCCTGGGTGCTGGGCTGGGCCCTGGTGGTCGCCGTCGGACGCTGGTGCGTGCTGGCCTGCAGGGGCCGGTTCCTCACGCTCTCGACCTGGACGAGCGTGCCTCTGGACCCCTCGGGCGTGCCCGAGGGCGGCTCCGCGGGGGGCGCCCCGGGTGAACCCACCGGCCAAGTGCCAGCCCTGGAGGGGCCCCGGTGGCTGCCGGTGGTTGCTGTGCTCACCACCTGGCTGGCGATGCTGGCACCGGTGCTGCCCGGCAGCGGGCCGCGCGTGCCGATCCAGTCCGCGGACTCGATCTACCACTACAACCAGGCCTGGCTCATCGAGCACACCGGCAACGCCTCGATGCTCACCGGCAACGCCGGCATGTTCGGCATGGACGGCACCGCGAGCTTCTACCCGATGGTGTGGCACGAGATCACCACTCTCGTGTCCCTCGGCTGGGACGACGTCGTGCCCGCCACGAACACGATGATCCTGCTCGTGCCGCTCGTCTACCTCATCGGCGTGCTCTACCTCGTGCGCGTCGTCCTGCCCGAGCTGCGCGGGGGCGCCTGGGTGGCCCTGGGGGCCTGCGCCTTCATCCCGATCTTCCCCATGCGCCTGCTCATGGACACGGCCGTGTGGCCCTACGCCCTGGCGCTGGCGGGCTGCCCGGCGGTCACCGCCTGGGCCGTGGGACAGGTGCGCCGCTGCCGGTGGCTGTGGTCCAGGCGTCGGCGCCTGCGGGCGGCCACCTCCGTGCTGGCGATCGTGCCCGCCGCGGGCGGCCTGCTCCTCACCCACCCGGCGGCCCTCGTCATCGTCGGCTGGCCGCTGGCGGCCCTGGCCTGGACGGGGCTGGTGCTGGCCTCCTGGCGGCTCCTGCGCTCCGAGGACCGTCACGACCGCGTCGTGGGCGCCTGGATGGCGGCCGTGGCCGTCGCCGTCGTCCTCCTCGTCGTCGCGGTGGTCATGCTGCCCGGGCCGCTGCAGGCGCACTTCGGTCGTCGGCCCGTGCGCACGTGGACCCACGCGTGGAAGAAGGTCGTCTCCGCCCTCGTCCTGTTCTACGGGGGCGGTGGCTGGACGATGCGCGCCACCCAGATCGCCATGGGACTGGCCTGCCTCACGGGCGCGGCGACGGCGCTGCTGCGCTGCCGCCACCGCGGGGTGGTCGTCGCCTGGGTCGCCTGCCTGCCGCTCATCGTCTCCGCCATGGCGCCGGTGCCGGTGCTGTCGGCCCTCACCGGCGTGTTCTACAACAACCCGCACCGGATCAAGGCGATGACGGCGGCACCCGCCGTCCTGCTCGTCACCCTGGGGCTGACCGCCGTCGCGCCGGTGCTCGCCCAGGAGCTCCGACGCCGTGAGATCGGCGCGTACCTGCACCGTCTCGTGCCGTGGCGCCTGGAGGGGCTCCTGCAGCGCTGGCGCGCGACCCTGCCGGCACAGGCCAGCGCGGGCCTCGCCCTGCTGCTCGTGGGCACCCTCGCCACGTCGCCGGCGCTGCGCCACGACGTCGTCGGCGCCTTCTCCCCCTACAACGGTCACCAGCGGCTCGTCGCCTCCGCGGAGGAGCTCGACATGATGCGGCGCCTGGCCCTGCTGCTGCCGGAGGACGCCTACGTCGTCGGCGACCCGGTGGCGGGCACCGCGATGCTGCCCTTCATGGCGGGGCTGCGTCCCGTGTGGATGTTCGCCGGGCAGGCGCAGTCCGACGAGGACGGTCTCTACCTGCGCGAGCACTTCCGTGACCTGCACGAGGACCCACACGTGTGCGAGATCCTCCAGGACCACGGCATCCGCTACTTCTACGAGGACTCCAGCCAGTTCTTCAACGGCACGTGGCTGGCGGACCTGCGCCCCGGCCTGTACGACGTCGACACCTCCACCGGCTTCACCCTCCTGGACACCGGCGGCACGGCCCGCGTGTGGGAGATCACCGCCTGCGACGTGTGGGTGGTGGAGTGAGACGGACGGCGCCCCGTCGGCCCGTGGTGGGCAGGCGGGGCGCCGTCGGTACCGGGGCGTGCGGAGCCGTGCCGCAGCCCGCGGGGGGCGAAGGCGTTCCCCGGGGCTGCCGGTCACTTCACCTTGCGGATGAACATGGTGGCGACACCGCCGAGGATGGCGCAGGTGCCCGCCATGTAGCACAGGGCCGGGTAGTTGGTCTTGTCCGCGGAGCCGATCGCCAGGAAGAAGGGTGCCACGTAGGGGGCGAGCGACTGCGGCAGGGCGTTGGCGATGTTGAACACCCCGAGGTCCTTGCCGGCGTGCTCCGGGTCCGGCAGGACGTCGACGACGAGTGCGAGGTCGACGGCGACGTACACGCCGTAGGCCAGCCCCATAAGGAGCTCGGCGAGGTAGAACATGCTGACCGTCGTCGTGTGGGCGAGCACAACGGTCCCGACGCCGAACAGCGCCGAGGCCACGGCCACGAAGATCTTGCGGCGGTGGTACCTGTCCGACAGCCAGCCCCCGACGAAGCTCGCTGCCATGAGGGCGATGGTGTAGATGAGGACCGAGACCGTCACGACCTTACCGGCCTCCGCCTCGCTCAGGTCCACCCGGTGCATGAGGTACATGAGGCGGTAGGTGGTGAAGGAGAAGGAGGTCAGGGTGATGAGGAAGCGTCCCAGCCAGGCGAGGGCGTAGTCCGGGTGCTTGACCGGGCTGACCCAGAAGGTCTTGAGCAGGTCGATGAGGGTGAAGCGCGGGGGCGCCACCGGCAGCTGCTTGTCCGGCAGGACGAAGGCGAACCAGACCATGAAGATGATGGCCGGCACCGCCGGGCCGATGAACAGCAGGGGGAGCTGCTTCGCCAAAGCCTGGGCGAGGTAGGTCGCCACGAGGACGGCCAGGTTCTGGGCGATGGAGATCCACGAGGAGATACGGGCGCGCTGGAGCTCGGGGACCTGGTCGCTGAGCACGGCGACGAAGGGGGCGAGGGTGGCGTTGGCGCCGATCTGCGCGATGAGCCAGCCTGCGGCGACCCAGGGGACCGTGTTGAGCAGTCCCATCATTGCCAGGCCGACCGTCATGAGGAGGATGCCGAAGACGAGCCAGGGGCGACGCCGCCCCCACGCCCACGTGGTGCGGTCGGAGATCTGACCGAAGACGACGTTGGCGACGACGGCGCCGAGGGCCCCCAGCCCCGCGATCATGGCGATGGCATCCACCTGGGCGGCGGAGTCGTCGGGGAACATCGCGAGGGCCTTGTACTGGATGGCGACGATCGCCGGGCCCAGGAGCGCGATGAAGAAGAAGAGCTGGGCGGTCAGGTAGGCGACGACGAAGAGCGGGGTGACCGGCTTGGTCACGGGTGCGAAGAAGTCCTTGACCGGGTCGCTCACCGGGGGCGAGGAGGACGGGGCGGGCAATGACTGTGATGGGGACATGTCAGGCTCCTGAGGGTGGCAGACGAGCGGGCGCCGCTGCCCGCCGACCTGCCCAAGGTACAGCAGCGGGGGTCGGCGTGTGATGCCACCGGCGCCTGCCACCGGCGCCTGCCGCCGGCGCCTGCCGCCTGCCACCGGCGCCGTCGCGCGCGTCAGGGCCCCCGTCGAGGGCCGGGGCGATCCTCGCTATCCTGGGCCCACTGAGCCGGAGCCGTCCGGCGTGAGGAGAGCCCCCGTATGCGCATCGCCGTCGTCGCCCTTGGAAAGATCGGGCTGCCGCTGGCCGTCCAGTACGCCGAGAAGGGGCACGAGGTCATCGGCGTTGACGTCAACCCGACGACCGTCGAGATGGTCAACCGCGGCCAGGAGCCCTTCCCCGGTGAGGCCCACCTGGCGGAGCGGCTCGCCCGGCTCGTGCCCGCCGGCGCCCTGCGCGCCACCACCGACTACGCCGAGGCCGTCCCCGGGGCCGACGCCGTCGTCCTCGTCGTACCCCTCTTCGTCGACGACGCCACCTGGGAGCCGGACTTCACCCTCATGGACGCGGCCACCCGCTCCCTGGCCGAGCACCTGACCCCCGGCACCCTCGTCTCCTACGAGACGACCCTGCCGGTGGGCACCACTCGTGGCCGCTGGAAGCCCCTCATCGAGGAGGTGAGCGGGCTGGTCGAGGGCCGCGACTTCCACCTCGTCTTCTCTCCCGAGCGGGTCCTCACCGGCCGGGTCTTCGCGGACCTGCGCCGTTACCCCAAGCTCGTCGGCGGCCTGAGCGAGCAGGGCACCGCCCGGGGCGTGGACTTCTACACCCAGGTCCTCGACTTCGACGAGCGCCCCGACCTGCCGCGCCCCAACGGCGTGTGGGACCTGGGCACGGCGGAGGCCGCCGAGATGGCCAAGCTCGCCGAGACCACCTACCGCGACGTCAACATCGGCCTGGCCAACCAGTTCGCCGTCTACGCCGACAAGGCCGGCTTCGACATCGACAAGGTCATCGAGGCCTGCAACTCCCAGCCCTACTCGCACATCCACCGCCCCGGCATCGCGGTGGGCGGCCACTGCATCCCCGTCTACCCGCGCCTGTACCTGTCCACGGACCCCGACGCCACCGTGGTGCGCAGCGCCCGCCAGTTCAACGCGACCATGCCCGCCTACGTCGTCTCGCGCGCCGAGGAGCTCCTGGGGGACCTGCGCGGGCTGCGCGTGGCCGTGCTCGGCGCCTCCTACCGCGGCCGGGTCAAGGAGACCGCCTTCTCCGGCGTCTTCCCCACCGTGGAGGCCCTGCGCGCCAAGGGCGCCACCGTCCTCGTCCAGGACCCCATGTACAGCGACGAGGAGCTCGCCGCCTTCGGCTGGGAGCCCTACCACCTGGGTGAGGCCGTCGACGTCGCCATCGTCCAGGCCGACCACCCCGAGTACGCCACGCTCAGCCCCGCGGACCTGCCGGGTGTGCGGCTGCTGCTCGACGGTCGGCGCGCCACCGACCCCGCCCTGTGGTCGGGCACCCCGCGCCTGGTCATCGGCGGCGGTGAGTGACGCGTTCCCGCCGTGACCTCGGTGCCACCGGTGTGACCTCACGGCGGGGCTCGGGGAGCGGGACATGAGCGCTGTCGCCGCTCTCGCCGTCGGGCTGCTCGCCCTGCTCGGCCCCGGCTGGCTCCTGGCCCGCGCCGCCGGGCTGCGCGGCGTCCTGGCCGCCTCGGCGGCGACGGGACTGTCCTGCGCCGTCATCGGCGTGGCCGAGGTTCTGGCCTCCGCCGCGGGCCTGGGCTGGGGACGGTGGGGCTGGCCGCTCATCGGCGTCGTCACGGCCACCGGCGCGCTGGTGCTGCTCGCCGCCAGACGCCTGGCCGCCCACGGCCCGCAGCGTCCCGCGCCCGACGGCGCCCCCTCGGCTCCGCCGTCGGCCGCCCCGGGCCGGTGGCGGCGGGGGAGCGCCCCCGAGCCCGACCGGCTGGTCCTTCTCGGCGCTCTCCTGCTCGCCGTCGTCCTGGGCGGCGCCGGCCTGTGGTGGGGGACAGGGCCGCTGACCACCCCCGCCCAGGCCTTTGACGCCGTCTTCCACCTCGCCGCCGTCCAGACGATCCGCGAGGGCGGTGACGCCTCCAGCCTCGGCGGCCTGGCCGACCTCTACCAGGGTAGCCGCGTCTACTACCCGACGGTCCTCCACGGCATCGCCGCCCTCATGCCCGGCACGCCCGCCCTCGTGTGCAACGCCCTCGTGCTCCTTGTGGGGGCCGTGGCCTGGCCGCTGGGGATCATGGGGCTCGTCGACGCCGTCGTGTGCGCCCCCCGGCGCACCGAGGACCCTGCCGCACCGACCGTGGGGCAGGCCGCCCCCGCCGGGCGGGACTCGCAGTCGGATGACGAGCGCGCCCGGGCCCTCACCCTGGCGGGCAGCGCCCTGGCCGCGGCCGCGACGAGCGCCGTGGCCGTCACGCTCACGACGCTGGCCGTGTGGCCCTACGCCCTGTCTCTTGTGTGCCTGCCCGGCGTCCTCGCCCTGGCCCACGTGCTCACCCGGGTGCGCGGGTGGCGTGCGGGGCTGGTGACCGCCCTGCTCGCCGCCGCCACCGCCGGTGGAGCGGTCCTGGCCCACGGCGGAGCCGTCTTCAACCTCCTTGTGCTGCTGGCCCCCCTGGGGGCCACCGTCCTGACCCGCGCCCTGCGCACCGGCGGACGGGCCCGACGACGCCTCCTGGTCCTGCTCACCCTCGCGCTCGTGGGGGCGGGGGCCGGTGCCTGGGTCATGCGCGCCTCCCTGGCCTCCGTGCTCGGCTACGAGCGCGAGGGCGGCAGCGCAGCCGCGACCCTCGCCCAGACGCTCATGGACTCACCCCAGTACGGCCCCCTGACCTGGCACGGGGTCCCCGTCGGCATCGGCCTGCTCGCCCTGGCGGTGCCCGCCCTGCGGCGCGGCGGGCGGGACCTGCGCCCCCACCTGGCGACCTGGCTGCTCACCCTCGCCCTCGTCGTGCTCACCGGCGGTCCGCAGTGGCCCGGCAGGGCGCTGGGCGCCCTGTGGTACCTGCAGAAGGCCCGGGTGCAGCCGCTCGTCGTCATGGCGGTGCTCGTCCTCTCCGGCTACGGCCTGCACCTGCTGGCGCGCCGCTGCTGCGCCCCGCGAAGCCCACATGCCCGGCTGCGCGGCGCCGCCCTCGTGGGTGCCACCGCCGCCCTCGCCCTGGCGGCCGTGCCCCTGCACGCCCGGCTGGCCGCCAGCGTCCACGACGAGGAGCGCATCGCCTACGGGACCCTCGTCACCGCCTCCGAGCTCGCCGCACAGGCAGAGCTGGCCGCCCTCCTGCCCCCGGGGGCCGTCGTCGTCGCCGCACCCTCCCAGGGCGGCACCTACCTGTGGGCCGAGCACGGCGTGCACCTCGTCTACCCCACCCGGGTGGCGCCCGCCGACGCCACCGTGCACTGGCGCCTGACCCAGGTCGAGGCGCCAGCCGGAGCGAGGGACGCGACCTGCCGCCTGCTGGACGAGCTCGGTGCCCGCTACTACCTCGACGTCGAGCGCCGGGACGAGGAGGCGGCCCCGGCCGGCCGGTGGGCGCCGCCGCGCTGGGACGCGGGCGTGGCAGGTTGGTCCACCCAGGGCATGGAGCTGCTCGGCTCGGCCCCGACCACCACCGGCTCGCTCTCCCTCTACCGGATCGTCGCCTGCGACTGAGATCCCGGGTGACGGGTACCCTGGAGGGACCAGTGAGGCGCTCGCGGGAGGGCTGCGCATGAACCACGATCTCGTCGTCGTCGGCTCCGGCCTGTTCGGCCTGACTATCGCCGAGCGCTGTGCCCACGAGCTCGGCCTGAGGGTGCTCGTCATCGACCGGAGGGACCACATCGGTGGCAACGCCTACTCCGAGCCGGACCCGGTCACGGGCATCGAGGTCCACCGCTACGGGGCGCACCTGTTCCACACCTCCAACGAGCGCGTGTGGCGGTACGTCAACCGGTTCACCAGCTTCACCCCCTACGTCCACCGCGTCTACACCACCCACGACGGCGTCGTGTACCCCATGCCCATCAACCTGGGCACCATCAACCAGTTCTTCCACGCCTCCTACAGCCCCGACGAGGCGCGCGCGCTCATCGCCGAGCAGGCCGGCGAGCTTGCCGGAGCGGACCCGGCCAACCTCAACGACAAGGGCATCAGCCTCATCGGCCGGCCCCTATACGAGGCCTTCATCAAGGACTACACGCGCAAGCAGTGGCAGACGGACCCCAAGGACCTGCCCGCCTCGGTCATCTCACGCCTGCCCGTGCGCTACACCTACGACAACCGCTACTTCAACGACACCTACGAGGGCCTGCCCACCGACGGCTACACCGCCTGGCTGGAGCGGATGGTCGACAGCCCGCGCATCGACGTGCGCCTGTCGACCGACTTCTTCGACACCTCCCAGCCCTACCACCAAGCGGCCCTCGTCGGCCGGGTGCCGCTCGTCTACACCGGGCCGATCGACCGCTACTTCGGCTACCGCGCCGGTGCCCTGGGCTGGCGCACCATCGACCTGGCCACCGAGTACCCGGACACCGGGGACTTCCAGGGCACCGCCGTCATGAACTACCCGGACCTCGACCGCCCCTACACACGCATCATCGAGCCACGCCACTTCCACCCCGAGCGCGACTACCCCGTAGACACGACGGTCATCATGAAGGAGTACTCGCGTGTCGCCGGTGAGGGCGACGAGCCCTACTACCCGGTCAACGCCCCCGGCGACCGCGAGCGGCTGCTGGTCTACCGCGAGCTGGCCGCCAGGGAGCCGGACGTCGTCTTCGGCGGGCGCCTGGGCACCTACCAGTACCTCGACATGCACATGGCGATCGGTGCGGCGCTGGGCGTCGTCGACAGCGTCCTCGTACCCCGTTTCCGGCAGGGGCGCCCCGTCGGTGCCGCGGGAGCCTGAGACGGCTGCGCCCCGGCGGAGGGGCTGTCGCGCACGTGGCGGACGCCGCTACCATGGGACCTGGCTCACGGGCGCGAAGGCGCGCCCCACCGTCGGACAAGAGGTGCCCTCGTGACGTGTCAACCGGCCGCGGCAGCGACGACTCACCACACCGGTCCAGGCAGTGCCCTGCGCGCGGGTGTGCTCATGCGGCTTGTGTTCCTGGTGGCACTCGTCATGGTCGGCGTCGTGCCGGTCACGGCTCATGCCGCGCAGTCCACCACCGAGGCCATCCACGTCATGGCCTTCCCCGCTTCGGATGCCATCATCCTGGAGAGCAACGGGCGTTTCGCCTTCGTCGACTCCGGTGAGGACCGTGATGCGCCCGACGGCAGCGACCCCCGCTACCCGTGGCGAGCGGGGATCGTACCCTCCTCGGACTATGAGGACACGCTGTGGGCCTACCTTGACCAGCTCGGGGTCAACGAGACGAATGTCGAGTTCTACCTGGGCACGCACGCCCACTCGGACCATATCGGGACTGCGGACACGGTGATCTCCAGGTACAAGCCGAGGAGGATCTACACCCCCGAGTACTCCGACGCCTGGATCACCGACCCCGGGCGTCTGTGGGACAACCAGTACGTCTACGACCAGATGATCGAGGCGGCGCACCATGCCCATGAGGAGTACGGTGCGGCCCTCATCCAGCACCTGAGCCCCGGGGCCCCGCTCGTCCCGGACAGTGAGGGGGGCAGCGCCTCCCCGGAATTCGACTTCGGTGACATGCACATTGAGATCGTCAACTACGGTGAGGAGTACAAGACGAACCCGGTGCCTGACGCCAACCACATGTGCTGGGGTGTCAAGGTCACGGCCCATGGGAGGACAGCCTTCCTCGCCGGCGACATCGAGAACACCGCAGGCGCGGAGGATCGCATCGCCGGGCAGATCGGCGACGTCGACTTTCTCAAGCTCGGACACCACGGGACCTACACCTCGAACTCCGAGCACTTCCTCGAGGTCCTCCAGCCCGAGTTCGCCGTTCAGACCGGCGCCTACAGCTACCTCTTCTCCGACACCGTCGAGATTCTCAACCGTCTGGGCACCCGGTGGTACACGGCCGAAGAGGTCCGCGCGTCAGGAACCTCGGCCGTCGTCGTCACCCTGGACGAGGCTGGTGTCTCACTCAGTGGGGTCCCGGAGGCCGTCGTCTACCGGCGCGGCAGCACCAGCCCACACGTCGTCGCCTACCAGGGCGGTCGGCCCGCCCCCCAGGACGGCTGGCGGCAGGTGGCCGGCACGTACTACTGGTTCAGCGGGAGCGCTGAGGCCGTGGAGGACATGTGGCTGGATCAGGGCGGCACCTGGTACTACCTGAGCTCCTCGGGCGCGATGGTCACCGGCTGGGGCCAGGTGGGTGGCAAGTGGTACTACTTCCGTTCCTCGGGGGGCATGGCCACCGGGTGGCTCGTCTACGGCGGCAGCTGGTACCACCTCAACGCGCTGGGGGCGATGTCGACCGGCTGGGTCCAGGACGACGGTACCTGGTACTACATGAGGTCCTCCGGCGCCATGGCCACGGGTTGGGTTCATGACGGCAGCGCCTGGTACTACCTGCGTCCGTCGGGGGCGATGGCGACGGGCTGGGTTCATGACGGCAGCGCCTGGTACTACCTGCGTCCGTCGGGGGCGATGGCGACGGGCTGGGTCAAGGACGGTGGTGCCTGGTACTACCTGCGCTCCTCCGGCGCCATGGCCACCGGACGGGTGAGGATCGCGGGTCGGCTGTCGGAGTTCTCCTCCAGCGGTGTCTGGCTCGGCTACCGCTCCTGAGCATCCGTTTCACGCCGTTGCGTATTAGCCTCATTCGGTGAGACGCTCCGCCCTGCTTCCCGTCACCGCCGCCCTCATCGCCCTCGCCGCTGTGGGGGGATGCGCCTCCGACTCTGGTGGTGGCGCGGCCTCCCCCTCCGGGAGCCCGACGGCGGGACCGGCCGAGGAGACGATCTCCACTGCCGCCGCCCTGGCGTCCTTCGAGGCCCCCTCGCCCCAGTGCGCAGCCATGAACGACGTCCTGCTCACGGCTCTGGCGCAGACGCCGCAGGGGCAGGCCTACACGGCAGCCCCGGACGGCACCCCCGACAGGCCGGTGCTCTGGGGTGCCTTCGCCCAGGCCCTGGAGGAGGGCTACGGCGCCCAGCTCGACGAGGCGGCGGCAGACGAGCCCACCGCGACGGGAGCCCGCACGGCCCTGAGCGAGTACACCCGGGCCTTCGCTCGCCTGAGCAGCGGTGAGGTGGTCGAGTTCTCCGACCCTCAGGCCGCGCAGGAGGCTATGGCTGCGGGCACCGTGCCGACCCCGGACCCCGAGTACACCCGCACGGTCGACGCGCTGACGACGGCCCACGTGACGCTCTCACAGTGCCTTCCGGGCTGGCCCGTCGTCTTCTGACGACCGGCCAGCCCGGAAGGACGGCGGCTCCGCCGTACGGCGCCCTGGCCGCGGATCACGGGAAGGGGCGCACGACCGTGGGGGCGATCCTGGACCACGAGTAGCCGGCGGTGATGTGGTCCATACGCGCCGGACGTCCCATCCAGTCCGTGTGGACGACCATGTCATCGCCCAGGTAGATACTCACGTGGGTGACGACGCCGTTGGTGGTGTAGAAGATGAGGTCGCCGCGCTGACGCTGGTTGAAGGGGACGTGCTGGAAGCCCGAGTAGGCGTACAGCTCCTGCGAGGTGCGGTAGCTGGGCCAGGCGTGCCTGATGACGTCGATGGGCTGGGGGTCCATCCCGGCGGCGTACAGGGACTGCAGGACCAGGCCGGAGCAGTCGAAGCCGAAGGAGTAGGAGCCGGCACCGCCCCACGTGTAGCTCGAGCCGATCTGGGTCCAGGCGTAGCCGATCATCGCCTCGATGCGCTCGGAGCGGGTGGCGCTCAGCGACACGGGGGTCGCCTGGTACTGGTCCACCCACCAGGAGTAGCCGGTGCCCATGGCGTCCCAGGTGGCCTTGTCGACCACACCGGTCTGAGGCAGGCCCGCACGTGCCTGGAAGTTGCGCACGGCGCTCTGGAAGGTGGCGTCGACGGAGGCGAGGGTGCCCGAGCTCCAGATCCCGAGCCTCTGCTGGACGATACGGACCTTGATGCCGTTCATGCCCCAGGTGAGGTCGTTGGTGGCGTAGCCGGGGGAGGTGATGTGGTCCGTCGGCTGGAGGTAGCCCGTCGGCGCGTGGTAGCCGTACCAGACCCCGTTGGGCGCGAACTGCTCCGACTTGCCGTTGATGACCTTCTGACCGGTGACCATGACGCCGGAGGCCTCCATGTAGTACCAGGAGGAGCCGTCCTTGACCCAGCCGGTGGCCATGGCGCCGCTGGAGCGCAGGTAGTACCAGACGCCGACCTGCGTGAACCAGCCGGTGGCCATGGCACCGCTCGGGCGCAGGTAGTACCAGGTCTCACCCAGCCTGAGCCAGCCGGTGGCCATGCGCCCGTTCGCCGGGTCGAGGTAGAACCACGAGCCCTTGACGGAGGTCCAGCCGTGTGCGCGCTGCCCGGTCGAGCCCAGGTAGTACCAGGACCCGTCCAGCTGGAGCCAACCGGTGGCCATGGCACCCGAGGAGTGCAGGTAGTACCAGGACTCGCCCACCTGCTGCCAGCCGGTGGCCATGCGCCCGTTCGCCGGGTCGAGGTAGAACCACGTGCCACGGTCGGAGGTCCAGCCGTGCGCGCGCTGCCCGGTGGGCAGCAGGAAGAACCAGGAGCCGTCGTCCTGGACCCAGCCGGTGCTCATGTAGCCGGAGCCGTCGAAGCGGTAGACGGAGCCGTTGATGGTCGCCCACGTCGAGGCCGGGTAGGTGCCGTCCGCCAGGCGGTACCACCAGCCCCGCGAGGTCTGCTGCCAGGTGCCGGCCCCGCTGAGGTCGGGGCCGTCCAGCGGGTCCGCCGCTCCGACGGCGCCGGGTGCCGGGGCCGGCGGAGCAGCGGGCTCCGAGGCGGGTGCCTGGGTGGGCTCCGGGGCGGGTGCGTCAGCGGGTGGTGGAGACGGTTCGGGTGAGGCGGTGTCGGAGGCGGCCGAGGCGGAGGCGCTGGGGGCGGGGTCCGCCTCGTCGGCGACCGCCGGAGTGGCGGACAGGGCCAGGGCGAGGACGGCGAGCAGCGTCGCGGCCCGGCGGCGGTGCCGAAGGTGGGGGAGGGTCATGGCGCAAGCCTAGGCGCTGCAACGGGGAGGCGAGGACGCGCCGGGGAGTGGTCGGCGCCGTCGGACGAGGCCGGGACAGGCGCGCGGCCCGGCACCCGAGTGTGCTCGGGCACCGGGCCGCGGAGGGCGCACCGGCTGGGCTCAGCTCACTGGCCCTGGGCGGCGTACTTGGCCTCGACCTCGGCCTTGAGCGGGCGCCACCAGGCCTCGTTCTCGCGGTACCAGTCGATGGTCGCCTGCAGGCCGGAGCGGAAGTCGGTGAAGCGCGGGCGCCAGCCGAGCTCCTCGACGAGCTTGGTGTTGTCGATGGCGTAGCGCATGTCGTGGCCGGGACGGTCGTTGACGTGGACGTAGTCGTCCCTGTCGTAGCCCATGAGCTCGAGGATGAGCTCGACGACCTCCTTGTTGTTCTTCTCGCCGTCGGCGCCGATGAGGTAGGTCTCCCCGATGCGGCCCTTCTCGACGATGTCCCACACGGCGTCGTTGTGGTCCAGGACGTGGATCCAGTCGCGCACGTTCTCCCCGGCGCCGTACAGGCGCGGCTTGACGCCGTCGATGAGGTTGGTGATCTGGCGGGGGATGAACTTCTCGATGTGCTGATAGGGGCCGTAGTTGTTCGAGCAGTTCGAGATCGTGGCCTCGACGCCGAAGGAGCGCACCCAGGCGCGCACGAGCAGGTCGGAGCCGGCCTTGGAGGAGGAGTAGGGCGAGGAGGGGTTGTAGGGCGTCGTCGGCGTGAACTTGGCGGGGTCGTCGAGCTCGAGGTCGCCGTAGACCTCGTCGGTGGAGACGTGGTGGAAGCGGACCTTGTGGCGGCGCACCGCCTCCAGGAGGGTGAAGGTGCCCACGAGGTTCGTGCGGATGAAGGGGGAGGGGTCCAGCAAGGAGTTGTCGTTGTGGGACTCGGCGGCGAAGTGGACGACGACGTCGGCGTCCTTGACCAGGGGGTCGACGACGTCGGCGTCAGCGATGTCACCGACGACGAGCGTGACACGGTCGGCGACGTCGGACAGGGAGCCCTGGTTGCCCGCGTAGGTGAGCTTGTCGAGCACGGTCACCCGGGCGTCTGGGTAGCGGGTGAGGGTCTGGTGGACGAAGTTGGCGCCGATGAAGCCGGCACCACCGGTGATGAGGACGTTCATGGATCAGGCTCCGAGAGTCGGGGTGTGCGCGCGGGGCGCCGGTCGTCTCGGCCGCCATGATGCCACAGGGCGTCAGCCCCGGGCGCCTGCCGGGGGTGCGGGGCCGTGGCCGCCGACGGGGCAGCGGTCGGGGCCGTGTTCGGGGTGGGGGAACGTGCTGTACGTCATGTTCCGCGTCAAGGGGTCGTGGCCCGACGGGCAGACGACTACTGTGTCACTCAGTCCCCATTTGTCACACAATTCCCACTAGTCGCACGCGACTCGCTGTGTGCTCCGTACCCAACGGAAGGAACACCATGTCGGCAACCCGGCCCGTCCGCCTGGCAGCGGCCGTGTCCCTCGCGCTCGCCGGACTCGTCCCCGCGTCCCTCATCAGTGCCCCCGCCCTGGCTGAGGGCGCGCCGCAGGCGCTCACCGCCGTGCAGCGTGACGCCGCCTCCGGTCCCGTCCAGGTCATCGAGCTCACCACCCCCGCCGGCGAGGCCACCGACGTCGCCCAGGCAGGCGGTGCCGGGGGCGCCGGCAGTGCGGGCGGCACCGACGGCGCCGACGAGCCCGAGCCGCAGCAGGCCCAGGTGCCCGCCACGACCAGCGGCGGCGCCGCCGTCCTTCCCGGTGCCGACGGTGCCCTCGCGGACGCGCTGGCCGCGCTCGTGGGCACCGTCGACCCGCAGGCCGACGCGGCCCTGCTCACCGAGCCCCTCCAGGTCGACGGCTTCCTCGTCGCCGGTTTCACCTGGACCGGCTCCTCCACCCTGCCCCCGGGCACGCGGATCTACCTGCGCGTGCGCGAGAACGGGGAGTGGACCGACTGGTACCTCAACGAGGCCTCCGACGCCGGGCGCGACGACGCCGACCCCGCCACCGGCTCCTCCGGCACCGACGAGTTCGTTACCGGTGGTGCCGACGCCGTCCAGGCAGCCGTCGTCGCCGGCGAGGGGGGCCTGCCCGCGGACCTCTCCCTCACCCTCGTCCCCGGTGAGCCCTCCGGCGAGCAGGTCCTCACCTCCGAGCAGCTCACGGTCGTCGACGCCGCGCCGACCGGCGTCGCCCAGGACGAGAGCCCCGCGGCCCCCGGCTCACCGTCCCCCCAGGAGCAGCCCGCCCCGGCCGGTACCGACACCGCGCCGACCGCCGAGCCCTCCGCCGTCGGCACCGAGCCGGGCGGAAGCGGCGCGCACGGCCCCACGGGGACCTCCAGCGGCACCGGCGTCACCCGGGGGCTGCCGGCCCTGCTGGCCACCGCGACCACCGCCAACGGCCTGCCGGTGCCCGTGACCACCCGCTCCGAGTGGGGGGCGAGCGCCGCCTACCTCGACTGGGACCCCACCTACGTCAGCGCCAGCCACGTCGTCGTGCACCACACCGCCGGGACCAACGACTACTCCGAGGCCCAGGCGCCCGGGATCGTGCGGGGCATCTACTACTACCACGCGGTCACCCTGGGCTGGGGCGACATCGGCTACAACTTCCTCGTCGACAAGTACGGCAACGTCTACGAGGGCCGCTACGGCACGCTCAGCGCCGCCGCCGGCACGATGGTCATCGGAGGGCACGCCTACGGCGCCAACACCGGCACGATGGGCATCTCCATGATGGGCACCTACACCTCGGTGAGCCCCTCCGAGGCCCAGCTGCAGGCGGTCGGCAGGATCTCCGGCTGGTTCCTCGCCCGTTCCGGTGTCACCAGCGCCACGGAGTCGGCGAGCTTCACCATCCGCTCGACCGAGAAGTACACGGCGGGTCAGGTCGTCTCCCTGCCGCGTGTCCTGGCGCACCGCGACGTCGGCTACACCGCCTGCCCGGGCGACGTCGGCTACTCCCTCATGGGCAGGATCCGCACGATCGCCCAGTCCCAGATCGACGGCGGCGCAAGTGCCGGGCGGAGCTGGCAGCGCTCGGGCTCCTCCTGGAAGCTCGTCGAGGGCGGCAAGGCACTGACCGGCTGGCAGCAGGTGAGGGGCTCCTGGTACTACCTGGGCACCGACGGGATCATGCGCACCGGCTGGCAGGCGGTGGGCGGCTCCTGGTACTACCTCACCACCTCCGGTGCGATGGCCACCGGCTGGCAGCAGGTCGGCGGGTTCTGGTACTACCTCACGGCCTCGGGCGCGATGGCCACCGGCTGGCAGGCGGTGGGCGGCACCTGGTACTACCTGGAGCCCAGCGGTGCGATGGTCACCGGCTGGCAGCAGGTCGGCGGGTTCTGGTACTACCTCACGGCCTCGGGGGCGATGGCCACCGGCTGGCAGCAGGTCAACCGCGTCTGGTACTACCTCGCGGCCTCGGGCGTGGTGACGACCGGCTGGCAGGCGGTGGGCGGCACCTGGTACTACCTGGAGCCCAGCGGCGCCATGGTCACCGGGACGCGTCAGATCGACGGCGTGTGGAGCCGCTTCTCCGCCACCGGCGCCTGGTTGGGCTACGTGAACGAGGTCAGCGCCTCCGCGGGCACGACCACCGGCCTCACACCGGTCATGGCGGCGCCCAGCGGGTCGCGGGGGACGGTCATCAACAGGATGGTGAGCGCCTACCAGTCCTCCGGCCGCAGCTACCCGAGCCAGTCGCTCAGTGCCGGGGGCGCCAGCACCCTGTGGACCTTCGCCAGCATCGTCTACGACGAGGCCACGGCGGAGGGAGTGAGCCCCGAGCTGCTCTTCGTCCAGGTCATGAAGGAGACCGGCTGGCTCCAGTTCGGCGGTGACGTGAGCATCAGCCAGTTCAACTTCGGGGGGCTCGGAGCCACCGGCAACGGCAACCGGGGACTGAGCTTCACCGACGTGCGCACCGGGCTGCGCGCCCAGGTCCAGCACCTGCGCGCCTACGCCGACGCCTCCGTCACCACCGCGAGCCTCGCGCACCCGCTCGTCGACCCGCGCTTCGGCTACGTCCGCAAGGGCTCGGCGGCCTACGTCGAGCACCTGGGCATCCAGGAGAACCCCGCCGGGGCAGGCTGGGCGACGGCCAGTGGCTACGGCACGTCACTGGCGGAGATGATGCGCCAGTACTTCTGAGCCTGCGCCCGGGCAGGCCCCGGCTGCGGCCCGTGGGGATGCCCGGGGCGCAGGCGCGCGGACGGCTATCCTCAGCCTTACCGCGGGGCGGACCGTCGCCGCCGCCGAGCACCGAGGGGGCGCCATCGTGGGCACGCGCACGCTGATCTACCTCCACCACGACCCGGCCGGTCGCGTCGAGGACTACATCCCCCTAGCCATCGACTCCATGCGGTCCTTCGTCGACCGCGTCCTCGTCGTCGTCAACGGCTCCCTCACCGACGATGCCCGGGACCGGCTCAACGGGGTCGCCGACGACGTCCTCGTGCGTGAGAACGAGGGGCTCGACGTCGGCGGCTACCTCGCGGGCCTGCGGTTCCTGGGCTGGGACACGGTCGCCTCCCTCGACGGCCTCGTCCTGGCCAACAACACCTTCTTCGCTCCCGTCGCCCCCTGGGAGAGCGTGCTCGCGGTGGCCGCCGCCCGCCCCCGGGCCTCCTTCTGGGGCCTGAGCGAGCACGCCGAGCTGCGCCCGCACCCCTTCCTGGCCCGGAGGATGATGCCCCGCCACCTCCAGTCCCACTTCCTCGTCGTGCGGCCCAGGCTCCTGAAGGACCCGGCCTTCCGCGAGTACTGGGAGACGATGCCGCCCATCACCTCCTACAACGACTCCGTGTGCCACCACGAGTCACGCTTCACCGGGCACTTCAACGCGCTGGGCCACAGCTCCTTCGCCGCCTTCCCCCTGGAGCGCTACCGCGGCGCCAACCCCTCGCTCGACGACGCCTGCGCCCTGCTGGCCGACGGCTGCCCCGCCCTTAAGCGCCGCCTGTTCTTCCACGACCCCCTCTACCTCGACCACCAGGGCGTGAGCACCCCCGCCGTCCTTGAGGCCGCCGTCGCCTCCGGCTACCCGCAGGACGTCCTGCTCGGCGGCCTCGTGCGCACGAGCGCCCCGCGCACGCTCGTCGTCAACGCGGGCCTCACCCACACGCTCAGCGGCGCGGCGCAGCCCTCCTGCCGGCCCGCGGTCCCGGTCGCGGCTCACGCGCTCGTGACCAGCGCCGAGGAGGCCGCGCGCGCCGTCGCCCGCCTGGCCGCCCTCGCCGACGTCGAGCACGCCGTCATCGCCTGCGCCGGCCCCGGTTCCCGCACCGCCCTGGAGGCGGGGCTCGCGGAGGCCCCCGACCTCGCCGCCCGCACCGAGGTGGTCAGCGCCTCCCACCCGCGCCTGGGCCCCCTCGCCTCCCTGCTCCTCGACGCCCCCGACCTGCTCGCGCGCGACGGGCTGCTGCTGCACCTGGCCGTCGGTGAGGCCGTGCGCAGCCCCGACGACGACGCCCTCGCCGGCAGCGCCACCCGCCTGGCCGAGGCGGTCGGGCTCTTCGCGGACCATGCCTCGCTCGGCCTCGTGCTGCCCGTGCTGCCCGTCGTCGGCTCGCGCGCGCATGGACACGGCTGGACGGGCAGCCAGGCGCGGGCCCGCGCCCTCGCCAGGCGCCTGGGCATCGGCGTCCCCCTGGACGCCCACACCCCGCTCGCCGCCCACGGGCGTTCCTGCCTGCTGCGCCCGAGCCTGCTCGCGCCCCTGACCGCCCTGGGCCCCACCCTCGAGGACAACGGGGAGGACCCCCTCACCGGCGCGGCCCTTGACCGGCTCCTCGCGCCCGCCTGCCTCAGCGCGGGCCTGCACTGCCGCCAGGTCCTGGGGCCCGCCGACGTGCGTGCCTACGGCCTGCTGGAGGCCCGCTACCAGGAGCTCGCCACCCTCCTGCCCTCCTCACCTTTCGAGCAGGTGCCTCACCTGGCCGCCCGCTCGGGGCCGCAGGCCTCGCTCGGCGCCGTCGTGCGCCGGGGCCTGGAGCAGCGGGCCCCCGCCCTCGCCAAGGGCCTCACACCGGTCTACCGGGCCCTGGGCGCCGCCGTCGGCGGTCTGCGCGGCCGTCTTGCCGCCGTCCGAGGACGCCGCCGCTGATCCTGACTGCTACGATCCTGCGATATGGGTAAGACGATTCTCGTCACTGGTGCTGGTGGCTACATCGGGCGGCACGTGGTGCGCGCCCTTCTCGACCGTGGCCTCGGCGTGACGGCCCTCGACCTGCGCCTCGACGGCGTCGACGAGCGTGCCCAGCGGCTCCAGCTCGACCTGTTCTCCGGTGACGCGGACCTCTTCGACCAGATGGGGCGCCCGGACGTCGTGCTCCACATGGCCTGGCGCGACGGCTTCAAGCACAGCTCGTCGGCCCACATCGACGACCTCGCCAAGCACTACCACCTCATCGAGAACCTGTACGCCGCGGGCCTCAAGCAGCTCGCCGTCATGGGCACCATGCACGAGGTCGGCTACTGGGAGGGGGCGATCCAGGAGGACACCCCCTGCTCCCCGGCCTCCCTGTACGGCATCGCCAAGAACGCGCTGCGCGAGACCTCCACCCTCGCCGCCCAGCAGCACGACGCCGTCCTCCAGTGGATCCGCGCCTACTACATCGTCGGCGACGACAAGTTCGGCTCCTCCATCTTCTCCAAGCTCCTCGCCGCCGCCGAGGAGGGCAAGAAGACCTTCCCCTTCACCACCGGCAAAAACAAGTACGACTTCATCTCCGTGGACGCCCTGGCCGCGCAGATCGCCGCGATCGTCGACCAGGACGCCGTCACCGGCGTCATCAACGCCTGCACCGGCGAGCCGATGAGCCTCTCCGAGCGCGTCGAGGCCTACATCCGCGACAACGGCCTGGACATCACGCTTGAGTACGGTGCCTTCCCCGACCGCCCCTACGACTCCCCGGGTGTGTGGGGCGACCCCACGAAGGTGCGTTCCGTCCTCGACGCCGACGCCCGCTGACCGGGTGCCCTCGCGCCCACGCACCGCCATATCTGACGCTCGCCGGACGAGCGCGAAGGGACCTGCTTCATGATCCTCGGTGACTCGCCGACGCGACTCGGCATCTTCTTCTTCTTCGACGCCGACGGCGTTGCCGACAGGTACGTCGAGGTGCTGCTCGAGGACCTGCTGCACAGCCTCAGCGAGCTCGTCATCGTCGCCAACGGCCACCTGACGGCCAAGAGCCACGCGCGCCTCACCGAGCTCGCCGACAAGGTCATCGTCCGGGAGAACACGGGTCTGGACGTGTGGGCGTACAAGACGGCGATGGACTCCTACGGCTGGGAGCGTCTGGCCGAGTTCGACGAGATCGTCCTGCTCAACTCGACGATCATGGGGCCGGTGCACCCCTTCGCCGAGATGTTCGACGACATGGCCGGACGGGACCTCGACTTCTGGGGGCCCACCTGGTTCCACGAGGTCCGCGACAGCAACTACGGCTCCAGCACCTACGGCTACATCCCGCGCCACCTCCAGTCCCACTTCCACGTCTACCGCCGCTCCCTCGTCACCAGTGAGGCCTTCCAGTCCTACTGGGACGAGATGCCCGAGATCGACGACTACATCAGCTCCGTCGGCTACCACGAGATCGCCTTCACCAAGCGCTTCGAGGACCTCGGCTTCACCAGCGGCGCCTACATCGACACCGAGGACCTTGAGGGCGTCACCTACCAGCCCATCATCTTCAGCCCCAAGCGGCTCATCGCGGACAAGCGCTGCCCGATCTTCAAGCGGCGCTCCTTCTTCCACGACTACGAGGACGTCCTCGACCAGACGGTCGGCAACGCCGCCCTCGACCTGTACGAGTACCTGCGCGACGAGACGGACTACGACACCGACCTCATCTGGGAGAACCTCCTGCGCACCGTCGAGCTCGCGGACCTCGTGAGGAACCTCCAGCTCACCTACGTGCTGCCCACCCGGTCCGTCGACGTCGAGCCCGTCGGCACCATGCGCACCGCCCTGGTCATGCACGTGCACTACATGGAGCTGCTCGACCAGCTCCTCGGCTACGCCGCCTCCATGCCCGCCAGCGCCGACCTCATCATCACCGTCGGCTCCGAGGACAAGAAGCGCTACGTCGAGCAGGCGACCGCCGACCTCGGCCGCACCGTCATCGTCCAGCTCGTCAAGAACCGCGGCCGTGACGTCGCGGCCCTGCTCGTCGGTGCCCGCGACCTCGTCCTGGGCTACGAGCTCGTGTGCTTCATCCACGACAAGAAGGTCACCCAGATCCGGCCGGGCACGGTCGGGGAGGGCTTCGCCCTCAAGTGCTACGAGAACGTCCTGCCGACCGCGGACTTCGTGGCCAACGTCATCGCGACCTTCGAGCGCGAGCCCCGGCTCGGCCTGCTCACTCCCGCCCCGCCCAACCACGCGGACTACTTCCCGATCTACTCCTACGCCTGGGGGCCGAACCTGGAGCGCACGCAGAAGCTCCTCAAGGACGTGGGCGCCCAGGTCCCCGTGTCGGGGGAGAAGGAGGTCGTCGCACCCCTGGGCTCGACCTTCTGGTTCCGCCCGGCGGCCGTGCGACGGCTCTTCGAGCTCGGCTGGGACTGGGAGGACTTCCCGCCCGAGCCCCTGGGTGAGGACGGCACGATCTCCCACGCCATCGAGCGCTCCTACAGCTACGTCGCCCAGGACGCCGGCTACTTCAGCGGCTGGCTCTTCGCCGACCGCTTCGCCCGCATCGAGCTGACAAACCTCAGCTTCTACACCCGCGAGCTCACCACCGCCATGGCCAGCCACTGGAAGGCCGACCGTGAGCGCGAGATGGTGAGCACCGCACGCGGCGCCGGGACCGTGCGCCAGGCCATCAAGGCCAAGGTCGCCCAGGCGCTGCCCGGTGTCATCCGCCCTGCCGCGCGCGTGGCCTGGCGGTCCCTGCGGCGCGTGCGAAGGATGGTCCGATGAGCCCGTCCGTCACGGTCCGCAGCGAGCCGGTGGCACCGACACGTCGACGGCGGCGCATCTTCTACCTCGACCTCGTCCGTGCCCTGGCCACGGCCCTCATCGTCCTCACGCACTTCAACAACCCGTTCCTCACCGACGGGCGCTACCTGCTGACGAACCAGCCCTTCGGCATCTACGTCGGTGCCGTGGGCGTGTCCCTCTTCCTCATCGTCTCGGGCGCCTCGCTCGCCGTGACCTACAAGGGGGACTTCAGCCTGAGGACCTTCTACTGGAAGCGCTTCAAGGGCATCTACCCGATGTTCTGGACCGCCTGGGTCCTGGGGACCCTGTACTTCTTCGTCGACATGGACGGCAACCCGCTCAACGCGGCACCCGCCCGGTCGATCATCTGGACCGTCCTGGGGATCGACGGCCTCGTCGCGAACTTCGGGGTGCGCACCGCCTACCTCCTGGGCGAGTGGTTCCTCGGCTTCATCATCCTCTTCTACGTCGTCTTCCCGGTCCTGCTCAGGCTCATCGAGCGCTTCCCCAAGGCGACGGCCGCCGGGCTCCTGGCCCTCTACGCGGCGAGCCTGTGGCTCCTGCGTGACGGGCAGGCGGCCTTCCCTCCCTCGGTCGTGCTCACGGTCCGTCTGCCCGAGCTCGCCTTCGGCATCTACGTCATCCGCTACGTGCGGCGCGTGCCGGCGCTCGTGGCGGTACCGGCCGCCGGGGTCCTCGTCGTCACCGGGCTGCTGCCGACCCAGATCCCCGAGGACGTGGCCACCACCCTCGTCGGCATCGCCTGCTTCCTCATCCTCGTGGTCCTTGCCCCGTGGGTGGAGATCGGACCCGCGCGCGAGGCGGTCGCGCTCGTGTCGAAGTACTCCTACCCGGTGTTCCTCGTGCACCACGTCATCATCTACAAGCTGTTCTTCTACTCCGGCCTGGACTACGGCAGCTACGCCCCGATCCAGCTGGTCACCCTGTTCGGCGTCGTGTGCGTCCTCACCCTCGCGCTCGCCGTCGCTCTTGACTGGCTGACGTCCCGGGTGGTCGCCCTGACCGCCCGCGCCTTCGAGGGACAGTGGTGGCGTCCTGCGGGACGTGTGAATGAGCTCGACCAGACGACGGAACGGAGACGCGATGCTGCCCGGTAGGCCCCTCGACGCGGAGGAGAACCCCCGCCGCGTCCTCGACCTCACGCTCAGGCTGACCCAGCGCTCGGTGTCCTCGGAGTTCAAGGGGACCGCCCTGGGGCGCCTGTGGTCCTTCATCAACCCGCTGGCGACCGTCGCCGTCTTCGCCCTCATCTTCGGCGTCGTCTTCCGCGGCAGCGTCGAGCCCGGCAGGTACTCCGGCATCGACTCCTTCGCGCTGTGGATCGGGATCGGCGTCATCTGCTGGAACTTCCTGTCGGCGGGCGTCATCAACGGCATGAACTCCCTCGTCAGCAACGCGGGGCTGCTCACGAAGGTCTACTTCCCTCGGCAGGTGCTCGTGTACTCGGCCGTGGGGGCACTCGTCGTCGACTTCCTCTTCGAGCTCGTCGTCCTCACCGGGATCTCGCTGCTCGCCGGCGGGGCGAGGGTGCTGCTCATGCTTCCGGTGCTGCTCGTCGTCACGGCGCTGACCGCCCTGTTCTCTACCGGGCTGGGGATGGTCCTGGCGATCGCGACCGTCTACTTCCGGGACATCAGCCACCTGTGGCAGATCTTCAACCAGGTGTGGATGTACGCCTCCGGCGTCGTCTTCTCCCTGGCCATGCTGGACCAGGTCCAGAACCAGCTCTTCGACATGGGCTGGCAGCTCAACGGCAGGCCGATCCCCATCACGACGATCTTCCGCCTCAACCCCGCGGAGACCTTCCTTGAGGCCTTCCGTTCGTGCCTGTACGACTTCGCCGTGCCCTCCCCGGGAGTGAGCCTGGCCTGCGTCGCCTGGGGCGTCGGGATGTTCCTCTTCGGCCGCCTCATCTTCCGGCGCTACTCCGCCCGCATCGTCGAGGAGCTCTGACCATGGCACGCGCAGCAGTCACCGTATCGGACCTCTCCAAGCGCTTCCGCATCTACAAGAGCCGCCACCAGTCCCTCAAGGGGGCGCTGCTCAACCGTGGGCGCGGGACCTATGAGGACTTCTGGGCACTGAGGGACATCAGCTTCGAGATCCCCGAAGGCCGGACCTTCGGCCTGCTGGGGCACAACGGCTCCGGCAAGTCGACCCTGCTCAAGTGCATCGCGAAGATCCTCACCCCCGACTCGGGCACCATCACCTCCAGCGGCCGGATGGCGGCCATGCTCGAGGTCGGCTCCGGCTTCCACCCCGAGCTCTCCGGCCGGGAGAACATCTACCTCAACGGCGAGATCCTGGGCATGAGACGCCGGGAGATCGACGCGAAGTTCGACGACATCGTCGACTTCTCCGGCGTCGGCGAGTTCATCGACCAGCCCGTGAAGAACTACTCCTCGGGCATGTACGTGCGTCTGGGCTTCTCCGTGTCGATCCACGTCGAGCCCGAGATCCTCCTCGTCGACGAGGTCCTCGCCGTCGGGGACATGCAGTTCCAGAACCGGTGCATGAGCAAGTTCGCCGAGTTCCGTGCCGACGGGCGCACCGTCGTCGTCGTCTCCCACGGGCTGGAGCAGATGCGCACCTTCTGCGACGAGGCCGCGTGGCTCGACCACGGCCGCCTCCAGGGCGTCGGGCCGGCCGCCGGGCTCATCGACGCCTACGCCGAGAAGGCCAACGGGGCCACGCTGGTCGACGGCGGAGGCACGCGCTTCGGCTCCGGCGAGGCCCAGATCGACCGCGTCGAGATTCTCAGGGGTGACGGCAGGCCCAGCGGGCTCTTCCTCACCGGCGACGAGATGCTCATCAGGCTGCACTACCACGCCGAGGAGAGGGTCGAGCGGCCCGTCTTCGGGGTGTCGGTGGACACGAGGGACGGTGTCGTCGTGTGGGGCCTGCACGGCCTCGACGCCGGGTTCCAGCCCGAGCACATCGACCCCGGTGAGGGCAGCGTCGACGTGCGCGTCCCGCGCCTCATGCTGCGGCCGGACACCTACGTGGTGTCGGCGTCGATCCAGCCCTCCCACCTGGGCGGCGTCATCGACGCCCTGCAGAAGTCGGTCGCCTTCGATGTCATGCCCGGACCCAACCAGGAGTCCGGAGGCGTCGTGGCGCTCGGAGCCTCCTTCGAGCGGCTCCTGCCCGATCAGCCCATGGTGGAGGTCCCCAGCCGCGCCGCCTCGCCCCGCAGGCCCTGAGACCGGTGGGCCCTCGGGCTCAGCGGCGCGGACGCCGAGCCCGCCGGCGCACGGCACGGGGCAGGGCCCCAAGCGCCTGGGCGCCCCCGCGCGCGACAGGACCGCGAGGCCCCGAGCGCAGCGCCCGCGCCGCCGTGCGGGCCAGGGCCGCCAGCGCCACCCGGGCCGGAGCGTGCTCGACGGCCACCAGCACCCGGTTGCGGGTGTTGACGCGCACGAACATGTCGGATCCCGTCCCCGAGGAGGCGGCGTGCTCGTGGTGGACCACGGCGCCGCGCACAAAGGCCACCTCGTAGCCGTGCTCGTGCAGGCGCCAGGACAGGTCCGTGTCCTCGTAGTACATGAACAGGTCCTCGCGCAGCCCACCCAGGCGCCGCCACACCTCGGCGCGCACCGCGCAGGCGCCCCCGCACACCCCGAAGACCTCCGCGGGGGCGTCGAGCTCCTCCAGGGGCACGAGCCAGTCCCGGTCCTGCCCGTTGCCCGAGGCGTCGACGACGTTACCCGTGGAGTTGACGAGCACCGTGCCCTCACCGGCGGCAGCCGCCTGCTCGTCCACGCGCGCCCAGCGGGCGCCGTCCGCACGCACGAGGGCCTCCTCCTGGGCCGTGGCGCGCCGCCACCGGCCCGCCAGCAGCATGAGGGCCGTCGTCGCCCCCAGCCGCGGACGTGAGCCGTCGAGGGGGCCGACCAGGGCGTCGAGGAAACCGGCCTCGGCGACGGCGTCGTTGTTGAGCAGGACGAGGACCTCCTGCGTCATGCCGGCGGCCCCGGCGTTGACACCCGCCCCGAAGCCCAGGTTCTCGCGCGTCTCGATGACGTCGAGCCCCGCCTCGCGCAGCCGCTCGGCCGACCCGTCGCCGGAGGCGTTGTCCACGACGACGAGCCGGTCGCCCTCGGCCAGCTGCACCTGCACGGACCGGGCCGCCCGCAGCGTGAGGTCCGCCCGCCGCCAGTTGACGAGGACGACCCGGGCGCTCGGCCGGCTCTGGCCGCTCGGGTGGCTCGGCCGGCTCTGGCCGCTCACCGGGCGTCCTCGGCCAGGCTCCGGTAGAGCTCCTCGTGGGCCTGGGCGCAGGCCTGCCAGGTGAAGGCAGCGGCGCGCTCCAGGCCCGCGGCGCGCAGCTCGTCGTGCGCGGGCCCGACGGCGCGGGCCAGCTGACGGGCGATCTCCGCCGCCGACGTCGGGCGCGCCAGCAGCCCGGCCTCGCCGCAGACCTCCTCCATGCAGGTCCCCCGGCTGGTGACCACCGGGGTGCCGTAGGCCATGGCCTCGAGCACGGGCAGCCCGAAGCCCTCCCAGTGCGAGGGGAAGCAGAAGGCCCGGGCGCCCGCGTAGGCGGCGGCGAGGTCGGCCTCGGGCAGGTGGCCGGTGACGTGCACGCGCTCGCCGAGCTCGTCGAGCACCCGCCGCTCCTCGGCGTCGTCCCCCCAGCCCTGCGGGCCGACAAGGACGAGGTCGAGACCCGGGTCGTCGTCGGCCAGCAGGCTAAAGGCCTGCAGGAGCGTCGCCAGGTTCTTGCGCGGCTCACGCGTGCCCGTCCACAGGACGTAGTCGCCGTCCAGGCCGTGCTCGGCCCGGAATGCCGCCACCTGCGCCTCACTGACCGGCAGCGTGCGCACGCCGTGGGGCACGACCTCGATCCGTCGGGCGTCGATCCCGGCGGCCACGCAGTCGTCGGCCGTCGCCTGGGAGGGGGTGATGACGACGTCGGCCTCGGCGATGGTGCGCTCCAGGCAGCGCAGGAAGAAGGCGTTGCCCCGCCGCGTGAAGTGGTCGGGCGAGCGTAGGAAGGCGAGGTCGTGGACGGTGACCGCCAGCGGCAGGCGCGTGCCGGGCACGGCCCAGGTGGTGGCGTGAACCACCTCGGCACCGGGCAGCACCGACTCGGCGCGCGGGCGCCGCAGCAGGTTCCAGGACTCGTACAGGGCCGGGCGGGGCAGGCGCGTGCTGAGCACCCGCATGGAGGACGGCAGCCCCACCTCGGTGGGGGAGGGGCCGGAGGCGTGGGCGGCCGCCAGCCCGACGACGCGGCAGCCGCGCTCGCGCAGCGCCCGGGCGAGCTCGATGACGTACGTTCCCGAGCCTCCCGGCACCGGCTGCCACAGCTGCTCGACGACCATGGCGACCCGCGGGCCCTGCGCTGACCTGTCCTCACTCGTCATGAGGCGAGAATACGGGAGCGTCTGCGGCCCCGTGGGGGACCTGGACCCCTGTAGCCTGCGGCCATGAAGGTCCTCCTTGACGCCACGGCGATCCCTGCGAACCTCGGCGGCGTGGGCCGCTACGTCGACGACCTCGTGCCCGAGCTTCTCGACTGCGGGGTGCGTCTGGCGATGGCCGTGCAGGAGCGCGACGTCGAGCACTTCCGCACCAAGGTGCCCCGCGCCCGGCTCTTTCCCGTGCCCGCGCGCATGACGAACCGGGGGGCGCGCCTGGCCTGGGAGCAGACGGGCCTGCCGGCCCTCATCCGCCGCCTGCGCCCGGACGTCCTGCACTCCCCGCACTACACCTACCCGGCGGCGCACCGCGTGCCCGTCGTCGTCACGCTCCACGACGCCACCTTCTTCTCCCACCCCCAGGCGCACACCCGTCTCAAGCAGGTCTTCTTCACCCGGGCCATCCGGCGCGCCGTGCGCGGCGCGGACGCCCTCGTCGTGCCCTCGGCCGCCACCAGGGACGAGACCCTGCGCTTCGCGGGCGGCGACGCCTCACGGTTCCACGTCGCCTACCACGGCGTGGACACCTCGGTCTTCCACCCCGTCGACGACGCCGAGCGCGAGCGGGTCGCTGCCTCCCTCGGGCTGTCGGGCCGGCGCTACATCGGCTTCCTGGGCACCTTGGAGCCGCGCAAGAACGTGCCCGCCCTCATCGAGGGCTGGGTGCAGGCCTTCCACGACGACGACGAGCCCCCCGTCCTCGTGCTGGCCGGGGGCAAGGGCTGGGACGAGGGCATCGAGCCCGCGCTCGCCGAGGTCCCGGTCCACATGACGGTGCTGCGCCCCGGCTACCTGCCCCTGGAGGACCTGCCCGGCTTCCTGTCGGGCTGCGAGGTCCTGGCCTACCCCTCGATCGCCGAGGGCTTCGGCCTGCCGGTGCTGGAGGCGATGGCCTGCGGAGCGGCCGTCCTGACGACCCGTGAGACGAGCCTGCCCGAGGTCGGCGGTGACGCCGTCGCCTACTGCGGGCTGGACGCGCAGGCGATCTGCCGCGCCCTCGTCGAGCTCGACGCGGACCCCGCGCGCCGCGCGGCCCTCGGTGCCGCGGCGCAGGAGCGTGCCCTGAGCGAGCAGTTCACGTGGCGGGCCTCGGCGCGCTCGCACCTCAAGGCCTATGAGGCCGCCCTGGCGGCCCACCGGTCCTGAGCGCCGTGAGGCGCTCCACGGCGGGAGCGTGCGGCCGCCTCGGTATGATCCCGTGAGGATCTAGGCGCTCGGCGGGCGGCTGCCGTGCCGGGCTCGGCCTGACCTGACCGGCGGTGGCGTGCCGTCCCGACTGGGGCGGACGAGCGGCTAGGTGAGAGGGGACGGGTACATGAGGGTGACAGCGCAAGCCACCGGTCGTCGGGCGCCTGGCGCAGGGCTCGGCGGGGTGCTCAGCGGGGCGCGAGCGCGCTGGGGCGCGCTGTCGGCGCTCTACGCGCTCGTGGCCGCGGTGCTGACGGTCCGGTTCATGGCCCTCCACTCCGCCCTGTCGCCGATCGACGAGTTCACCTACGTGGACGCTGTCGACAAGGCGCGCCGGGGCGTCGTCGTCGTCAACGGCCTCAAGACGGACCAGTACGCCCGCCAGCTCGCCGCCTGCCGAGGCGTGGGGACCGCCCCTGAGACGGTCATCTACCAGGGGACCTGCGGGCCGCACATCCCGGACGCGCAGACCTTCGTCAACGGCTTCACCCCGGGTGACGTGCACTCCCCGGTCTACTACTTCCTCACCTCGTGGCTGTCGTGGCCGCTGGAGAAGCTGTTCGGCGTCGAGCTCCTCACGGCCGGCAGGCTCACGAGCCTCGTGTGGCTGTGGGCCGGGATGATCGCCTGCGGCGTGCTCGTGCGCCGGCTGGGAGCGCGCTGGTCCCTCGTCGCGGCGCTGCCCTGCCTCGTGGTCGCCATGCCCGTCTTCCGGGGGACGAACGCCTACATCACGCCCGACGCCCTCAACCTCCTGGCCGGCTCCCTCATCGCCCTGGCGGCGTACCTGTACGCCCGCGGCGAGGCCGGGCCGCTTCCCCTGGTCGTCCTCGGCGCCGTCTTCGGCACCGTCAAGCTCCAGAACGTCTTCGCCGTCGCCGCGGCGGCGCTGTTCCTCGTCATCTACCACGTCGTCGGGGCCTGGAGCGGGGCCAGGTCCGGGACTGAGCCCCGCACGCGAGGCGTGCCCGATCTGGCGGGGCGGTCCTGGCCCGCGGCCGTGGCGCGCCTCGGCGGTGTCCTTCTCGTGCCCCTGGTCTTCTCCGTCGCCTGGCTGGCCGCGCGCCCCTACCTGGGGCACAACGACCCGACGCGCCCGACCCTCGACCCGCCGCCCTCGGGCTCCGTCACGCAGTACCTGTACTCCCTGGACGACGCCCTCATGGGCGTGTTCGCGGGGATCGACGGCGGCACCGGGGCAGCGGCCCCGTGGTCGGTGTTCCCCTCGTTCCTCCTGTGGGGCGTGCTCGCCGCCATCATCGCCACGGCGATGTTCGACGTCCCCACGACGACGCTGGGCCGGTGCCAGGCGTGGGCGGTCCTCGTGTCCTTCGTGTGCATCGGCCCGGCGATGCAGATGATGTTCGCGGTGGTCTTCCACGCCGCCGTCATCGTGCTTCCCCGCTACGTCATGGTGCTCATTCCCATGATGCTCATCCCCACCGTGGAGCGCTGCCAGGGCGCCGCCGCGCGCAGGACCCTCGTGCTGCTCGCGGCGGCGAGCGTCGCCTACGGGGTCCTGTTCCCGCTCACCCGCTGACCCGCTGGCGCCCCGCCAGGGCGAGGAAGGTCAGGAACAGCGCCGTCGCCGCGCTCATCGCGACGAGGTAGGCCCAGGAGGCCCCCAGCAGCCCCCAGCGGGGCACGAGGACGACGGCGCACACCGACATGACCGCGGCGGCACCGACGTAGCCGACGAGGACGAGGTTCTGGCGACGCATCGTCGTCAGCGCGTAGTAGAGGATGACGGACACGGCGTTCATCGCGCCCCCGGCGACCAGGACCAGCAGCTCGACGAGCAGGTGGGAGACGTCCTTGCCGTAGACGAGCTGGAGGATCTGGGGTCCCGCGACGGCCGAGACCGCTGCGACGGCGACGAAGGCCAGGCCGCAGACCACCGCCCCCCGCTTGATGATCGCCCGGAAGCCGCTCCGGTCCCCACCGGCCCAGCACGTGGCCATCGTCGTGAGTACCGGCCTAAAGACCATGAGCGACAGCAGGTTGATGACCATCGCCGGCATGAAGATGATCGCGAAGTAGCCCTGCGCCGTCGCGTCGAGGAAGTGGTCGATGGCGAAGCGCGGGGCGTTGGCGAGGTACATCGAGATGAAGGCGGACAGGAAGAGCGGCAGGCAGGACACCAGCAGGCGGCGGATGCCCTGGGCCGTCCACCGCGGGCGCACGCTGAACAGGCCGCGCGCCGGCGGCAGGTAGAGCACCGCCGTCGCCAGGACCGAGCACGCCAGGGCCACCGCGGCCGAGACCGCCAGGCCCCCGGTGAGGGCGAGCGCGGCACTGAAGACGACGGTCGTGCCCAGGGACCTGAGGAAGCAGGCCCGGGCACCCAGGTCGAGACGGCCGTTGCGCTGGAACTCGCAGACGAAGACGTCCTCGAAGGCGTCCAGCGCCCGCAGCGCGGCGACGAGGAAGACGGCCACCGCCACTGCGCCGGTGGAGCCGGTGACCCAGGCGTAGCCGGCGATGCCCAGGAGCATGAGCGCCACCGTCACCACACGTGTCGACAGGTACGAGCCGAAGGGGACGTCCCGGGTGACGTCAGTCACGTGGAAGGTGCGTACCTCGTACATCCCCAGCGTCTGGAACTGCTGGCCGACGGCGAAGGCGAGCGAGAAGGTGCCTCCCGCCTCCAGGCCGGCCAGGCGCGTGACGACGAGGAGCAGGATGACGGTCGACAGCGACACCATGAGGGAGGAGGCGGTGTTCCACAGGTAGTCACTGCCTGCCCGGTGCTCGCCGGAACGGTCGCGCGAATCAGACGTCATAGGGCCCGAAGTCGATCTCAAGGGGCTTGTGGTTGCGGCGCTCGTCCTTGGGCGGCAGCTGCATGTAGTCACCGTAGGTGCGCCGCATCATGGCGTCGTAGCCGGGGGCCATCTGCACCACCGCGTCCTCGAAACGGGTGTCGACGGGCGGCTGGATCTCCGCCAGGGAGACGATCCAGCGCTGGGGGTCGCGCATCGAGAAGTCGGTGTACCGGCCGGTCGGTGTGCCCTCGTGCCTGCGGGCCGCGGCGTCGAAGCGCGCCTGCAGGCGCCGGGGCGTCACCCGCAGGAGCCTGAGGGTCCAGTACGCCGCACCCGTCGCGGTGTGGATGAGCAGGCGCTTGAGCCCGTGCGTGTTGATGAGCATCGGCGTGGGGGTGCCGGTGAGGTAGAGCAGCCGGCCCCACAGCCAGGTGGCGCGGCTCTGTGCACGGAAGGCCCGCTCGTCGTCGGGCACCGTGTCCAGAGGCAGGACGTCGAGGCAGATCGGCATCCGGTAGGCCGCGCTCTTGGCGAACTCCGGCACGAAGAGGGTCCCGGCCAGCCCGAGCTTGGTGAACATGTACGGGTACTCGGGGCGCGTGCGCGTGTTGTCGAAGCGGTACTCCTCACCCATGAGCGCGGGGGCCTCGCGCAGGAAGCGCTCGTAGTCCTCGCGCGTCATGAGCACGTCGACGTCGTCGTCCCACGGGATGAAGCCCGTGTGGCGCACCGCCCCGATCATCGTGCCCCCGTACACCGAGTAGGAGATCCCCAGGGTGCGGCAGGTGCTGTCGAGGTCCTTGAGCATCTTGAGCAGGAGCACGTGAACGCGGGCGAGGAGCTCGGGGTCGTCGACGGCGTCTGCGGGCATCTGGGTGTCCTTCTGTCAGGAGTGGTGTGCGAAGAAATATAGCCGTGACGGGGGCCGGGGGCTGCACCGGGCCGGTGCAGCCCCCGGCCGGTCAGCCGACCGTCCGGCGACGCAGCAGCCGCAGGTCGCTCCAGTCGGCGGTCGCGGCGAGCACGGTTCCGACGAGGATGATGACGCAGCACAGGACCTGCAGAGGCGTGGGCACGGTCTGCTGGATGAGGAGCGCGAAGAGCACGGCCCAGGCCGAGTAGGAGATGTTGAGGGCCATGCCGCGCGAGGCGCCGATGGCGTTGATCGCCTTGTAGTAGAAGAGGTAGGAGGCGGTGCCCGCCAGGGCCGCGAGGGCCACGACGGCGCTGGCCGGGGTCAGGGCCGCGCGCCCGGTGAAGCCCAGGACGCCGCCGAGCGGCGCGACGAGCACCAGGTAGGCCAGCGCGGAGGTCGTCTCACGGATGTGCAGCGCGGTCTCGTTGTCGACGGCCTCGTCGCGCATGCCCCAGGCGAGGATGACGGCCTCGGAGCCCCAGCCGACGACGCAGGCGAGGGCGGCGACGACGCCGAGGACCGCCGACCCGCCGGTGACGGTGCCGGTGGAGTCCCAGCCGATGGCGATGATCGCCGCGAGCGCCACGAGCAGGGCCACAACCTGTCGCGCCCGCATGCGCTCGCCCAGCAGGACGACGGCGAGCAGGGTGCCCACGGCCGGGTAGAAGGTGGAGACGATGGCCGTGTAGCCGGGGCCGATATTGTTGATGGCGATGAGGTAGCCGGTCATGCCGATGGGGCCTCCCAGCAGGGCGGCGACGACGACGGCCCGCCCCGAGCGGGTGCGCAGCGCCGCCAGTGTGTCGCCCAGGCGCCCGCGCAGCCCCATGAAGAGCAGCAGCAGCAGGGCGCAGGACAGGTCGTGCAGCAGGGCGCCCGACAGCGCGGCCTCACTGGCCCCGAGGAAGGGCGCCAGCAGCAGGGCGACGCCGAGGATGACGGTGTCCAGGCCCCACAGGGCCCCCGAGAGCATTCCGAAGCGCATGGTTCAGGCCTCCATCTCGTACTGGTGCAGGAGCGCGTCGACCGTGTCGGCGGCGTGGCGGTAGTAGATGAGCAGCCACTCACCGACGTCGTCGCCCTCAGCCTCCTTGAGCAGCGCCCACAGGTACCAGCACCAGCCGGCGAAGACGACGTAGGCCTGGAAGTGGCGCCGCTCGGTGTCGGTGGGCGGGCGCTTGAAGTAGTAGGTGAGGGCGGTCTCAGCGAGCTGTTCGTCCATCTCCTCGGTGCACACGACCATCGTGCCGAAGTCCGCGGCGACGTCGGACATGCCCGAGTACTCCCAGTCGATGAGGTCGATGTGTCCGTCCTCGGCGACGAGGAAGTTCGGGGGGAAGAAGTCGTTGTGGCTGGGGACCTGGGGGAAGCCGTCCGCGTCGGCGTAGGCCTTGAGGCGCAGGACCTTGTCCCGCAGCTCGTGGTAGCCGGGAACCTGGATGGGCCCGCGGGCGGCGAGCAGGCCCTCGTAGCGCAGGCCCTCGGTGACGAAGTCGAAGGAGCGGCTCATGTGCGCGCCGGCGTTGTGCAGGTGGCGGCTCAGTCGCATCGCCTCGCGCAGCTCGTCGGGGTTGGTGACGTCGAGGTTGCGTGAGCCCGGGACGAAGCGGGAGATCTTCCACCCCTTGTCGACGTCGCCGGCGACGAAGGTCTGGTCGACGCCGGCGTCACGGGCCAGGGTCAGCGCCTCGAGCTCGGCGCGGCGGTCCACGATGAGCTCCGTGCCGGCACCGGGGTGGCGGTAGACGTACTCGTCGTCGCCGACGCTGAAGTGGCACGACAGGTTCGTGATCCCCTGCTTGAGCGGGTAGAAGTCGGTGATCTGGCTGGGCTCGCAGCCCAGGGTCGTGGCGATGTGCGTGAAGACCTCGGAGTCGAGGTTCTCCATGAAGCCGGGGTCGAAGGCGCGCAGCTCGTCGAGGGAGTCGAACTCGTTGATGACGCCGTCGGGGTACTGGCGCACGACCATGTCGAGCTCCTTGGCGTGGGAGAGGAAGATCGACTCCCACAGCAGCGGCGCGGTCTCGGGGCGGTCGTAGACCTTCTCGAGGATCTCGCGGAAGCGCGAGGAGAAGGCGCGGTCGAAGTAGACGTGCCCGAGCATGGTCCACGCGTCCGCCCCGCCGACGGTGGCGCCGGTGATGCGCCCGCCGGGGCCGGTCTGGATGCACCACTCCTCGGTGGGGCCGGCGGCGTACTGGGCGGAGTAGTAGGCGCGGTACACGTAGGGCTCGAAGGGGTTGGTCGTGAAGTAGTCGTCCGAGGAGCACACGTAGGTGTTGGCCAGGCGGTCGCGCACCCGCCACACGGAGCCGTTGTTGTTGCGGCTGGCGTACTCACGGTTGACGACGACGTCGACCCCGTAGCGGTCGATGAGGTAGAGGAAGTACTCCTTCTTGTAGCCGACGACCACCGTGATGTCCGTGATCCCGGCCTCGCGCAGCTGCTCGATCTGGCGCTCGATGAGGACCTCTCCGCATACGCGCAGCGTCCCCTTGGGGCGCTCGTAGGAGATCGGGACGAAGCGGCTCGACAGTCCGGCGGCGAGGATGACGGCGTTGTCGACCCTGTAGGGCGCGAGCGCCTCGCGGCCCGCGTCGGTCAGGGCACGGTCCTTGACGAGGCCGAGGGCCTCGAGCTCACGGACGTTCGTGTTGACGGTTCCCAGGGACAGGCAGGTGCGTGCCTGCAGGGCCCGCTGGGTCAGTGGCGTCCCCTCGGCGCGCAGCGCGTCAAGGATGAGGAACTGGGGCTCGGTCAGTGTGGGGGACATGAGAGTTCAGACGTCCTTGGTCGACGGCGTTTGTTCAAACGTACCTCAGGTGATGAACGTGATGAACGCTGGTGGTGCATGAGGTGTGTCACCGGCGCGCCCGCCAACCCCTCGGCAGCGGCGCAGGAAGCGGCGGGTATAGTCGCTGGCGCTCATGGTGATGACAGATCCTGTGGGTCCCTACGTCCCGAAGGATGGCGCATGCGTTCCCCCATGCTTGTTGACTCGGCGAAGGCGACGACGGCTGTGCTCGCCGCCATCGTCGCCGCACCGCTGCTCGGGGTCGTCCTGCCAGGCACGTTCGCCTACGTGTTCTGGCTCTCCGTCCTCGCGACACTGGCCGGTGTCGCCTGGGTGCTCCTGCGCGCCCGTGAGCGCGGGCAGTGGCCCCGGTGGACGGCCGTGGCGCTCGTCCTGGTCCCGGTGCTCATCGGCACGGCCGACGTCGTGCGCACGGTCGTCCTCTACCGCGGCGTGGTCCTGCCCTTCATGCGCAACGACATGGTGATGAACACCATCGAGGCCATGACGATCCACAACAACGGGTCGCTGGGCAGCGGGGCCGAGGTCAAGCCGGTCTTCCTCACGGCCGCGATCGCCTCCGTGTTCTACGGGCCGGGCACCGGCTACCCGGACCTGCGCACCATGATCGTGGGCAACATCGCGGCGGCGACGGCGACCTGTGCGCTCATCAGCGTGCTCCTCGGCTCCTTCGCCCACGTCATGCTCCAGGGGACGGCACGCCCCCTGAGGGTCGTCGGCGTGCTCGCGGTCGGCTGGGTCCCCTACACCGGTCTCGTCATGGGGCAGGTCGTCCAGTTCGGGTACATGAACATCCCGGTCATCGTGCTCATCATGGTCGTCGCCTGGATCCTGTACCGCTACCTCAGCCCGTGGCAGGCCATGGTGTGGCTCCCCCTCGTCGTCGTCGTCAGCCTCGCGGCGTGGTCCCCTGCCGCGCTGCTGCCGGGGCTGCTGCTGCTCGCGCGGGCGATCCGGGCGGGCATCGGCCTGTGGGGCCCCGGTGAGAAGGTCGTGCCCACCCGCGCCGAGGTCATCGCCACCGCAGCCACCTGGCTGCTGGCAGCCGCCTACACGCTGGGGATCGCCCTGCCCGCGCTCCGTCGCGACGGCGGCTACCTGGCAGCCGGACCGGGCGCCTTCATCCCCGTCGTGACCGACAGCCTCATCTTCTCCGCCACCGCGCTGCTCCTGCTCGTCGGCCTGTACGGGGCGCTGGCGCGCTTCGGCGCCGACATCGCGCCCGTGGGGGGACTTGCGCTGCTGGCGGTCGGGGCGTGGGCCGGCGTCGTCTACCTCCTGCTGCTGCGGGCCCCCGGGGACTACCGCTGGGGCTACTACCCGATGAAGCTCATGGTCATCTCCATCGCGGTCATCGGCGTCCTGCTCACCATCGAGGCGATGGGGGCGGCGGTCGCCTACGGGCCGCGGGCCGCGCTCCTGCGGGGGGCGTCCTACGCGCTCGCCGTGGCCGCCCTGGCGGCCTCCGTGGTCACGCCGGGCCTCCACGCGGGATGGCGCCACTACCTCGTCCCGCTCCACGAACCCGACGAGTGGATCCCCGCCGCCTCGCAGACCGACCACGAGGCCTACGCGGACCTCGTGCGGGTCTTCGACGAGCACAAGGGAGGCGCCGTCGTCTTCATCCGCGACAGTGAGCGCGTGAGTGTCGACGCCGACCGCAACCGCTTCCTCATCCAGTTCTCGGCCCCCACGGACTACGACGTGCGCATCAACGCCTACGCCGACTGGGACGAGGAGTACTACGACACGATCCTGTGCCCCCTGCTCGACGCGTGGGACAAGGACGCGGTGGTCGTCACCTCGGAGCGCAACCGTGAGTCCGTCGAGCACGAGGTCCAGCAGTGCCGTCCGAGGCACGACGTCACCGTCACCGTGCTTGACTGAGGAGCGCGAGACCGGCGGGTCTCGGGGCGGCCGTGTGCAGCCGTGAGCGCAGGCACGCTGTGAGAAAGGGGAGTCGATGGGTATCGCGGGTCGGATCAGCCCCCGCGCCAGGGTGAGCGCGCCTGACCTTCGTCGGGCGCGACGCGTCGTCGTCCCCGCCGTGGCCGTCCTCCTGGCGGTGCTCGTGGGCGTCGGCTGGGCACTGTCCTCCCCGTTGTCCTCCTCCCCGGACGACGACTACCACCTGGGCAGCATCTGGTGCCCGCGGCCCGCTCAGGGCTCCTGCGAGACCTCGCAGGTCAACGGCATGCCGGTTGTCCGGGTCCCCAGGGCCGTGTCCGACACCTCCATGCACTGCTTCGTCTTCTCCGAGAACTCCGCGGGATGCGTCGTCGGCTACGACGACGACGAGCTTGTGTGGTCCACCCGCTTCGACGACGGTGACTACCCGGTCGGCTACTACCGCGTCCACCACCTGCTCGTCGGCCACGACGTCGAGCTGTCCGCCGTCCTCATGAGGGTCCTCAACGTCCTGCTGTGCGTCGCGCTCGTCGCGGTCCTCGTCCTGCTGGCCCCCCGCGAGGAGGGGCCGGCGGTGTGGCTCGTGCCGATGCTGTCGTGGACACCCATGGGGCTGTACTTCATCGCCTCGAACAACCCGACGTCGTGGGCGGTGACGGGCCTGTTCGTCTACTGCGCCGGGGTGTACCTGGCCACGCGGGTGCAGGGCCGACGGCGTGTCGGGCTGCTCGGGGCAGCGGTCGCCGGGGCGCTCATGTGCCTGGGATCGCGCTATGACGCGGCTTTCTACCTGTGCATCGTCGGCGTCGCGCTCCTGCTCGCGGTGCGCTGGAGGCGTGCGCTGTGGCCCGAGCTCGGCGTCGTCGTCGCCTGCGGGCTCCTGGGGCTGGTCGAGATGCTCTCCTCCGGGCGCACGGACGCCATGCCCGGGGAGGCCCCCGGTGGTGTCGGAGCGGGCTTCGTCTACCGCTTCCTCGTGGGCCTGGAGACGGTGCCCAAGTACCTCGGGGGCTTGTGGGGCCTGCACTGGGTCCCGGGATGGGGCGACGTCCCGTTCCACGAACGCAGCCCCTTCGTGCTGGCCATGCTCGCGGCCGCCGGCGTCGTCTTCCTGGCGCTGAGGTCGGGGACCTGGCGGACGTGGCTGTCGGCACTGGTGCTCATCGGCTCGGCGGCCCTGCTCCCGGCGGTCTTCCACGCCGCAGGCGTGTTCGTGCCGCTGGAGGCCTACCAGGCGCGTTACGTCCTGCCCCTGCTCGCCCCCGGGCTGCTCCTGCTGCTGGTTGTCGACAAGGACGAGCCGGTCAGGCTCAGCCGGCCCCAGGCGGTGTGGGCGGGGGTCTGTCTCGTGGTCTGCCAGGTCATCGCCCAGCACACCGTCATGCTGCGCTACGTCCTGGGTGTCGGGGAGCACTGGCCGCTGGACCTCGACGACTCCGTCCAGTGGTGGTGGGACGTCCCCTTCACCCCGATGACGCTCCTGGCCGTGTCCTCGTGCGCCTTCCTCGCCCTGGTGGCGGTCGTCCTGGCCTTCGCGACCACCGGGGGCGCTCGGCCTGCGTCCTCGGAGGAGCCCGACGTCGTGCATGAGGACGGCACGTGAGGGTATGGTCACCGTGCTCACCTGAGTCCCTGGCGTCAGCAGACGATAAACTCACGGTGCCGCGGCGTCCGCTCGCGGAGCGACAGAACTTGAGGACAACCACGAGATGACCGAGGCCCCGAAGCCGCTTGGTGTGACAACGACCCCGATCCCCGGGTTCCTGTGTATCGACCTCACGGTCTACGGCGACAACCGCGGCTGGTTCAAGGAGAACTGGCAGCGCGAGAAGATGGTCGCGCTCGGTCTGCCGGACTTCGGGCCGGTCCAGAACAACATCTCCTTCAACGACGAGGTCGGTGTCACCCGCGGCATCCACGCCGAGCCCTGGGACAAGTACGTCTCCGTCGCCACCGGCAAGGTCTTCGGCGCCTGGGTGGACCTGCGTGAGGGCCCCACCTTCGGCACCGTCTTCACGACCGTCATCGACCCCTCGGTGGCCGTCTTCGTCCCCCGCGGTGTGGGCAACGCCTACCAGACGCTGGAGCCCGGCACCGCCTACACCTACCTCGTCAACGACCACTGGTCGCCCGAGGCCCGCTACACCTTCCTCAACCTCGCCGACGAGACCGCCGCGGTGCCGTGGCCCATCCCGCTGGAGCGCGCGATCCTCTCCGACAAGGACAAGGCCCACCCGCGCATGGCGGAGGTCACCCCCTTCCCGGCCGTCGACGCCGCGCCGCGTCCGGGGCGCCGCGCCTTCGTCACCGGGGCCCGCGGCCAGCTCGGCCGTGAGCTCATGGCCCAGCTGCCCGAGGCCGGCTTCACGGTCACCGGTGTCGACCTGCCGGACTTCGACATCGCCGACGCCGCGCAGGTTGCGGCCGTCGACTGGTCGCAGTACGACGTCATCATCAACGCGGCGGGATGGACCGCCGTCGACGCCTCCGAGACCGACGAGGGCCGCCCCGCGACGTGGCGTGCGAACGCGTCGGGCCCCTCCGTCCTGGCCCGCGCCGCCTCCGAGAACGGCCTGACGATCGTCCACGTGTCCAGCGAGTACATCTTCGACGGCACGCAGGAGCCGCACACCGAGGACGAGGTCCCCAGCCCGCTCGGTGTCTACGGGCAGTCGAAGGCCGGTGGTGACGCCGCCGTTGCCGGGACCCCCCGCCACTACCTCGTGCGCACGAGCTGGGTCGTCGGCGACGGCAAGAACTTCGTCAAGACGATGGCCTCCCTCGCCGCCAAGGGCGTCAAGCCCTCCGTCGTCGCCGACCAGACCGGCCGGCTCACCTTCACCGCCGACCTCGCCGCCGGCATCATCCACCTGCTGGTCACGGGCGCCGACTACGGCACCTACAACCTCTCCGGCGAGGGGAGGGTCGTCTCCTGGGCCGACGTTGCCAAGCGCGTCTACGAGCTGGGCGGCCACAGCGCCGATGACGTGACCCCGGTGAGCACCGCCGAGTACTACGCCGGCCAGACGGGTATCGCCCCCCGCCCGCTCAGGAGCGCCCTCGACCTGACGAAGATCAAGGCAACGGGCTTCACGCCGGCAGACTCGATGGCCCGCCTGGACGAGTACGTGCACGCGCTGCTCGCCGACGGCACGGACCTGCGTTGAGGGCGGTCGTCGCCGCGGGAGGCAGCCGGCTCGCCGAGCTCTTCGCCCCACGTGACCTGGACAGCAGGGACAACGCCCTCAACATGCTCAGGCTCGTCCTGGCCTCCCTCGTCGTCTTCTCCCACGTGCACATCCTCTCGGGCACCGGCGACGGCGTCATGTGGGAGGGCCAGCACCTGGGCAGCTGGGCCGTGGTCGGCTTCTTCACGATCTCCGGGTTCCTCATCACCGGGGCGCGGTGCCGCTCCAAGGCGGGCACCTACCTCATCAACCGGGTCGTGCGGATCTTCCCCGGCTACCTGCTCGTGCTCGTCCTCGTCGCCTTCGGCCTGGCACCGATCGCGCAGGTCGTCGAGCACGGCAGCCTCGACGGCTACTTGTCCACGCCCGTGACGCCCGTGCAGTACATCTGGGTCAACAGCCTGCTGACGATGGGCAGCTACTCCATCGGGGAGACCCTGACGACCTCGCCCTACGGCACGGCGTGGAACGGCTCGCTGTGGAGCCTCTACTACGAGTTCATGTGCTACATCGTCATCGGCGTGTTCATGTCCTGGCGCTGGACCCGCGAGCGCGCCTGGCCGGTGATCGCCCTGTTCGTCCTGTCCGTGCTCGTGCACGCCGGCATCGACCGGATCAGTCCCTACACCGGCGGCGACGGCAGCCTCGCCCTGTTCATCTTCATGTTCCCCTACTTCATGGGGGGCGCGGTCATCTACGTCCTCAGGGACCGGCTGCCCATGCGCGCCTGGATCGCGTTGCTGGCCGCGATCATCTCCTACGCGCTCATCGCCCTGCTGCCCGACGTCGGCAAGCAGGCGGCGTCACCCTTCATGGCCTACCTCATCCTGTGGCTCGGGGCGGTCCTGCCCTCGCCGCGCGTGACGAGGGTCCACGACATCTCCTACGGCGTCTACATCTTCCACTTCCCGCTCACGCAGCTGCTGCTCGTGTCGGTCGGGGCCCACTGGAGTTTCACCACGCTGCTCGTCGTCGTCATGGCGTGCACGCTCGTGCTGGCGACCCTCAGCTGGGTCCTCGTCGAGCGCGCTGCCATGCGCTGGTCGCGCGGACGCTCCCCGTGGGCCGAGCTCAGCCTCCACGCCTGAGCCCCGCGGGGGCGGGCCTCAGGGCCGCAGGGCGTGCGCGGTGAGCATCCGCACCGCCTCGGTGTTGCGCGCCTTGAGCGCCGTCGGGAGGAGCGTGAGCGCGTGGGCCCGCGACGAGGAGTGCAGGCGCGCCGCGCGGGCGGCCGAGCGCCACCCGTTGCGGCGCATGATCGACAGGGCCAGCGCGAAGTACTTCTGCTCGCCGTCGAAGCGGCGCCCGTCCAGCAGTGCCGTCGTCGAGGCCGAGGCCTCGTGGCGGCGGTAGGAGAAGCACACGTGCGGGTCGAGCAGCAGCGACCCGCCTGCGGCGACGATGTCGATGATGAGGGCGAGGTCCTGGATGATCGGGAAGCCGGGGCGGAACGGGTGCTGGACGATGGTCTCGCGCTTGAACACGAGCGAGGGCCAGTAGAGCCAGTCGGCGCGCAGCAGCGAGGCCGCCAGCGCCTCCCCGGCCAGCAGGCGCGGCGAGGCGGCACGGGGGCGCGAGAGGACCTTGATGGTGTCCACGAGCGGGCGCACGACCCGCCCGTCGGCGTCGATGACACGCACACCCGGCTGGATGACGTCGGCCTGCGGGTAGTGCCGGTGGATCTCGTGGACGCGGCTGACGAAGTCGGGGTCGGGGATGTCGTCGCAGCCCAGGAGCATGACGAGCTCGGCGCTCGCCGCGGACAGGCAGAAGGCGTAGTTCTCGGTGATGCCCTGGTTCGTCTCGTGACGGATGTACGTCACCTTCGGGTCGTCGAGCCGCGCGAAGTACTCGGCGACCGAGGGGTCCGGGTAGCAGTCGTCCACCACCGTCAGGCGCCAGTCGTCGCTCGTCTGCCCGCGCACCGCCTCGACGGTCTCGTGCAGGTACCTCGGCTCGCCCCAGAACGGGAGCATGATGTCGATCATTGCGTGTCTTGCCTCTACAGCGGTGGTCGGGAGCGGGTCGGGACGCCCTGCGGCTACCCGTCGGTGTCGGAGTCGGGGTCGGGGGAGGCGGGCGAGGGACGCTGGTCTCGGGTGAGCATGTTGAGGACGGCGACGTTCTCCGCCAGGACGCGGGTTTCGTCCTCGAGCCTGCTGATCTCAAGCGACAGGTGCAGCGTCACGCCCAGCAGCAGCAGGATGGCCAGCGTGAACAGCAGGTTCGAGGGCACCTGGAAGCCCAGGGCGCCCGCGAGCCAGCTCAGCAGCTGCGGGACGAGCGCGAGCGTGACGATGGCGACGGAGACGAGCATCCACAGCATGGCGTACTTCTCCCTCAGCTTGCGGCTGCGCAGGAGCGAGATCATGGCGAGGAAGATGATCGTGGAGATCGCGACGTAGACGGTCTGGCTGGGCATCACTGCGTCCTTTCGTCCTCACGGCGGCGCCTGACGGGGCGGCGCGTCATCGAGATGCCGAGCGCGAAGACCGCCCGGACGAGGTAGACCGCGGCCTTCCACGGCGGTGAGGAGGGGGTGCCGGCCTGGCGCGGGCGCATCGACACGCCCACCTGGCTGACGGTCAGCCCCGAGCGCACCGCCATGACGAGAGAGTCGATGGTGTCCCCCAGGTACTCCGAGGGGAAGTAGTCGCAGTACTGCCGGATGGCGGTGCGGTCGGCGGCGCGGAAGCCGCTCGTGACGTCGGTCAGGCGCGTGCGGCTGATGCGCCCGACCGTGCCCGCCAGCAGGACCATCGCCCAGCGCCGGGGCCCGCGCACCGTGTAGGTCCCGGACTCGGCGAAGCGCGCGCCGATGGAGATGTTCGTGCGCTCCAGGCCCTCCAGAACCCGCATGATGTCCGCAGGATCGTGCTGGCCGTCCGCATCGACCTGGATCGCGCGGTCGTAGTCGAAGCGCCGGGCGTACTTGTAGCCGGCGCGCATGGCACCGCCGACGCCGAGGTTGTAGGGCAGGTCCAGGACGAGGGCCCCGGCCTCACGCGCGACCGAGGCCGTGGAGTCGGTGGAGCCGTCGTTGACGACGAGCAGGTCGAACTCCGGCACGGTCCGGCGCAGCTCCCGGATGGTGTCGCCGATGGCCAGCTCCTCGTTCCACGCGGGCATGATGACCAGCGTGCGCGGTGCGGCGGGCTGCATAGGTCTCCTTTGGACGGCAGAAGGCGGCCACAGTGTATGGCGGGCGGCCGGGCGGCGCTGACGGCGCCCCGCTCAGCGCCGCTCGCGCTCGAGGATGTTGAGCAGGTACTGGCCGTAGCCGGACTTCACCAGCGGCTCGGCGCGCCTGCGCAGGCCCTCGTCGTCGATGAAGCCCATGCGCCAGGCGATCTCCTCGGGGCAGCCGATGTTGAGGCCCTGACGGTGCTGGATCGTGCGGATGAAGGAGGTCGCGTCGGCCAGCGAGTCGAAGGTGCCCGTGTCGAGCCAGGCGGTGCCGCGCGGAAGGACCTCGACCGTCAGGCGGCCCGCCTCCAGGTAGGTGCGGTTGACGTCCGTGATCTCGTACTCGCCTCGCGCCGAGGGCTGGAGGTTGCGCGCGATCTCGACGACGTCGTTGTCGTAGAAGTACAGGCCGGGCACGGCGTAGTCGGACTTGGGATGAGCCGGCTTCTCCTCGATGGACACGGCCCTGAAGTCCTTGTCGAACTCGACGACGCCGTAGGCGGTGGGGTCGGCCACCTGGTAGGCGTAGACGACGCCGCCCACCGGGTCGGTGTGGCGACGCAGCTGGGTGCCCATGCCCGGGCCGTAGAAGATGTTGTCGCCCAGGACGAGGGCGGCCGGCTGGTCCCCGATGAAGTCGGCGCCCAGGACGAAGGCCTGGGCCAGGCCGTTGGGGACCTCCTGGACGGTGTAGGACAGGTTGACGCCCAGCTGTGAGCCGTCTCCCAGCAACCGGTGGAAGCTCGCCGCGTCGTGCGGGGTGGTGATGACCAGGACGTCCTGGATGCCCGCGAGCATGAGGGTGCTCAGCGGGTAGTAGACCATCGGCTTGTCGTACACGGGCACGAGCTGCTTGGAGGTGCCCAGGGTGATCGGGTTGAGTCGCGTGCCGGAGCCTCCGGCCAGGATGATGCCACGCATGGGGACAGTCTCCCCGAAGAAGCCCCCGCATGTGCAACGACCCGCAGGTGCGTCACCGTGGTGCGACGGCCGGAGGCGGTGCCCGGCGCGCCGCCCACGCGTGCCCGCCGACCCGCTCCCGGGACCCCGGGGGCGGGGCGCCGCGCCCCTGCCTGCGGCCCGTCCGCCCCTGGTTGCGTGGGGCCGACGCCCCTTCCGCCCCGTCGTGTTGGGCGTGCCGCCCCTACCGTGCCCCGTCGGCGGCCGGGTTACGGTTCGCCGTATGGAACGCCTCGCCCCCGCCCGCCAGTCCTACGACTGGGGCTCGACCACGGCCGTGCCCGAGTTCCTGGGCACCGAGCCCGACGGCGCCCCCTGGGCGGAGCTGTGGTTCGGCACCCACCCGGCGGGCCCCACGCGCCTGGCGTCCGGGCCCACCCTCGCCTCCCACGTCGACTCCGACCCCCAGCGGCTCCTGGGCGACGACGTCGTGCGCCGCTTCGGCCCCCAGCTGCCCTTCCTGCTCAAGGTCATCGCCCCCGCCAAGGCCCTGTCCATCCAGGTTCACCCCTCGCTGGCGCAGGCGGCCGAGGGCTTCGAGCTCGAGAGCTCGCGGGGCATCCCGCTCGACTCGCCCGTGCGCTCCTACAAGGACGCCAACCACAAGCCCGAGATGGTCCTGGCCCTGTCTCGCTTCGAGGCGGTGGCGGGCTTCAGGGCACCCCGCCGCGCCTGGGAGGTGCTGGCCGACCTCCAGGCCCCGGTGGCGCGCCGCATGCGCCGCACGCTGCGTCTCAACCCCACCCGCTACGGCATCCGCCAGGCCTTCAGCGACGTCGTCTCCGCGGGCACCCGCCCCAGCCGCCAGGAGGTCGACGAGCTCGTCGAGGAGATCGGCGTGCGCCTCGACGAGGGGCGCTCCCCGTCGCGGCGGGTGGACGCCAACGCCCTGGAGATGGCCCGCTGCTTCCCCGGGGACCCGGGGGTCGTCGCGGCGCTGCTGCTCAACCCCGTCACCCTGCAGCCCGGGGAGGCGCTGTTCGTCCCCGCGGGCTCGGTGCACGCCTACATCAGCGGCCTGGGCGTGGAGATCATGGCCTCCTCGGACAACGTGCTGCGCGCGGGCCTGACGCACAAGCACATCGACGTGCCGCAGATGCTCGCCTGCGTCGACTACGTCGCCGGGCCCCCGGTGCGTCCTGCGCCGGAGTACCTCTCGCGGGCCACGCGCGCCTACTACGCGCCGGTGGACGACTTCGAGCTGCTCGTGACCACCGTCGTGCCCGAGGACGGGCGCATGGCCGTCGCCGGGCGCGGTCCGCGCCTCCTGCTGGTCACCGAGGGCGAGGTGACCGTCACGACGCCCCTGGGCAGCCAGACCCTGCGGCGGGGTGAGGGCGCCTTCGTCGGAGCGGACGAGCGCACCCTCAGCGTCGAGGGCACGGGGACCCTCATCCAGGCCGACGTCCCGTGACCCGCTCCTGACGGGCGGCGAGCGCCACCAGCTCCTCGCCGCAGGCGGCGTCGACCAGCACCGCTCTCGCCCCGCCCGCCCAGGCGGCCAGGACCTCGCGCACGGCGCGGGCCGCGGCTCCCGGCCCGGTGCTACCGCGTACGAGCACGGCGCGTGCCGTCGGGGCCTGGGCGAGGGCGGCGGCGGCCAGCTCCGTCCTGTCGAGGCGGGTCCCGTCGTCGGCCAGCAGCGCCGGGAGGCCCGGGGCCGCGGGCAGGGGGGTGAAGCGGTCCGCGTGGCTCATGACGTCGGCGACGCCGTCGAGCGTCAGCGGCCCCGTCTCGCCGTCGAAGCGCACGGCCAGTGAGGCGCGGGGCACGAGCACCTGCACCTCGGCCCGGGCGTCGAGGTCCTCAAGCGCGCCTGCGACGCTGACCTCGGGGACCTCGGTGCCCGCGAGGGCCGGTGCCGGCCCCAGGGCGACGCCGCCCCCGGCGAGCCACGCACCCAGGCACCACGTCACCGCCCGCCACCCCACCGGCAGGTCCACGTGCACCAGCACTCCCTCACCCGACTCGGTGGTCAGCAGCCCGGCGGACTTGGACGCCCACATGCTCAGCACGTGACCGGTGAGCTCAATGCGTTCGCTACCAGGGGAGTAGTTCACGAGCCAGGGGCGGTCCGCGTCCGCGGGTCCGGGAAGCAGGGCCACGAGGCGATCGGGGGTGGGGTGAGAAACGGCGGGCATACGGGGATTTAAGCAGACTCCACGCCCCCGTGGGGGGCTGCATGTGCTGACAAACACAGTCATGTCAGGTCTAGCGCGAAACCTTGCGGAGGGCCGGTTACGAACAGATGACTAACCTGTCACACGCTTGACTCACCCGAGTGACAGCCGTGTAGTTTCTACGGGTAATCCCTGTCAATGGGCAATCCTGCTAGACGAAAGGACGCCATCGTGTGGAACATCCTCGGTGACGGCCCGCTCCAGCGGACCGAGGAGGTCGACGACGAGACGCTCGTCCTGCTCTTCGGTGGCGACGTGTTCGAGGGCGGCCCCCTGGCGTGGCAGGAGCGCGCCCTGTGCGCGCAGACGGACCCCGAGGCCTTCTTCCCGGAGAAGGGCGGCTCCACCCGTGAGGCCAAGCGCGTGTGCGCCTCCTGCGAGGTCCGCGAGGAGTGTCTTGAGTACGCCCTCGCCAACGACGAGCGCTTCGGCATCTGGGGCGGCCTGTCCGAGCGCGAGCGGCGTAAGCTCAAGCGCCGCGCGGTCTGAGCGGGCCTCCTCCTGCCGTCCGCAGCCGAGCACACGAGTAGGGGAAGACCAGTGACACCCGCAGCGGAGCCCGCCCGCACGGCCACCGACCCGGGCTCAAGGACCCTCGCCGTCATCGTCTGCGCCGGGGTCACCCCGTACCTGGCTCGCACCCTGCGTGCCGTCGCCTCCCAGAGCCGCCTGCCCGACGTCGTCCTCGTCGTCGACGTCGCCTCGCGCGCCAACGGGCTGGGTGACGGCACCCCTGTCGGCGATGCCGTCGCCCTGTCCGGCCTGGACGCCGTGTGCGACGTGCGCATCGTGCGCGCCGGCGAGGCACCGACCTTCCTCGCGGCCGTGGACGCGGGGCTCGCCCGCTACGGCGAGCTCGTGGCCGCCGGCAACCGCCGCCGCCCCGCCGGCCGCGCGGGCTCGGCCCCCACCGGCTCGGGGTCCGCGGGCCTCTCGCGCGCCACCTCCAGCCTTGCCCCCGGCCGCACCCGCGTACCGGCGGGCACGGGGGAGGAGGACCTCACGCTCGCGGGCCCCGACGGCGCCCGCTCGCCCATCACCCGCGACGAGGCCCGCACGCACGGACGCGAGGAGTGGCTGTGGCTGCTGCACGACGACTCCGCGCCCGCGCCGCAGTGCCTGGCCGAGCTCCTGGCGACCGTCGAGGGCGCCCGCTCCATCGCCCTGGCGGGCCCCAAGCAGGTCGGCTGGGACGACCCCGGCACCCTCCTTGAGGTGGGCCTGCGCACCACCGCCTCCGCCCGCCGTGCCAACGACATCGTCGAGGGCGAGGTCGACCAGGGCCAGCACGACTCCCGCAGCGACGTCCTCGCCGTCGGCACCGCCGGGGCTCTCGTCTCCCGTACCGCCTGGGACGCCGTGAGCAGCTCGGGCTGCGGCGTCACCACCGACATCGACGCCTTCGGCGACTCCCTGGCCCTGTCGCGCGCGCTGCGCCTGCAGGGCCACCGTGTCGTCGTCGTCCCGACGGCGCGCCTGAGCCACCGCCGTGCCGCCTACCTCGGCCTGCGCGGGCCCGGCGCCCCGGCCCCCGAGCGGCCCGCGCGCGGCAGCGAGGACGCCGACCAGGTGCCCCCGGTGCCCGTGGGCGAGCCCGAGGCGGACCCTGACCGCTCCTTCCGTGCCCGCCGTGCCGCACAGCTGCGCTCCTGGGCCACGGCCTCCTCGGCCCCTCTGCCCTTCCTGCTCACCTGGTTCTGGGTCCTGGGCGTGGCGCGCGCCGCCTGGCGGATGGTGATGAAGTCGCCCGCCCTGGCGCGTGACGAGCTCGCGGCCGTCGCCCACTGCCTGCACGACGCGCACCGCGTCCACCGCGACCGCCGTCGGCTCTCCGCCCTGACGAGCGTGCGCCGCGGGGTGCTGGCAGAGCTGTACCTGCCCGCCTCCGAGATCCGCGCGGCCCGCCGCGACCTGCGCCGCCAGGAGCGTGAGCGCGAGGCCCGCGCCGCGGCACCCTCCGAGCTCGAGCTGCGTGAGCTCGCCGCGCTCGCGCGTCGGCGGCGCCGCGCCCTGTGCCTGAGCCTGCTGGTCACCGCCGCCGTCGGCCTGGCGGGCGTCTCCCACGTCCTCGTCGCCCGGGCGGTGACCGGGGGATCGCTGGCCTCCCTCGGTGGCTGGCAGCAGACGTGGCAGGCGGCCTGGAGCACCTGGGCCGCCTCAGGCGACGGCTACCTCACGGGCCCGTCCCCCTTCCTCGCCGTCCTCACCCCGCCGCTGCTCGTCGGCTCCTGGCTCGGGCTCGACGGCGGTGCGCTGGTCCACCTCCTCGTGGTCCTCGCCGTGCCCCTCGCCGCCCTGGGCGCCTGGTTCGCCGCGGGCACCGTCACCCGGCGCACGAGCCTGCGGGCCTGGGCCGCGCTCGCCTGGGCGCTCGCCCCCACCCTGCTGCTGGGGGTCGGGCAGGGGCGCCTGGGCCCGGTGCTCGTGCACCTCGTCCTGCCGTGGGCGCTGACGGCCCTGTCCCGGGCGGTGGGGGCCGACCGGCGTGACGTCGTGCTGTCGGGCCTCGTGGGCGCCCACCACGTCACCGAGGAGGAGAAGGCCGAGCTCGACCGCTTCGCCTCCGAGACCATGTCCGCCCTCGCCGAGCTCGCCGACGCCGAGGACGAGGAGGGCGAGCCGACTGACGCCGAGCCCGTCGACGCCGAGGACGAGGAGGACGAGGCACCCGAGGCACGGGCCGACGCGGGTGAGGACGAGCCCGCCGGCACCGAGCCCGCTGACACCGGGACGGACGACAGCGGGGACACCGGCACCGAGCCCGCCGACGCCCGGGCCGACGAGGAGGAGACGGTCGCTGCCGCACCCGACGCCGACGGGGACGCGCCCGACGCCGACGGGGACGCGCCCGACGCCGACGGGGACGCGCCCGGTGCCGGACCGGTCGACGCGGCCGCCGTCGACGAGGTGAGCGGCGCCGTCGTTGCCGCGCGCAACGCCCACGAGGCCGCCGTGCGGGCCGCCACCGCCGAGACGTACGGTCCCGGCTCTGCCGCTGCCGCCGCGGCCGCGGGCCTGCTGCTCAGCCTCGTCGTCGCCGTCGCCCCCTCCACGAGCCTGCTCGTCCTGCCGGGCCTGCTCCTGCTCGCGGCCGGCTGCCGCCGCTCGCGCGCACGTCTGCTGCTCACGCTCCTGCCCGTCGTCGCGACCGCCGCCCCCCTGCTGTGGCGCGCGGCCGAGCGCGCCACCCAGGGCAGCCCGGCCGGCTGGCGCGAGGCCCTGCGCTACCTGCTCACCGACTGGGGCGCCCCGGTGGCCGTTCCCGGCGGCAGCGGAGTCTCCCTCCTGCTGGGAAGCCCCGTGCGCCTGAGCGCTCTCGTCGAGGCCCTCACCGGATCCACCGTTGCCACCGCCACCGACTCCGAGGTCCCCGCCGGCGTCGTCCTGGGTCCCCTCGACACCGGCGTCGGGCCCATCACCCTCGCGGTGGCCGCCCTGCTCGCCCTGCTGCCCCTGTGCGCTCTTCTGGGGTCCCTCGCCCGCGGCGCCCGCGGCCGGCGGGCGCGCGCCGGGCTGGCGGCCGCCGCCGCCGGCCTCGCCCTGGCGGTCCTCGCCACCCGGACGGCCACCGGCATCGGTACCGAGGTCGACGGCTCCGGCTCCGTCCTCGTGGCCGGGTGGGCCGGGACGGGCCTGAGCATCATGACGGCCGGCCTGCTCGCCTCCGCCCTGGCAGGGGCCGACGCCGCCCGGACCTGCCTCGTTCGCCGCGCCTTCGGCTGGCGCCACCTGCTGCTCGGCCCCCTGGGGGTGGTCTGCGTCCTCGTTCCTGTCCTCGTCGGCGGCGCCTGGGCCCTGGCCGCCCAGCAGGTCGGCCCCGCCAGCCGTACCGACCTCGTCATGGTGCTTGCACCCGCCTCCCGTCAAGTCCCCGTCATCGCCGCCGAGATCACCGCCTCCGACACCGCCGGACGCGTCCTCGTGCTCACCTCGACCGAGGAGGGCATGCGTGTGCGCCTGTGGCACGGCGACGGCACCTCCTACACCGACACCTCCCCGGACGTCCTCAACGCCCAGCTGCACGCCCGTGCCGAGGGCTGGACCGGGCTTGAGCCCCACCTGTCCGACGCCACCGCGCTCATCCACCACGACGCCACCGGGGCGGCGACCCTGACCGGCGGTCACCTCGACGCCGCCGACGCCGACCTCGCCGGGATCGTCGTGCGGGCCGTCTCCGGCCAGGACGGGCAGGTCGCCGACGCCCTGGCAGCCCACGGCGTCGCCGTCGTCCTGCTCAGCGACCGCAGCGGTGACGAGACGACCGCCGCCGCCCGCGCCGGGCTCGACGCCACCCCCGGCCTGGAGCCCCTGGCCGCCACGGCCTCCGGCACCTCCTGGCGCGTGAGCCCCACGGGTTCCACCGACGCGGGGGCCGTCATGCTGCACCACGCCGACGGCACGAGCGAGGTCGTCGCCTCCGCCGCCGGTGAGGTCCGCACCCAGCTCGCCGCCGCCGACGGCGTGCGTACCCTCGTCCTCGCCGAGCGCGCCGACAGCGCCTGGAGCGCCACCCTCGACGGGGCCCCGCTGGCCGTCGTCGACAGCCCCGGCTGGAACCAGGCCTTCAGCATCCCCGCCGGTGCCTCCGGCGAGCTCGTCGTCCAGCACGACCCCGGCATCGCCCCGGCCGCCCGGACCGTCGTGCTCACCGTGTGGGCGCTCGCCGCCCTCGCCGCCCTCCCCGTGCGCCGCAGGAGGCACACCGCATGAGCCCGACACCGCACCGCACCGCCTCACGGCTGCGCCGCCCGGCAGCCGTGCTCCTTGGCCTCGGCCTCGTCACCGCCACGGGCGCGCTCACCTGGTGGGGCACCGCCACCCCCGTCCTGCCCTCCACCGCGGTGGGGGCCGTGGCCCAGCCCGCCCCGCAGTCCGAGACCGTCTACGTCTGCCCCGCGGGCCCCGCCGACACCATCGGCGCCGTCGAGCACGGCCAGACCACCTCCACCACTGCCCTCACCCTCCTCACCCAGGGCTCGACCGCCACCTGGGACGGGCAGCGCCTCACCGTCGGCGGGACCACGGTGCTGGAGGAGTCCGACGGCGGCACCCTCGTCGTCGGGCCCGGGCCCCAGGGCGCGGCCTCCGCCGCGGGCGTGGTCACCACCGTCACCGCAGAGGGCGACCTGCGGGGCCTGAGCACCGCCTCCTGCGTGCCCCCGCAGGCCGTCGCCTGGATCGTGGGCGGCTCTGCCGCCCCCGGGGCCTCCAGCGAGCTGCGCCTGAGCAACCCGGGCACGACGACGGTCACCGCCACCGTCACCCTCTACGGCGCCACCGGGGAGGTGGACACCGCGACCGGCAACCTCGTCACCGTTCCCGCAGGCGAGACCGTGCGCGTCCTGCTCGAGGCCGCCACCTCCCAGGAGCGCCTGGCCCTGTCGGTCGAGGCCGACGGCGGCTCCCTCGCCGCGGTCCTCGTCACCGAGTCCCTCGACGGTGAGACGGCCGCCGGCGTGGACATGCTGACCTCGGGCGCCGCCCCCGCCACCGATCTGACCGTTCCCGGCGTCCTCCTCACCGAGCCGTCCGCCCAGGGGCAGGCGGCCGACGAGACCACCGGCGCCACCTCCTCCGACACGCCCGTGCTGCGCGTGGCCAACCCCGGCGATGGCCCCGCCACCGTGACCGTCAGCACCATCGGGGCCGACGGCGAGACCCCCCTGCCCGGTGCGACCGCGCTCGTCGTCGACCCCGGGGCCGTCTTCGACGTCTCCCTGGCGGGAATCGCCCCGGGCGCCTACGGGATCCGGCTGAGCTCCGACACCCCGGTCACCGGCGCCGTGCGCCTGGTGCGCAGCGCCGGGGAGCACCCCGAGCGCTCAGGGGCCCTCGTCCACGACGTCGCCTGGGCGCAGGCGCAGACCGCGGCGGCCACACGCTCGGGCGCCGTCGCCGTGCCGCAGGGACAGGACCTGTCCCACACCCTGGTCCTGACCAACACGGCCTCCGCAGACACGACCGTCACCCTGTCCGCCCAGGACGGCACCCGCCTGGCCGAGGTCAGCGTGCCCGGCTCCACGACGGTGTCCCTTGACCTGGCGGAGCTCGAGGACGAGGCCCCGCGCGTCATCGCCCTCAGCGCGGGCGAGGGCGCCGAGGTGGTCAGCGCGCTCGTGACCACCATCGACACCGAGGGGGAGGCCGCCGGCACCCTCATCGGGGTGCTCACCCCCGTGACCGACGCCGCCAGCGCCTCGGCCCGCCAGCTCCTCCTGCGCTGAGGCGCGACCAGGGAGCGCCAGGATCCCCCGGGGCCGAGCGCGCCTCAGTAGCCGTGCGGGTCGATCTCCTCGGGGCGACGCCCCAGCATGAGGGCGACCTGCTCCACCACGACCCGGTGCACGAGCTCAGCGAGATCCTCCTCGCCGTCGGCGCGCGAGACCACGGGCCTGCGGTAGACGACGACGCGGGCGGGCAGCCCGGCCCGGGGCTCGGCCGCGAAACCGCGCCCGAGGACGATGCCGTGCTCCCACGGGGCGGGGTCCGAGGGCGGGACCTCCTCGACGGCGAACTGGATGCTCTCCACCTGGGGCACGCGGCGCGCCAGCGCGTCCGCCGTCTGGCCCACGAGCTCGTCGAAGCGCTCGGCGCGGGTGCGCCACGCCGGAAGGAAGGGGGGCAGCAACGGCCCCCTCGGCCCGCGCCCGTGGCGGTCACGACGACGGGCCGGGGACGGCACCGGGGCGGGGGAGCGACGAGAGGCGGAGGAGGTCACGCGCCCAGACTACGCAGGAGCGGGTGGCGTTCTCGCGACCTGGCCGCGGTGGCGGTAGCCTGCCCGGGTGAGACGAGTCCGAAGCTGCCGCCGACCCGGGTGCGAGAACCCCGCCGTCGCCACCCTGACGAGCGTGTACGCGGACTCCACCATCGTCATCGGGCCGCTCGCCACCGAGCGCCAGCCCGAGGCCTACGACCTGTGCGCCCGGCACGTGGAGTCCTTCACCGCCCCGCGGGGCTGGCAGGTCATCCGCCTGGCGACGAGCTTCGAGCCGGCCCCGCCCAGCGAGGACGACCTCACGGCCCTGGCCGACGCCGTCCGCGACGCCTCGCGCAGCCCCCGCCCCCGCCCCCAGCCGGCCGAGCACGCCGGGCGGCCGGGCGGCATCGTGCCGTCCTCCCTCACCGCCCGCGCACCGGCGCCCGACCTCCTGCCCGACCACCTCGCCGGCCTCGGCGACGGCGAGATCCTGCGGCGCGGGCACCTGAGGGTGCTGCGCGGCGAGAAGGAGGACTGAGACATGACCCAGCACCCCGGCCCCGCCGCACCGGCTCTGGCCCCGGCCTTTCGCGCGCTGCTGCGCTGCCCCGTCACCGGCGAGGAGCTGGTCGACGCCGTCGGAGCCGACGGCGTCCCGGTGCTGCTGTCCCTGGGAGCGGGTCTGGCGTACCCCGTGCGCGAGGGGGTACCCGTCCTGCTCGCCCACGAGGCGCGCCCACTCGACCCGGCGAGCTGAACCCGGGCCAGCGGCGCGGCTGCTGAGCCGGGCGTCGCCCGGCCACCGGTCCCGACGGCGGCCGGGCCCCGCTCACTGCTGCGGCGTGCCGATGCCGTAGGGAAGCCGGGAGGTGAGCAGGGCGCTGCGCTCCTCCGCCTGACGGTCGCGCAGGGCCATCGCCAGCTCGCGGTCGCGCCGTTCGCACAGCACCGCCGCCAGGAAGCGCTCGGGGTGCGTGCCCGCGGGCGGAGCGGGCGCCACGAAAGGACGCACCTTCGCGGCCAGGTCGACGCCCAGGCGCATCCTGTGCTCAGGATGCAGCGAGGACGCGCGCTGCAGGAAGGTCTTGGAGACGAGCGCCAGGTCGCCCGGCAGCGCCCGCACGTCGGCCTCGCACGCCCACGCGGACAGCTCCGGGGGCATGAGCAGCGGCGGGGCGTCAGCCGAGCCCGCGCGCTCGCGGACCACGTAGGTACCCGCCAGCAGGTCACCCAGACGCTTGCCGCGGCGCGTGACCAGGCAGGCCCCCAGCGCCGGGACGGCTCCCAGCATCCAGATCTCCACCGCGCCCACGAGCACACGCACAAGGCTGTGGCGCAGACGGATCGAGCCCCCGTCGTCGCGCACGACCCGCGAGCCGGTGACCAGGCGCCCGGCGCTGAGGCCGCGCGAGAGGACCTCCACCGTCAACGGGACGACAACGATCCACAGCAGGAGGATGAGCGACATGTGGGTCATGGCGGCGGCCGTGCTCGTCGTCTTCGCGCTGCCGGGGCCCCTCGACCCCCAGGTGACGAGGGTCAGGATGAGACCGACACCGTAGATCGAGTAGTCGATGAGGGCGCTCAGCAGCCGCACGCCCGCGGTCGCCGGGACGATATCGACGACGACGGCCTCACCGGTGACCAGACGGTCCGGTGTCATCATCCGCTCGGACGAAGTCGTAGAACCCGTCACCATGTCACACTCCCTGTGTGGATATCGATGCCTTCAGCGCCTCGCGCCGGGACCAGTGGGACCGGCTCGATGAACTCACCCGCTGTCGCACCCTCTCGGGGGCGCAGGCCGACGAGCTCGTCTCCCTCTACCGCGGTGCGGCCCGGGACCTGTCGCGTGTACGCACCCAGGCCCCCGACCCGCAGGTGCTCGCCGAGCTCTCCCGGCGCGTGGCCGGGGCCCGCGGAAAGGTGACGGGCACCCGCGAGCTGCGGACCTCGGACGCGCGCCGCTACCTCCTGCAGACGGTGCCCGCGGCCCTGTACCGGCAGCGCTGGTGGACTGTCGGGGTCATGGCCGTCGAGATCGCCATCGCCGTCATCGTGGCCGTGTGGACCCTGCGCAGCCCCGAGGCGATGAGTGCGCTGGGCAGCCCCAGCAAGCTCGACGCCTACGCCAACAAGGCCTTCGAGTCCTACTACTCCACCTACGACCCGGGTGACTTCGCCAGCCAGGTGTGGACGAACAACGCGCGCCTCGCCGTCATCTGCGTCGCCAGCGGCATCACCGGCTTCCTGCCCGCCTACGTGCTGTGGGTCAACGCGGTCAGCCTCGGGCAGGCGGCCGCCATCATGGCCGACCACGGCCTGCTGGGGCACTTCTTCGCCCTCATCAGCCCGCACGGCCTGCTCGAGCTCACCTGCGTGTTCATCGCCGGGGGCGCCGGGCTGCGGTTGTTCTGGACCATGCTCGTGCCCGGGCCGCGGCCGCGCGGCGTCGCCCTGGCCGAGGCGGGCCGGGCGCTCATCGCCGTCGCCGTGGCCATGACCGGGGCGCTGGCGGTCGCCGGCGCGGTCGAGGCCTTCGTCACCCCGGCGCCGGTGCCCTGGGTCCTGAAGGTCGCCGTGGGCGTGCTCGTCCTCGCGGTCCTGTGGGCCTACACCCTCGTCATCGGCGGCCGTGCCGCGCGCGCGGGCGTCACCGGGGACCTGGACGAGGAGGAGGCGGGCGCCGTCGGCCTCACCGTCGGCTGAGCCGTGGCGGGCGGTGCTCCTGGCGGCCGGGTGCCGCGCGGGAGCGGGGGCACGGGGCGTGCGAGGCACGAGGACACCCCCTGCCGCGCACGATCCCGACCGCGTCCTCAGGCGCGAGCGACCCGCCGTCACAGCCGCCCCGCCCGCTTGAGCTCCAGGTAGGTGTCGGCGACCCGGGGCGCCACCTCGGCCGGCACCGCCTCGACGACCTCCACGCCCGCGCGACGCAGACGCTCACGCACCACCGCCAGCTCAAGCAGGTCGCGTTCGGCGGCCGCGGCCGTGAAGACGGCCTCCGGGTCACCGCGAGTGGCGCGCAGGACCTCAAGGTCAGGGTCTGTGACCGAGGCCAGCAGGACCGTGTGGTCCCGGGCCATGGCGGCCAGCACCCGCATCATGACGGCGTCCACGCAGGAGCCGTCCAGACCCGTGAGCACGACGACGAGAGCCCGCTGGCTCAGGCTCCGCGAGACCACCTGGCCGACCAGGCCCCAGTCGGTCTCCGTCACGGCCGCGTCCACCGGGGCGAGCGCGTCCGCCAGGGCGCTGATGAGCGCGGGACCGCTCAGGCCACGGACCTGGGCGCGCTGGCGCTCGTCGACGGCGACGACGTCCACCCTGTCCCCGGCGTGAGAGGCGAGCGCGGTCAGCAGCAGGGTCGTCTCGATCTGCGTGTCCAGGCGGGGCGCGCCGCCCACCCGGGCCGCGGACATGCGCCCGGTGTCCAGCACGATGAGCACCCGCCGGTCCCGTTCGGGACGCCAGGTGCGCACGACGACCTCACCGCGCCGGGCGGTGGAGCGCCAGTCGATGGAGCGCACGTCGTCACCGATGACGTACTCGCGCAGGGAGTCGAACTCGGTTCCCGCGCCTCGGACCATGACGGCGCTGCGTCCGTCCATCTCGCGCAGGCGCGCCAGGCGGCTGGGAAGGTGGCGGCGGGAGATGAAGGCGGGCAGGACCCGCAGGCGTGAGGGCGCGGTCATCGAGACCTGCCGACCCGCCAGGCCCAGGGGCCCGAGCGAGCGGACGGTGACGAGGTCGGCCTCGCGGTCGCCACGGCGGGTCGGACGCAGCGTCGTGCGGGTGCGCCGACGCTCGCCCGCGGGCAGCGTGAGCGTGCTGCGCTCGCCGGTGGCGCCCGCAGAGGGCGGCCAGGCGTCGCGCACGAGCAGCCTCATGGTGCGCTTGGAGGTGGAGGCCACCGTCAGGCGTGTCGTCGTCGACTCACCCAGTCGGACGGTGCGCGGGGTCGAGCGCTCCACCTCCAGGCCGCGCGGGGAGGGGGCGGCGGCGACGTCGACGACGATGAGGAGCATGACGACGACGCTCCAGGTGACCACCGTCAGAGGCCTGGGGACGAGCAGGACAAGGAGCAGTCCGACGCCAGCCAGCCAGGCGCTACGGGAGGTGAGGTACACCGGGACTCCTTCCAGGCGCGTGAGGTCAAGGGGGGTGCGGTGGGCGGTGGCGCGGAGAGGGCCGGGCCGCCCGTGACGGGGGTCAGCGCGGCACCGGCACGGCGCGCAGGACGGAGGCGATGAGGGCCTCGGTGGTCACCCCCTCCATCTCCGCCTCCGCACGCAGACCGATGCGGTGGCGCAGGGCCGGCACGGCCAGGGCCTTGATGTCGTCGGGCGTGACGTAGGAGCGTCCGGCGAGCCAGGCCCAGGCACGGGCCGTCGCCAGCAGGGCGGTGGCACCACGGGGCGAGACTCCCAGGGACACGCTCGGGTGGGTGCGGGTGGCGCGCACGAGGTCGACGATGTAGGCCAGGACCTCGGGGGAGGCACCCACGGTGCGCGCCTCCTCGCGGGCGGCGGCGAGGTCGTTGGCGCTGGCCACGGCACGGAGCCCGGCGGCAGTCAGGTCGCGGGGGTTGAAGCCGGAGGCGTGGCGGGTGAGGACCTCGATCTCCTGTCCGCGCTCGGGCAGCGGCAGCACGAGCTTGAGCAGGAAGCGGTCGAGCTGGGCCTCGGGCAGCGGGTAGGTGCCCTCGTACTCCACGGGGTTCTGGGTGGCGATGACCATGAAGGGGGAGGGCAGGTAGCGGGCGGCGCCGTCGACGGACACCTGGTGCTCCTCCATGGCCTCCAACAGGGCCGCCTGGGTCTTGGGGGGAGTCCGGTTGATCTCGTCCGCCAGCAGGAGGTTGGTGAAGACCGGGCCCTCACGGAAGGAGAACTCGGCGGTGCGGGCGTCGTAGACGAGCGAGCCCGTGACATCACCGGGCATGAGGTCTGGCGTGAACTGCACGCGCTTGGTACCCACGTCCAGCGCCTGGGCGAGGCAGCGCACGAGGAGTGTCTTGGCGACGCCGGGCACGCCCTCGAGCAGGACGTGCCCGCCGACGAGCATCGCGATGACGAGGCCGGTGACGGCGGCGTCCTGGCCGACAACGGCCTTGGCGACCTCGCTGCGCACGGCGACGAGCCGCTCGCGCGGGTCCTGGGCGGGGACGGTGGTGTGCGTCGGGGTCTCGTGGGTGCTCATCGGGAGATGACCTCGCTCTCAAGTTGGTCGAGCTGGACAGCCAGGACCGTGAGGTCCTGGGCGTTGGCAGGGGTGGGGCCGCACAGGAGCCTCTGGACGGCATGATCAGGCAGTCCGGAGGCGGTGCTCACGGCGTCGACGAGCACGGCGCTGTCGGAGGAGGCGGGCACACCCAGGCGGCGCCCCAGGCGCAGGGCGGTCCCCGCGCGCAGGGCGGTGGCGGAGCGCTCAAGGTCGTGGGCACGGCGGTACAGGCGTCCACGGCCGCGGGTCGTCTCGGTGGCGCGCACGATGACAGGCAGGTCCTCCTCCACGAGGCGGCCCGTGCGTCGGCCCTGCGCGACGGCGAGGACGGTGACGACGACGGTGGCCTGGAGGAGGAAGGGAAGGAGCCAGGGCGGCAGCGAGACGGTGTCCCACACGGAGGTGCTACCGGTCAGGGCGGCGCCGTCGGCCCACAGCACGTGCTCGTGGTGTCCCAGGGCGCGTATCGCCAGCGCGGCGTTCCCGGCGGTGGTCAGCCGGTCGTTGGTGAGCATGTCGGGGTCGGCGATGAGCCGCACGGTCGTGCCGTTGTCACGCTCGACGGCCGCATAGGCGTACAGGCGGGCGCTCTCGGACACGGGGAAGCAGCCCAGGCCGTTCGCCCCCTCGGGCAGTGCGATTGAGCTGTCGGTGCCGTCGAGGCTGCCCGCAGCGACGGCGTCGGGATCCGTGCACTGGGCGTCGAGCCCGGTGCCGGCGGGAATGCTGGCACCGGCGGGAACGGGAGAGGCCTGGGTGGGGACGAAGAGGCCGTCGAGGTCCTGGTAGCGCGTGCCGACGACGGTGATGTCCGCGCCGAGCGAGGCCAGGCGCTGCCGGTCCGCCTTGCTCAGGAGGCTGGCGTTGACCAGCGCGATGGTGGTGCCCGGTCCCGCCCCCTCGACGAGCTCGGCCATGGTGGTGGGGGAGTCGACGTCGATCCCCTCGTGGCGCAGCAGCTCGGCCAGCGCCATGGTGCCGTTGGCGTGAGGGTTGTTGATGGCGTAGTCCACCTTGGAGGTGCTGGGCGGGGCGAACAGGGACGTGACGACGGTGACCGCGGCCAGCAGCGCCAGGGCCGACAGGACCGGCCGCCAGGCGTGCAGCCGCTCGCCCCAGGTGGGGGTCAGGACCGTGGAGGCGCTCACCGGCGGGCCCCCGTCCCGGAGGGGCCGACGACGTGCTGCGCGCCGACGGCCTGGTGCGTGCTCGCGGAGGCCGGGTGGGTGGGGACGTGGCTGGGGGAGGTCGAGGCGTACACGTCGGCGGGCGCTGCGGGCTCTGCGGGCTCGCGGTGGGGGCGCGGGCGGGGCGCGCTGGGGGCGGCTGAGGTCACGCGCTCGGCCAGCTGGCGCATCCACTCGTCCTGCTGCTCGGTGGACACGACCCGCCCGTACCGGACGGTGTCGAAGAGGACGGCGGCCTGGTGCAGGCTCAGGTGCAGCCCCTCGACGTCCAGCAGGGCCTGGCAGGCCAGCGTGCCGGCCTCCTGAGCGGTCATGCCGGGGTAGTCCTCGACCAGTGCCCGCTCGTCGAGCGAGCGGATGATGGCCCTGAAGCGGTCGACGACGGCGGTCGCCCAGTCGTGGCGGGCCGCGGCCGCGTCCGCGTCGCGCGTCAGGGTCGTTGAGTCGCGCTCGTCCCCCTCGAAGAGGGCGGTGCCCCTGGCGCGCCTGCGCCGGGCGAGCGTCACGCGTGAGAGCAGCAGGATGAGTACCCCCACGAGGGCGGCGGCCGTGATGATGACGATGAGCGTGGACAGCCACGGCGGCACTCCCGGAATGACCTGGGAGGGGTTCAGGTGGTCCAGGAGCCACTGCCACAGCAGCTGCCAGATGCTGGGGCGCTCGCGATAGATCTCCCGGGCGAGCTCGCGCTCGGCCGCCTCACGCGCCTCCTGGGCGTCGGGGGTGGCGGGCACGTCGCAGCCCAGCTGCGCGACGAGGACGATGGGCGAGAGCATGCGGGTGCGCGGCTCGGCTCACAGTCCCGCGGACTGGCGCAGCTCGACGTCCAGGCCCTCCTGGCGCATACGCAGGTCGATGTAGATCAGGGCCGTCACCGCGGCGGTGAACGGAAGGATGGCCGCGCTGACGACGGAGCTGATGAAGGACGAGACGGCAGCGATGACGGCCATGGCGGACGGGCTGGAGAAGGCAGCCGCCAGGCCGCCGAACATGCCGGCGATGCCGGACAGGACGCTGGTGGCGACCGTCGTGATGATCAAGGCGAGCAGCATGGTGCCCAGCACGTGCCAGAAATAGCCCCGGGTCAGCTTCCAGGAGCGCTTGATCCCCTCGAAGACGCCGACGTTCTCCAGGATGAGGGCCGCTGAGGACAGGGACAGGCGCACACCCAGGAAGGCCGCCAGGACGGCGGAGGCGATCCCCAGGAGGAACAGGACGGAGAGGGCCACGGCGAAGGAGGCGCCCGGGCCCTCCCCGGAACGGAAGGACGGGATGAGGGCGGCACCGACGAGGAGGAAACCGAGGATGACGAGGATCGCCGACGAGCCGGCGATGAGGCTCGTGAGGATGCTCTGTCCGATAAGGGCCCACACGCGTCCCTTGGTGCGCTCCCACACCTCACCCGGGCGCGCGATACGGCCCAGCACCGAGCGGGAGACGGCGACGATGAGCAGTCCCGTGAGGATGGTCGAGGCGACAGACGTCAGCGCTGCGGTCACCGCAGCGGAACCGACGCTGCCCAGGCTCTCCAACGCGAGACCGAACACCTGGTCGCTGGTGAGCGTGGCGTCGTTCGGAGTGGACCCCACGAGGGAGTAGAAGCCCGTGGTTGACAGGTACGTCTGCACGGCTGACAGCAGGCCGATGACGGACATGACGATGAGCGCCGGGACGAACATCGCCTTCGGGTTGGCCCGCAGGGCCTCGAAGGCGCCGCCGATGATCTCGGTGATGCTCAGCGGCCGCAGCGGGATGATGCCCGGCTTGGGGGCGACGAAGAAGCCGGGGCCGCTCGGGGGCATCGGACCCGGGTAGGCAGGGTAGGGGCCGGCACCCGGGGGAACGGCGGGCTGGCCGGCAGCGGGCGTGCCGTAGGCGCCGAATCGCGGCTCGGCCGGGCTGGGGCCGGCGTCGTCGGGGCCGGAGGGGGACTGCCATGGGGTGTCGCTGCTCATAGCCTCATGCTCGCACGCGGTGCGTCAACGAGGCATCCGCCTGGAGGAGGAACGGGACACGCCACGCGCTCCGCCACGACGTGGGATACGCTGGATCAGGGTTCCTGTGTGTCAAGATAGTGGTCATGAGCGCCGGCATCCTCGTCGTCGATGACGACACCGCCCTGGCCGAAGTGATCGGGATGATGCTGGAGCGCGAGGGATACACCCCATCCTTCTGCGCCGACGGCCTCAGCGCCCTGGACACCTTCCGCGCGCTCAGACCGGACCTGGTGCTGCTCGACGTCCTCCTGCCGGGAATGAGCGGGGTGGATGTCTGCCGCCTGCTGCGTGCGGAGTCGGACGTGCCCATCATCATGCTCACCGCCTGCACGGACACGCAGGACGTCGTCGCGGGCCTGGAGGCGGGGGCTGACGACTACGTGACCAAGCCCTTCAGGTCCAAGGAGCTGCTGGCCCGGGTGCGTGCGCGCCTGCGTCGCGGCAGGGACGCCGTCTCCTCCGACCACGTGCGCGCCGGCGACCTCGACATCGACGTCACCGCCCACGAGGTGCGCCGAGGCGAGCGCCTCATCGTCCTCACTCCCCTCGAGTTCGATCTCCTCGTGACCCTGGCGCGCTCGCCCTGGAAGGTCTTCACCCGCGACGAGCTGCTGGAGCAGGTCTGGGGCTACCAGCACTCGGCGGACACCCGTCTCGTCAACGTCCACGTCCAGCGGCTGCGCGCCAAGATCGAGCGCAACCCCGAGCAGCCTGCGATCGTCCTGACCGTGCGCGGCGTCGGCTACCGCGCCGGGAGCTCCAAGAACGAGGGCAACGTGGGCGCGGTGAGCGCGGGTGGGCGCTGCGAGGCCTGCTGCGAGGGACGCTGAGAGGAACGGAGACAAGGTGTCCCGGCCCCGCAGCGCGGGACCGGGACACGTGCCGTGGGCGTCACCGGGCTGGCCCGGTGACGCCCGTCGTCACAGCACCTGGGCGTCGAGGCGGATGACGCCGTAGGTCCAGCCGTGGCGGTGGTAGACGGCGCAGGGCTGCTTTGTCGACTTCTCGATGAAGAGGTAGAACGGGTGGCCCACCAGCTCCATCTGGTAGAGGGCCTCGTCCACGGTCATCGGCACGGCCTCGTGGAGCTTCTGGCGCACGATTACCGGGGAGTCTCCCAACTGTGACTCGACGGCGACACCGTGCTCGGTGGGCGCCGAGGGCGAGTCCTCGATGGGCAGGTCGTCGGTGTCGGGCAGGACCACGGTCTCCTCGGCGACGGCCTCGACCGGCTTGGTGGCCTCCACGGTGTAGCGGCGGTGGTTCTTCATACGGTCGCGGGCCCGGCGCAGGCGCTCGGTGAGCTTGCCCATGGCGATGTCGAAGGCCGCGAAGCGGTCGGAGGAGGAGGCCTCGGCTCGGATGATCGGGCCCTTGGAGATGACGGTGATCTCGACGCGCTCGGCTGTGTCGGCCTGGCGCGGGTTGCGCTCGTGGGTCACCTCGACCTCGACACGCTGGACGCGGGGGTCGTACTGCTCGACCTTGGTGGCCTTCTCCTCGACGTAGTCCCGCAGGCGAGAGCTGAT
>CALEXZ010000031.1 GCA_937926195.1 uncultured Actinomyces sp.
CTGGGCGCGCTGGTCGCCCTTGCCGATGGTGTTGAACACGGCCTTGAGGTCCTGGGAGCGCCCCGAGGTCTCGGTGAGGTTGTAGAGCCACACCGCCGCGATGATGATGTAGACGATGGGCAGCAGGCCCATGGCGGCGCCCTGGGTGGCGCTCATGGCCGTCATGCCGACGGGCATGTGGAAGGCCACGACCGCGGTGACGGCGGCGACGGCGAGCGCGATGAGGGCGCACCAGTGCGTCTTGACCTTGAACACGCCCATGAGGACGAAGAAGACGATGAGGGGCAGCAGCCCGACGATCGCGGTGAGGAAGACGTTGCCGCCGACAGCGGTCGTCGAAGGGGTGAAGGCGAGCGGTACCAGGACGCTCGGGGTGATGGGGCTCACGTGAATCACTTCCGGTGTCGGGAGCGGGACGTCTGTGTCGATGTCCCCGGCGGGACGTCCTGATTCTGGCACCTCGGTCCGCCTCGTACGGACAATCCGCTCCGGCGAGGGAGAGAAGATGACTGGATCTGATACCCCTGGGGGTATATGCTTGGCTCGACCGGATACCCCGCCGGGTATCTCTGACGTCTCGACAGCACGAGAGAAGGACCCCTATGTGCCGCCCTGTCACCTGTAAGCGCTGCGACAAGACCACGTGGGCCGGCTGTGGCCGGCACGTTGAGGCCGTCAAGGCCTCCGTCCCCGCCGGCCAGTGGTGCACCTGCGAGCGCGACGCCGCCCCGGCGTCCGTCGTCGGCCTCCTCGCCCGTCTGCTCGGGAGGCACTGAGCCGTGGTCTCCACCGCACCGCCCGCACCCCGCCGGGTCCTCGTCGTCGGCGGAGTCGCCGCCGGAATGAGCGCCGCCACCCGCCTGCGCCGTCTCGACGAGGAGGCACAGATCACCGTCCTCGAGCGCGGCGAGCACGTGTCCTTCGCCAACTGCGGCCTGCCCTACTACGTCGGCGGCGTCATCGAGGAGCGCGACGCCCTCCTGCTCCAGACCCCCCAGTCCCTGCGCGAGCGCTTCAACATCGACGTGCGCGTACGCACCGAGGCGCTGAGCATCGACCGCGCAGGCCGCACCGTGCGGGTGCGCACCACCCATGCCGACGGCACCGCCGGCGAGGAGGACCTCGCCTACGACGCCCTCGTCCTGGCACCCGGCGCCCGCCCCGTCGTCCCTCCGCTGCCCGGCGTCGAGCGCGCCCTGACCCTGCGTGACGTCGCCGACGCCGACGCCCTGGCCACCGCGGTCGCCACCGGCGGTCCCGACGGCGGACCCGCCCGTTCCGCCCTCGTGCTGGGGGCCGGGTTCATCGGCATCGAGACCGCCGAGAACCTCCACCGTCGAGGCCTGGACGTCACCGTCGTCGAGCTCGCCGACCACGTCCTGCCCCCGCTCGACCCTGAGATGGCCGCCCCCGTGGCCACCCGCCTCACCCAGGCCGGGATCGCGGTGCGCACCGGCGTGTCCGTCGCCTCCTTCACCCGGCACGAGGCCCACCTCACCGACTCCACCGTGGTGGAGGCCGACCTCGCCGTCGTCGCCGTCGGGGTGCGCCCCGACTCCGACCTCGCCCGCGAGGCCGGGCTGGAGGTCGACGCCCGCGGCGGCATCGTCGTCGACGAGCAGCAGCGCACGAGCGACCCCGCCATCTGGGCCGCCGGTGACGCCGCCGTCAAGACCGGTGCCATCGACGGCGCCCCGGCACTCGTCGCCCTCGCACAGAGCGCCAACCGTCACGGCCGGGTCGTCGCCGACGCGATCGTCGGGCGGCCGACGCGCTCCGTGCCGACCATCGCCACCGCCATCGTTGGTGTCCTCGGCCTCCAGGTCGCCATGACCGGCTGGAGCGAGAGCCGGGCGCGCGCCGCCGGGATCGACGTCGCCGTCGTCCACATCCACCCCACCGACCACGTCACCTACTACCCGGGGGCCCAGCAGATGAGCCTCAAGCTCGTTGCCGAGGCGGGCACGGGCCGGATCCTCGGAGCCCAGGGCGTGGGGCCGAGCGGTGTCGACAAGCGCATCGACGTCATCTCCACCGCCATCCGCGCGGGCCTGAGCGCGCCCGATCTCGCAGACCTGGAGACCACCTACGCCCCGCCCTTCGGTGCCGCCAAGGACCCTGTGGCCATGCTCGGGCTCGTCGCGGACAACACGCTGTCCGGCCTGACCCCCACCCTCCAGTGGCACGAGCTCGACGCCGCCATGGACTGCGGTGCGACGGTCCTCGACGTGCGCAGCGCCGCCGAGTACGAGCGCGGCCACATCCCCGGATCCGTCAACGTCAGCGTCGACTCCCTGCGCGAGCACCGCGACGAGCTCCCCGAGGGCCCGCTCGTCGTCGTCTGCCAGGTGGGCCTGCGCGGGCACGTCGCCTCCCGCCTCCTGCTCCAGCGCGGCCGCCAGGTGAGCAACCTCGACGGCGGCTACCTCACCTGGTCGGCCGTCCACGGCACCGGCGTGAGCGGGGCCGAGCCGGGGAGGAGGTGCTGATGGCCGTCGACCTGGACCCTCAGGAGCTGCACGCCACGCTCATGCGCCTCAAGCGGGCCCGCGGCCAGCTCGACGGTGTCATCCGCATGCTTGAGGAGGGGCGCGACTGCGAGTCCGTGGTCACGCAGATCGCCGCCGTGTCCAAAGCGGTGAACCGGGCGGGCTTCTCCGTCATCGCCACCGGGCTGCGGGCCTGCTACGCCGCGGACCCGACCGGCGAGGCCGTGGACGCCAAGCGGCTGGAGAAGATGTTCCTGTCGCTGTCCTGAGCGCGAGCCCTGCAGGGCTCGCGGGGCAGTCCCCGCCCGCCGCGCGGCGCGCCCCCGCCCCGCGCGGCGGGCGGACCCGGCTCACCCGGCTCACTCGATGACGTCCTCGTCCACCCACTCCAGGGTGCGCGCCACCGCCTTGCGCCAGTTGCGGAACAGGCGCTCGCGCTCGGCCTCGGGCATCTGCGGCTCCCACCGCCGGTCCTCCGCCCAGTTGTCGACGACGTCCTGGGTCCCGGACCAGAAACCGACGGCGATGCCCGCCGCGTAGGCCGCGCCCAGCGCCGTCGTCTCCGCCACCCGGGGGCGCACGACTGGCACGCCCAGCTGGTCCGCCTGGAACTGCATGAGCAGCTCGTCGCGTGTCACGCCGCCGTCGACCTTGAGCTCGCTCAGGTGCGAGCCGGTGGCCGCGGCGTCACGGTTCATGGCCTCCAGGACCTCGCGCGCCTGGTAGGCGGTGGCTTCCTCGACGGCCCGCGCGATGTGCCCCTTGTTGACGTAGCGGGTCAGGCCCACGAGCACGCCGCGCGCGTCGGGGCGCCAGTGCGGGGCGAAGAGCCCGGAGAAAGCGGGTACGAAGTAGGCACCGCCGTTGTCCTCCACGCTGCGGGCCAGCTCCTCGACCTGGTGGGACTCGCCGATGATGCCGAGGTTGTCGCGCAGCCACTGCACGAGCGAGCCCGCCACCGCGATCGAGCCCTCCAGGGCGTAGACCGGGGCCTCGCCCTCGATCTGGTAGGCGACGGTGGTGAGCAGGCCGTTGTCGCTGCGCACCGGCTGCGTGCCCGTGTTCATGAGCATGAAGCAGCCCGTGCCGTAGGTGTTCTTTGCCTGTCCCTGCTCGAAGCAGGCCTGCCCGAAGGTCGCCGCCTGCTGGTCCCCCAGGATTCCGGCGATAGGGGTGTCGATGAGCAGCCCGTTGGGTCGCCCGTACCCGTAGACGGTGGACGAGGGGCGGATCTGGGGCAGCATGGACAGGGGGATGCCCATGTCCGCGCAGATCTCCTCGTTCCAGTCCAGGGTGTCGATGTTCATGAGCATCGTGCGCGAGGCGTTGGTGACGTCCGTGGCGTGCACCCCGCCGTTGACGCCGCCGGTGAGGTTCCACAGGACCCACGAGTCCATGGTGCCCATGAGCAGGTCTCCGGCCAGCGCCCGCTCGCGCGTGCCCTCGACGTTCTCCAGGATCCAGGTGACCTTCGGGCCCGCGAAGTAGGTTGCCAGCCCCAGGCCCACCCGGTCCTTGTAGCGGTCGTAGTCGTGCACGCCGTCGGGGGCCTGGGCGGCGCGGGGGGAGGCGGCCGCCAGCCGGTCGCAGATGGCCTGGGTGCGGGTGTCCTGCCACACGATGACGTTGTGGACGGGCTCGCCCGTCAGCTGGTCCCACACGACGACGCTCTCACGCTGGTTCGTCAGGCCGACGGCGGCGATGGCGTGGCGGTTGATCTCCGCCTTGGACAGGACGCCGGCGACGACGGCCCTCACGTTGGCCCAGATCTGTGCGGCGTCGTGCTCCACCCAGCCCGCCCGCGGCAGGATCTGGTCGTGCTCGGCCTGGTCGACGGCGACGACGGCCCCGTCGTGGTCGAAGAGGATCGCGCGCGAGGAGGTCGTGCCCTGGTCGATGGCGAGCACGTACCGGGCGGCGGGGGCGCCGTCGGCTTCGGGGGCCTGGGGCGCGGTGGGCGTGGCGGGGCTGGGGGACGTCATCGTCGGGGCTCCCTGTGTGAGTCGGGCTGGTGGCCCGAGTGTGTCAGATGGCGACCGTGACCTGGGCGACGGCGGCCGCGTCGGTCGCCTGCTCCTGGGCGGCGAGCACCTGCTCCACCCGGGACGCGTAGGCGGCCTTCTCGGCCTCGACGGCGGCGGTGTCCCAGCCCAGCAGGGGGGCCATGACCTCAAGGACCTCGTCGGCGGCGCCCAGGCCGTGGTCGCGGCGCTCCATGTCCAGGCGCACCCGGCGCAGGAGCACGTCCTCCAGGTGGGCGGCGCCCTCGTGCGTCACCGCCCAGGCGACTTCGGCCCTGAGGAAGGCCGGCTCGACTCCCAGCGGCTCGCCCAGCGAGGGGTCGGCGTCGATCGTCTCCAGCAGGGCGGGCAGCTCGTCGCCGTAGCGGTCGAGCAGGTGGGTGACGCGCGCCAGCGTCCAGCCGCGCT
>CALEXZ010000032.1 GCA_937926195.1 uncultured Actinomyces sp.
CCGCCCAGTGGCTTGAGCGTTACCGTGCGGCCTTCCCGGAGGCCGGGGCCCGGGCGTCAACCATCGTCACCCGCCCGGGGGCCAGCGCACAGCGCCTGGCCTGAGAGGTCAGTGCCTGGGGCTCTCGGCGATGCCGCGCATCTTGCGCGCGACGTCGGGGCCGGTCGGGCCCCAGGCACTGACCCTCCGGCGGGGCGTGGCGGGACCGCCCGGGCGGTGTCGCCCGACGGGGCACATGGCAGCCCACACGCCCCCGCCCCCTACCCTGAGCACATGAGCGTCCCCCGCCCCGCCACGCCGTCGTCTCACCCGCTGCCCGAGCGCGTCTCGCAGGTCTTCGACCCCGCCCACTGGCGGGAGGTCGAGGGCTTCACCAACCGCGCCACCGCTCCGGGCGGGCTGACCGACGTCACCTACCACCGTGGCTGCGAGCGCGACGCCGACGGCACGTGGCTGCGCGACCTGCCGGTCGTGCGGGTCGCCTTCGACCGCCCCGAGCTGCGTAACGCCTTCCGCCCGCACACCGTCGACGAGCTCTACCGGGTGCTCGACCACGCCCGGATGAGCGGGGACGTCGGCGCCGTCATCCTCACCGGCAACGGCCCCTCCCCCAAGGACGGCGGCTGGGGCTTCTGCTCAGGCGGCGACCAGCGCATCCGCGGGCGCGACGGCTACCACTACGAGACCGTCGAGGCCGGCAGCACGGCCGACCGGGAGCAGGCCGGCACCCACGACGCCGAGGTCTCGGCCCGCCGCCAGCGCGTCGACGCCGCCCGCGCCGGACGCCTGCACATCCTGGAGGTCCAGCGCCTCATCCGCACCATGCCGAAGGTCGTCATCGCCGCCGTCTCCGGCTGGGCGGCGGGCGGTGGGCACTCCCTCAACGTCGTGTGCGACCTGTCGCTCGCCTCCCTTGAGCACGCCCGTTTCAAGCAGACGGACGCGAACGTCGGCTCCTTCGACGCCGGCTACGGCTCCGCCCTGCTCGCCCGGCAGGTGGGTGACAAGCGGGCCCGGGAGATCTTCTTCCTGGCGCGCACCTACGGCGCGCAGGAGGCCGAGCGCTGGGGCGTGGTCAACGAGGCCGTGCCGCACGCCGAGCTCGAGGAGCGGGCCCTGGAGTACGCACAGACCGTCACCGCGAAGTCCCCGCAGGCGATCCGCATGCTCAAGCTCGCCTTCAACCTGGCCGACGACGGCCTGGCGGGCCAGCAGGTCTTCGCCGGGGAGGCCACGCGCCTGGCCTACATGACGGACGAGGCCGTCGAGGGCCGTGACGCCTTCCTTGAGCGCCGCGAGCCGGACTGGTCCCCGTTCCCCTACTACTTCTGAGGCTCTGCGTCATCCTCGCCGTGACGGTCGCGACGCCCTGAGAGCCAGGGGCAGATCCTCGCCCGCCGGACGGGCGGGCAGGCGGACGACGTGCACGAGCAGCGCCACCCGTATGACCCCGGGCTGCGCGGAGAACGGCTCCGAGACCCTCGCCCTCACGAGCGTCTCCACCGTCCGCGCCGTCGTGGCTATGAACCTGGGGCTGGCGTGTCTCTTCGTCCCGACGCCTCTTTCCTTCGTGCTGGCCTACCCGTTCGGGCAGACGTCCTACAGCGCCGCCGCGTTCCTCTTCGCCTTCACTCACAACGCCCTCGCCCTGACGGGCACGTGGGTGATCATCCGTTTCCTGCTCAAGCAGCGCCCCGACACCTACGGCCTGGCAGGCCCGGTCCTCCCCCTGCGCTGGGCCCCCACCGCCATCATCGTCCCGGCGGTGTGCATCGGTCTCATCACCCTCGCCACCCCCGGTGAGTGGCTGGTGCCGGAGGTGTACTGGGAACGATCCGAGGTCGTCAATATGGCGCTGCGGGTCCTGTACTTCCCCGTCGTCGATGAGGTCATCTTCCACGGACTCATGTACACCCTGATGAAGACGTGGCTGTCGCCCTGGTGGGCCGCCACCTTCACGGGCACGGTCTTCGCCACGGCACACCTGTTCCTGTCATCCTACGGATACCGCTTCACCTTCTCCTGGACGCCGTCGGGCACCGTCCAGGTCATACTCACGTCCACCGCCCTGGCGATCTTCCTCGCCGCCGTCGTCGAGCTCACCGGCTCCGTGTGGAACGCCGCCTGGTGCCACGTCGTATGGAAGCTCGTCCTGGCCCTGACGTCCATCGACACCGTCCAGGGCGACAACATTCTGTTCAGCTATGTCATCACGGATGACAACCGCCTGCTCACCGGCCATGACGGCAGATTCGGTGACTCGCTCCTCACGGTCCCGGTCCTCCTCGTGTGCGCGGGCCTGCTCATGTGGCTCGCGAGACGCCGCCAGGCCCGGCCCCAAGAGGTGATGACACTCGACTGACGTGATGCCACCCCCCTTGGCTCGGCCAGCCCGTGCGTGACAGGGTTCACAGACGTGGACGCGTACCGCTCCCGGTCGCGCCGACCGTCCCCTACCGGCACCTGCGCCGGTCCCCTACCGGAGGTTCCCATGCCCTCGTGGATCACCACGCTCCTCGGCTCCACCGACCCGTCACGGCGTCGCCTCAAGGCCGCCGTCATCGTCGGCCTCATCGGCGGCTTCTTCTCCGCCATCGTCAAGTTCGGCTGGGAGGTCCCCTTCCCGCCGCGCACGCCGGACCGCCAGATCACCAACCCGCCTCAGGCCATGCTCGAGTGGTTCGGCATGAGCTACGACCAGTCGCACGCCACGGTGTCCTTCTCCCTCACCGAGCTGCCGATCATGTCCTTCATCGTCCACTTCAGCTTCGCGATCGTCTTCGCCCTCATCTACTGCGTCGGCGCCGAGTACTTCCCGAGGATCAAGATGTGGCAGGGCGCCGTCTTCGGCATCGTCGTCTACGTCTTCGCGCACGTCATCGTCATGCCGTTGCTGGGCTGGGCCCCGAACCCCTTCCCGTGGGCCGACGTCGCCCTCGAGGGCGTCAACCAGTACGGCCCGCAGTCCTGGTCCGAGCACTTCTCCGAGTTCTGGGGTCACATCATCTGGCTGTGGTCGATCGAGATCGTGCGCCGCGACATCCGCAATCGCATCACCCACGAGCCCGACGCCGAGGTCCCCCTCGCCCAGGCGGCCCGCTGACGTACAGCGGCCCCGCACCGGAGCCCGTCCTCCCCCGGGAGGGCGGGCGCTCGTCGTTCAGGAGGCGGAGACGAGCACCAGCCCCAGCGCCACCACGACCCCGTAGAGCAACTCGTAGAGCCCGGCGTCGCGCAGGGCCGGGATGAGGTCCCGGCCTGTGGCACGGGCGATGACGGGCCGGGTCACCCGCTCGGCCGCCGCCGACAGGACCAGCAGCGCCACGAGCAGGACGGGCCCCGCGCCTGTGAGCATCGAGCCCCCCTCCAGCCCGCGCTCCAGCTGGACCCAGGCGACCGCCCCGACCCCCAGCACCACCGGCAGGCAGACCATGACGACGAAGGCGGTCCGGGCCCGCTCGTCCCCCAGGCGCACCGCCAGCGTCCTCTTGCCGTGGGCCGGGTCGGTGTCGATGTCGCGCAGGTTGTTGACCATGAGCAGCGAGCAGGCGATGAGCCCGATGCCGCAGGCCGCCAGCCACACCCAGCCGGGCGGCACCGAGGGTCCGGCACCGTCGGCGTCGAACTGGACGTAGACGGTGCCGCAGGTCGCCATGAGTCCGAAGAAGACGAAGACGAAGACCTCCCCCAGGCCCGCGTATCCGTAGGGGCGCGGCCCGCCCGTGTAGAACCAGGCCGCGGCGACGGCCGCCACACCGGCCAGCACCAGCCACCACTGCTGGGACAGGACGACGACGGCCAGGCCCAGCAGCACGGCGAGACCGAAGCACCCGAAGGCCGCGTGCTTCACCCGGCTCGGGGGCACCTGACCGCTGGCGGTCAGGCGCGGCGGGCCGGTGCGCTCGTCGTCGGTGCCGCGCACGCCGTCGGAATAGTCGTTGGCGAGGTTGCAGCCGATCTGCAGGGCCAGGGCGACGCCCGCCGCCAGCAGGGTGCGCGGCAGGGAGAAGGTGCCCAGCGCGATGGCCGCGCCACCCCCCAGGATGACCGGGGCGACCGCGGCCGGCAGGGTGCGCAGGCGCACGACCTCGGCCCAGCTGGTGGCAGCGGGCTCGGCCGATCCGGTCTCGTCTGTGTTCTCGGGCCGCATCAGCAGGCGCCTCCTCATCCGACGCGTATGGCGAGGGGGAGCCTATCGCAGGCGTTCACGCGCGAGACGCCCGGCGGCCCGCCGGTCGACCTTGCCCGGGCCGCGCAGCGCCAGCTCCTCAACCACGAGCACGTGCTTGGGGGTGTGCGCGCCGTCGAGCACAGCCCGCACGGCGGCGCGCACGGCCTCCGGCTCCAGCCCTGCCCCCGCCCGCGGCACCACGAGCGCGGCGACGGCGCTGCCCCACTGCTCGTCGGGGACTCCGACGACGCAGGCCTCGGCCACGCCCTCGAGCCGCGCCAGGGCCTCCTCTACCTGCCGCGGCTCGACCTTGACGCCCCCGGTGATGATGACGTCGTCGGCCCGGCCGAGGACGTGCAGGCGCCCGTCGGTGAGACGGCCTCGGTCGGCGGTGAGCACCGCAGGCGGCCCGCCCGCCGTGGCGGGCCGGAAGGAGGTGGTGGAGCCGGCCGCCAGGAGGTAGCCCTCGGCGAGCACGGGGCCGGTGAGGACGATACGGCCCACACCCTGGGCGTCGGGCTGCTCGATGCGCACGCCGACGCCGTCAAGGGCGACGCCGTCGTAGACGCAGCCACCGCCGGTCTCACTCATGCCGTAGGTGGTCACCACCGGGACACCGGCCGCCCGGGCACGTTCACGCAGGTGCGCCTCGGTGGCCGCCCCGCCGACGAGGACGGCCGTGGTGCGCGCCAGCGCACGGCGGGCGCACGGGATGTCGAGGCAGCGCCGCAGCTGGGTGGGCACGAGGGACAGGTACAGGGGGGTGCCCGGGTCCTCCCCCAGGGCGCGCTCCAGGAGGTCGGCCAGCCCCTCGGGGTCGAAGCCCGCGGAGGTGTCGAGCACCCGCGGCCGGGTACCGGCGACGATGCCACGCAGGAGCACCTGGAGCCCGGCCACGTGGTGGGCGGGCAGGGCCAGCACCCAGGTGCCGGGGCCGCCCAGGCGGGCGTGGGTGGCCCGGGCGGAGGCCACGAGCGCACCGGCGCTCATGGCGATGAGGCTGGCGTCGCCGCTGGACGAGCCCGAGGTGCGCAGCAACAGGTCGGCGCGCCCGGCGAGATCGGGGCGCCGGGCGATCGCGTCCTGCGCCCGCTCCAGCAGCCCGTCCTGCTCCTCGCCCGGAGCCAGGGGCAGGAGCAGGGGGCCGCGCCCGGGCTCCGCGACCGCGCGGGCAAGCGCCTGGCGCAGGCGGGCGACGTCCTGGGGGCGGGTGCCGCCCGGCAGCGGCAGGAGCTGGCGGGCGGGGCGGGGACGGGTCACCGCCCCAGCGTCGCACACCCCTCGTACGCCGGGGACGTTCCCGGCCCGGGGCACAGCGCCCGGTCGACTAGGGTGTGCCGCATGCGCCTGATCCTCACCGTCCTCGTCATCGCCCTGACGATCTACTCGCTGCTGGACTGCGCGCGCACCCCCGATGACAGCATGCCGGCGAGGATGCCGAAGTTCATCTGGATCATCATCATCGTCGCCATCACCGTCGTCGGGCCGATCGCCTGGATCATCACGAGCCGGGTCAAGGCGGCCGAGGAGCGCGGGGGCTACGTCGAGCCCACCGTCTGGTCCTCGCGCGAGGGAACGCAGCTGCGCCGCCCCGAGAGGCCCAGGCCCGTGGCCCCGGACGACGACCCGGAGTTCCTGCGCAACCTCGACCGGGACATCAGGCGACGCAAGGCGAAGGAGGAGGACGAGGAGGGCTGAGGCCTGCGCCTAGACCTCGTACCCGTGCGCGGCCGCGTGCAGGAACCAGTCCCCCGGCAGCCACGCACCTGCCGCCACCTGCGGGTGCTCGGGCAGGTACTGCACCGCCCACAGGACCAGGACCAGCTCGGCCCACTGGGCGCGCAGCTTCCACCGGGCTGAGCCGCTGCTGTTGGCCGCGGCCATGACCACCTCGCCGGTGCCGGTGAGCATGACCTCCTGAACGTCACGGAAGGCGACCGGCATGATGCCCTCACCCGTGCCGATGTAGATCCCGTGCGTGGACACCGTCAGGCGCGCGTCCGCCAGGTGGCGCCACTTCTCGACGGCGTCCGCCTCGGCGGCCTTGCGACGCCGGGAGTTGAGGTAGGCCTGGCCGCCGAAGAAGGCGGCCGTCAGCGCCAGGCCCACCGGCCCGCCCGCCAGGAAGAAGCCCCGCGACGGGTTGTAGGTCGCGTCCCCGCGCCGGTAGACGAGCATCTCGGCGTCGCAGGAGGCGAGCATGACCTCGTCGGCGCTGAAGGCGCGACGCACCGGGTCCACCACCGGCGAGACCGGGTTCGGTCTGCGGCCCGAGCGTACCGCGCTGAGGACCCCCGCGGTGTGCCACCACACGAAGTCCTGGCCGGTCCACGGCCGCTGAGGCTCGGGGCGCCCGGTGCGCACCAGCGGCGCCGACGGGCTGGGCACCAGCACGCCACCAGGGCTCTCGCCCGGCAGCAGGACCTCGGGCTCGTGCCCGACGTCAGGGGGCGTCACCCCGCGGCCTCCTCCGGTCGCTTCTCGGAGGCGGCCGAGGTGCCGGGCACCATGTCCTCGGCGCGGCGCAGGAGGTCGCCCGCAGGCTCCCAGTAGGCCAGGCCGGTGAGCGTGGCGCCGTCGAAGGTCAGGGAGGTCAGGGAGGCCAGGGAGCACTCGCGTCGCCGCGGGTCGTGGGCGAGGGGAAGGCCCTCGAGCCACAGGCGGGTCGCCCACACGGGCAGCTGGTGGGAGACGAGCAGGACCTCTCGGCCCTCGTAGCGGCTGCGGGCCTCGCGCACGACGGCGCTCATACGCGCGACGAGCTCGGTGTAGGGCTCGCCCCAGGAGGGGCGCCAGGGGTTGATGTAGTAGCGCCAGTACGTCGGGTGCGCCAGGACCCACCGGTTGGCGTTGACGGGCACGCCCTCGAAGTGGTTGTCCGCCTCGATGAGCCGCACGTCCGTCTGGGCCTCAAGGCCGAAGGCGGCGGCCGTCGGGGCACCGGTCTCCACGGCCCGCTCCAGCGGGGAGGTGATGACGGCGGCGAGGTCGTGACCGGAGGAGGACAGGACGTCGGCGACCTGGGAGGCCATCTGGTGTCCCAGCTCAGACAGGTGGTAGCCGGGCATGCGCCCGTACAGGACGCCTTCGGGGTTGTGGACCTCCCCGTGCCTCATGAGGTGGATCGTCGTGCGTGCCGTGCTCGCCATGGCCCGATCCTCTCACGTCCGGATGCGGGCGAGCGCACCGCCGTCGGCCACGACCTCCCGTATCGTGTGGCCCATGACCACACGCAGTGCCTGGGGCCTGGGCCTCGCAACCGTGACCGACGACGGCACCACCCTCGACGTCTGGTACCCCAACCCGGTCCTGGGTGACGAGCCCGAGGACGGCCACGCCGACCTGCGCGCCACCCTGTCCACCATGGAGCGCCGCGACGAGGCCCGCGGTGTGCACACGACCGTCGTGCGCACGTGGTCGGACCTGGACGACGCCCCGCAGACGGTGGCGGGCGCCTACCTGCGCCTGCACATCCTGTCCCACCGTCTCGTGCTGCCCGGCAGCGTCAACCTCGACGGGATCGTCTCGCGCCTGTCCAACGTCGTGTGGACGAGCGAGGGCCCCTGCGCCGCTGAGGACTTCGAGCACACGCGCGCCCGCCTGCTGGCCAAGCTCGGTCACCCGGTGACGGTCCGCTCGGTGGACCGGTTCCCGCGGATGCTCGACTACGTCATGCCCTCGGGCGTGCGCATCGGCGACGCCGGCAGCGTGTGCCTGGGCGCCTACCTGGCCGAGGGCACGGTCGTCATGCAGTCCGGCTTCGTCAGCTACAACGCGGGGACCCTGGGTCGCTCCCTCGTCGAGGGGCGGCTCGCCCACGGTGTCATCATCGGCGCGGGCTCCGACATCGGGGTGGGCGCCTCGACGATGGGCACCCTGCCCCCCGGCCGTGAGCGGGTGAGTCTGGGTGAGGGCTGCCTCCTGGGCGCGAACTCCGGCCTGGGGATCCCGCTGGGCGACAACTGCGTCGTCGAGGCCGGCCTGTACCTCACCGCGGACACGCGTGTGGCGCTGCTGCCCTCGGGCGGCGTCGTCCCCGGCCCGCAGGGCCAGTTCCGCCAGCCACGCGTCGTCGAGGCACGGGCGCTGTCGGGCGCCTCCAACGTCCTGTTCCGCCGCAACTCCCAGTCGGGCGCGGTCGAGGCGATGCCCCGAGGCGGCAAGGAGATCACCCTTCCGGGCGCCTGAGGCCCCGCCCCGGCCCGTCGCGCGCGACCGCCCCCGGCCCGTCGTGCGCGGCCGCCCCGGCCCGCCGCGCACGTCGTCTGGCCGCGCACCCGGCCACCACGTGAGGGGCTCCCGGTCACCGGGAGCCCCTCACGTGACGACGGCGTCAGATGCGGTTGACGCGGTCGATCGTGTGCTGGCCCATGCGGCTGTCCGGGTACTCGTGCGAGTCGCGCTCACGGCGGTGCATGGCGACGTAGTGGCGCTCGATCTCACCGGTGTACACCTGGCGCGGGCGCCCGATGCGCTTGGCGGGGTCGGCGATCATCTCGCGGTACTGGGCGATCCACCCCGGCAGGCGCCCCAGGGCGAACAGGGGCGTGAACATCGTCGTCGGGAAGCCCATGGCCTGGTAGATGAGCCCGGTGTAGAAGTCGACGTTCGGGTAGAGGTTGCGTGAGATGAAGTACTCGTCGTTGAGGGCGACCTCCTCGAGCTCCATGGCGATCTCGAGCTTGCGGTCGCCGTCGTCGGAGCCCAGGCGCGACAGGACGTCGTGGGCGGTGGCCTTGACGAGGGCGGCGCGCGGGTCGTAGCTCTTGTAGACGCGGTGGCCGAAGCCCATGAGACGCACCCCGTCCTCCCGATCCTTGACCTTGCGGACGAACTCGGCGGTGCTCATGCCCTCGTTCTGGATGCGGTCGAGCATGCGCAGCACCGCCTCGTTGGCGCCGCCGTGCAACGGACCGGACAGGGCGCCAACGCCGGCGGCCACGGAGGCGTACATGTTGGCGTCCGAGGAGCCGACGAGCCGCACCGTGGAGGTCGAGCAGTTCTGCTCGTGGTCGGCGTGCAGGATGAGGAGCATGTCCAGGGCCCGCACGACGCTCGGGTCGATGTCGAAGCTCTGGTAGGGCATGCCGAAGGTCATGTGGAGGAAGTCCTCGACGTAGCCGCGGCGCGGGTCGGGGTACATGAGCGGCAGGCCGATCGCACGCCGGGCGATGTAGGACACCATCGTCGGCACCTTGCTCAGCAGCAGCACGGTGGCGAGCTCGCGCTCGTAGGGGTCGTGGGGGTTGAGGGTGTCCTCGTAGTAGGTGGCGAGGCCGGCGATGCCCGCCTGGAGGATCGCCATGGGGTGACCGGAGGAGGGGAAGGAGGTGAAGAAGGAGCGGAAGTCCTCGTGCAGGAGGCGGTGGCGGGCGATGCGCCGCCTGAAGCGCTCGAAGGTGTCGGCGTCGGGCAGCTCGCCGTTGATGAGCAGGTAGGCGACCTCGATGAAGCTGGAGGAGCGGGCGAGCTCGGCGATGGGGTAGCCGCGGTAGCGCAGGATGCCGGCGGCGCCGTCGATGTAGGTGATCTGGGAGGTGGTGGAGGCGGTGTTGGTGAAGCCCGGGTCGAGGGTGACCATGCCGGTGGAGCCCAGGAGCGTGGCGATGCCCAGGCCGTCGGAGCCCTCAGTGGCGTGGGTGCGGGGCAGCTCGAGGGTGGTGTCCTCGATGGTGAGGACGCCGGGGCCGTCGGCGTCATTGAGATCGGTCATGGTTCCTCCTGGGGTGAGCCGGGGGCTGGGCCGCCTGTCACTGTAGCGGCTCGGGTCGGGTGGCAGATCAGTGGCCGGGGGTGCGGACCGGGCCCGTCAGGCGGCCGGGTGTCAGCGGCGGAACAGGTCGGTGGCGGCCAGGCGGCGGCAGGCGGCGTCAACGCGCTCGTCGGTGTCGGTCAGGCTCATGCGCACGCGCCCGTGCCCCGCCTCGCCGTAGAAGTCGCCCGGGGCGACGACGATCCCCAGTTCGGCGAAGGCGCCCACGAGGTCGAAGGCACTCATGTGCTCCGGCCCGCGCAGCCACAGGTACAGGCCGGCGACCGAGTCCTCGTCGTTGCTCAGCCCCGCGGCGGCACAGGCCGCGATGAGCCTCGTGCGACGACGGCGGTAGGTCTCGCGCTGGGCGTCGACGTGGGCGTCGTCGGCGAGGACGGCGGTCATGGCGGCCATGACGGGGGCGGCGAGCAGCAGGCCCGAGTGCTTGCGCACCTCGGTGACCGCCGCCAGCAGCTGGGGGTCCCCGGCCATGAGGGCGGCCCGGTAGCCGGCGAGGTTGGACTGCTTGGACAGGGAGTACAGGGCGATGAGCCCGGTGAGATCGGGGGTGCCGTCGGGCAGGGTGCCGCTCACGCGCGCGTCCAGGAGGCTGGGCACACCCACGGTGCTCCAGGGCTCGGCCCAGGCCAGCTCGGCGTAGCACTCGTCGCTGGCGACGACGGCCCCGCGCTCGCGCGCCCAGGCGACGATGCGGGCGAGCTGCTCGACGGACAGGACGTGCCCGTCGGGGTTGCCGGGGCTGTTGAGCCAGATGAGGACGGGGGCGCCGTCGTCGGGCAGCCGCCAGGTGGCGGGGTCGGCGTCGACGTCCACCGGCACGGGGGTGGCGCCTGCGAGCCGGGCACCGACGTCGTAGGTGGGGTAGGCGGCCCGCGGGTGCAGGACGAGGTCGCCGGGGCGCACACCCAGGTGGCTGGGCAGCAGGGCGACGGCCTCCTTGGAGCCGATGGTGGGCAGGACGTGGGCATCGCTCAGGCCCGTGACGCCGCGGCGGCGCGCGTACCAGCGGATGATCGCCTCCCGCAGGGCGGGTGTGCCGACGGCGGCGGGGTAGCCGGGTGCGTCGGAGGCGGCGGCCAGGGCCTCGCGGGCGAGGGCGGGGGTCGGGTCGACCGGGGTGCCGATGGACAGGTCGACCGTGCCGTCGGGGTGCTCAGCCGCACGCCGGCGGTAGGGCGCGAGCGAGTTCCAGGGGAAGTCGGGCAGGGCCAGGGGCCGCGGCAGCGTGCAGGGCGTGAAGGTCATGGGGTGATTGTCACCCAGCGGGCCCGACCGCGTCCGAGCCGGTCACCGGCCGGAACGGCCCGCAGAGGCTGCTCAGAGGTTGGCGGCCTTCCACTCCTCGTTCTGCGGCGGCAGGGCGGCGATCATGGGGTCGTCGTAGTCGACGGGTCCCACGCGCTGGGCGCCGCCGGGCGAGCCGAGCCCCTTGAGGTTGAAGAAGTCGATGTTGGCGCGGGTGTAGTCGGCCCACTCGTCGGGGACGTCGTCCTCGTAGAAGATCGCCTCGGTGGGGCAGACGGGCTCGCAGGCACCGCAGTCGACGCACTCGTCGGCGTTGATGTAGAGAGTGCGTTCACCCTCGTAGATGCAGTCGACGGGGCACTCGTCCACGCAGGCCCTGTCCTTGACGTCGACACAGGGCTGGGCGATGACGTAGGTCATGCATCCTCCTGGTTCCTCGGGCCGGTCGCCGCCGGGCGGCACTGTCTAGCGCAAGTATGTTCTCGGACGTCAGCGAGTCCAAGAGCGCGCTGTGGTGGCGCTGGGCACCCGCCGGGGCAGCGGCTGCGGCGTGACGCCAGGCGCGCGTGGAGGCGGGCGCTCACGCCTAGGAGGTGCACACCAGGGCGTTGTCGGCCGCGTAGGAGGTGGTGAGCACGTCGTCGGCGGGCCTGGTGCCGTCGGGGGCGGTGCGGCTACGGGTGACGGTGACGTCGAATCCGGCCTGGCCGCCCTCGTAGGGCTCGCAGCCGGGGGCGTTGGAGGTCTCGGTGCGCACCGGACGGTAGGCGGTGTGCTCGCTGGAGGAGATGCTGACGTCGTAGTAGTGGGTGGACCACAGGCGCACGTGGACCTCGCCGTCGGAGACCCAGGCGTTGACGAGGACGGCGTAGGGGGTGGAGTTCGTCCACTTGACGTCGAGCACGCCGGTCCACAGCGTGGCCTCACGTCCGGCCGGGTAGCGGGTGAACCACACCGAGTGGGGGTGGTGCTCGACGTCGTCCATGCCGGCCTCGAAACCGGCGTTGAAGACGGTCGTGGCCACCTGGGACAGGCCGCCTCCCATGGCGTTGGAGTGCACGCCGTTGGTGTAGACCCCGGCGGCGGCGAAGCCGTGCTCGGCGTCGACGGGCCCCAGGGCCTCGGTGAGGGAGAAGGTCTCTCCGGGCATGACCACGGTGCCGTTGATGGCGGCGGTCCCGGCGGTGAGGTTCTGGGTGCGCACGGGGTCGTAGTAGAAGGGGGTGGCGTACTCGCCGACGACCTGGGTGATGCCCCACTGGGCCTCGGGCTCGTTGTGGTCCGGCTCGGTGACGGTCACGGGCAGGGTGACCCGGCGCTGGCCGTCGCGAGCCTCCAGGACGGCGGTGGCGAGGGCCTCGGAGTCGATGCCGACGCCGGAGTTGCCGGGGACGAAGACGGGGGTGCCTGCGGCGGAGCCCTCAATGGTGAAGGTGGCGTCAGCGGGGGCGGTCTCGACGGCGGAGCCCATGTCCTCCACGACGGCGTCATGCAGGAGGGTGGGGTCGAGATGCGCCGACAGCGTGCCCGCCTCATTGACGATGCTCACGGTGGAGGCGATGTCGGCGGGGGTGAGGACGGCATCGGCCTGGGCCTTGGCGGCCACCTCGGTGCCGGCCGCCGTGACGGTGATGTCGGAGGCGAGCAGCGGGGTGAGGACGTCGTCGATGAGGGCCTGGGCCTCGGCGTCGGTGACCGCGGGCTCGGTCGTCCCGGAGACGAGCTCGACGGTCTGCTGACCCAGCGGCCAGCCGGAGCGCAGCCTGTCGACGGAGGCGGCGACGTCGACGCCGGTGCCGGCCACGGCGGGGGTGAGCACGGGCGTCGTGCCGTCGAGGGTGACGGTGGCGTCGATGGTGCCCTGGGAGAGGGTGGAGAGCCTGCTGTTGAGGGCTGCGGTGAGGGCCTCGGTGTCGACAGCGGTCACCGCCTGGACCTCGGTGCCGGTGAGGCGGTCGATGATGGTCACGGGGTTGAGCGTGAAGGACGTGAGGGCGTCGACGCTGGCGGCGGCGTCGAGGCTCACGCCGGACTGCGCGGGAACGAGCGTGTCGGTGACGGCGTGGTCGCCGCCGGGGACGGAGACGGTGACGGCCTCGTCGAGCTGGGCGGAGAGGGCGTCGGTGACGGCCTGCTGGGCCTGCTCCGTGCTCATGCCGCCGACGTCGACGCCGGAGACGGTGGAGCCGGAGAAGATGTGCTGGGTGGTGGCTGCGGCGGTGCCGCCCCACAGGAGGAGAAGGAGTCCCGCGCCCACGCCCAGGAGGGTGCCCAGGCGGCGTCGGCCGCGGGAGGCGGGCTCGACGGCGACCACCGGGGCGGCACTGGAGGGGACGTCTGCTGCCACCGCGGGCAGGGTCGCGTGGTCGGCAGGGGCGTCCACGGGCGCCACAGCAACGGCGGGCTCGATGGAGGCCGGAAGCGGCTCGGGGGCCGCGACGGTGGGAGCGATGGAGGCCGGAAGGACTCCAGGGGCCGCAACGGCAGGCTCGATCGACGCCGGAAGCGGTTCGGGGGCCGCAGCGGCAGGCGCGATCGATGCGGGAAGAGGCTCGTCCGCCACCGTGGGCTCAGCGACGGACTCCGACGCAGGCTCGGCGGGCTCGGCGGGCTCGGCCTCCGCCACAGGCTCGGAGTCCTGGCACGCTGCCACAGCCTGGGCCACATCCTCCGACGTGAGCCTGACCGTCTCATGAGCCACGACGGGCTCAACCGCCTCCGGAGCAACGTCCTCACCGGCTGCCACGGCCTCAGGCTCAGGCTCAACGGTTTCGTCGCCATCCGCGCACTCAACGGTGTCGTCGCCATCCGCAGGCTCGACGTCCTGGCAAGCCGCCACAGCCTGGGCCACAGCCTCCGACGTGAGCCTGACCGTCTCAGCAGTCACAGGCTCCACGACCACCGGAGCCTGCTCCGTGGCCTCGGTCGTCTCCGCGGCCTCCTCCGTAACCGCAGGCTCGATGGCCTCGGCCGTCTCCGCGGCCTCCGCCACAGTCTCTGCCGCAGGCTCAACGGTGTCGTCGCCATCCGCAGACTCAACCGCCTCCGGGGCCTCCTCGGCGGCGTCATCACAGGCCGCCGCGGTCTCGGCCGCAAGATTGACCGTGACATCGCCTGCCATCACGGACTCGCCGCCCTCGGGGCAGGACTCGCCAGCATCCTCAGCCGCGGGCTCTGCCTCAGGTGCGGCGGTCTCGTCAGCCACCACGGGCTCAACCGGTGTCGCGACCTGCTCCGCGGGCTCCGCCACGGGCTCGGCGGTCTCGTCAGCCACCACGGGCTCAACCGGTGTCGTGGCCTGCTCCGCGGCCTCAGCCACGGGCTCGGCGGTCTCGTCAGCCACCACGGGCTCAACCGGTGTCGCAACCTGCTCCGCGGCCTCAGCCACGGGCTCGACGTCCTGGGCAGCAGCCACGGCCTGGGCCACATCCTCCGACGTGAGCCTGACCGTCTCGGCAGCCGCAGGCTCCATGGCCTCTGAAGCCTGCTCCACGGCCTCGTCACCGGCCACCACGGCCTCAGCCGTGAGATCGACAGTGTCGTCACCCGCCGGGACGGGGGTAGAGGTGCTGTCCATGCGTCTTTCCTGGAGTTGTGCAGTGGAGGTGGTGGGTGGCTCAGGCATCGGCGCGGCGTCGACGGGCCGCGTCCTTGAAGCGCTCCTGAGTGTCGAGGATGATCTTGCGGATCCTCACGGCCTCAGGCGTGACCTCGACGCACTCGTCCTCGGCCGCGAACTCAAGGCTCTCCTCGAGGGTGAGGCGGCGCGGCGGGGTGAGGGCCTCGAAGGAGTCGGCGGTGGAGGAGCGCATGTTGGTCTGCTGCTTCTCGCGCACGACGTTGACGTCCATGTCCTCGTTGCGGGGGTTCTCGCCGACGACCTGGCCCTCGTAGGTCTCCTGCGTGGGCTCGACGAAGAAGGTGCCGCGGTCCTGCAGCCGCACAAGCGCGTAGGCGGTCACCGCGCCCGCACGGTCGGAGACGAGCGAGCCGGTGGTGCGCGAGATGATCTGCCCCGCCCAGGGCTCGTAGCCCTCCGCGATGGAGGAGGCGATACCGGTGCCACGGGTCTCGGTGAGGAACTGCGTGCGCAGACCGATGGTGCCGCGCGCGGGGATGAGGAACTCCATGCGGATCCAGCCGGTGCCGTGGTTCGTCATGGTCTCCATGCGCCCCTTGCGGGCGGCCATGAGCTGGGTGACCGCCCCCAGGTGCTCCTCGGGGACGTCGATGGTCATGCGCTCGACGGGCTCGTGCCGCTTGCCGTCGATCATCTTGGTCACGACCTGCGGCTTGCCGACCGTGAGCTCGAAGCCCTCACGACGCATCTGCTCGACGAGGATCGCCAGCGCCAGCTCGCCGCGCCCCTGGACCTCCCAGGCGTCGGGCCGGTCCGTGGGCAGCACCCGCAGGGACACGTTGCCGACGAGCTCACGGTCGAGACGGTCCTTGACCTGGCGGGCGGTGACCTTCGCCCCCTTCGTGCGCCCGGCCATCGGGGAGGTGTTGATGCCGATGGTCATGGAGATCGCCGGGTCGTCCACCGTGATGAGCGGAAGCGGGCGCGGGTCCTCAGGGTCCACGAGGGACTCACCGATGGTGATGTCCTCGATCCCGGCGACCGCCACGATGTCACCCGCGTGCGCCTCCGCTGCGGGCTTGCGGTCCAGCCCCTCGGTGACGAGCAGCTCGGAGACGCGGGCGCTGGTGAGCGAGCCGTCGTGGCGGGCCCAGGCGACGGTCTGCCCCTTGCGCAGGGTGCCGTTGTGGATACGCAGCAGGGCCAGGCGGCCCAGGAAGGGAGAGGCGTCGAGGTTCGTCACGTGCGCCTGGAGGGGGGCCCCCTCGTCGTAGGAGGGGCCGGGGATCCGCTCGATGATGGTGCGGAAGAGCGGCTCCAGGTCCGCGTTGGCGGGCAGGGCGCCGTCGTCCGGCTGGACGGTGTCGGCGCGACGGGCCTTGGCCGAGGCGTAGACGACGGGGACGTCCAGGACGGCGTCGAGGTCGATGTCGGGGTGCTCGTCGGTCAGGTCGGAGGCGAGGGCGAGCAGCAGGTCGGTGGTCTCCTCCACGACCTCGCCGATGCGCGAGTCGGGGCGGTCCACCTTGTTGACGACGACGATGACCGGCAGGTTGGCGGCCAGGGCCTTGCGCAGGACGAAGCGGGTCTGGGGCAGCGGCCCCTCGGAGGCGTCAACGAGGAGGACGACGCCGTCGACCATGGACAGGCCGCGCTCGACCTCACCGCCGAAGTCAGCGTGACCGGGGGTGTCGATGACGTTGATGGTCAGGCCCTCGCTCAGGCCCGCGGCGACGGCGGCCGGCCCGGCGTAGTGCACCGCCGTGTTCTTCGCGAGGATCGTGATGCCCTTCTCACGCTCCAGCTCGCCGGAGTCCATGACGCGCTCGGCCGTGTTCTCCTCCGTCGCACGGGTGCCGAAGGCACCGGCCTCCCACAGCATCGCGTCGACGAGGGTGGTCTTGCCGTGGTCGACGTGGGCGACGATGGCGACGTTGCGCAGGTCCTGGCGCACGCTCATAGGGGGCACTTCTTCCGGTGGGGGACGCCGTGGGCCGGGAACCGATCAGGGCGCCGACCACAGGGCACGAAACAGGGAAAGACTAGAGGACGGCGGTCCTGACCTGCCATGGCAGGGCCGACACAGTGCCTGTGCGCCCACTCACGATCGCGTCGCAGGACGTCACACCGCAGGAGCCGTCACAGGAGCACGGTGACAGCCACGAGCACGACGCCGAGCACTCCGGCAACAACGGCGACCGGCCGGTTGAGGCTGCTGGTCACGCCGGTCGCCGCATCAGGAGTCGTATCGTCGGCGGCCTCGCCGCAGCGGCTGCGCACCTGCTCGGCGTAAGCCTGGATGAGGGTCCCTGCGTCGCCGGCGTCGAGGTTGGTTCGGTGGGTCCCCTCCCCCGCCAGGTACTCCGGACGCACCGCCTCGACCGGCTCGGCGCTCCGCAGCCCGTCGCGCCGCTCCTGCTGCTCGCGCAGGACCTGACGGCGTCGGAAGGACTCGGACATGCCGCCGCGGCGGGGCGCGGCCGAGGCCTTCACCTCGACGTCGTCTCGCGTGATGACGGACAGGCCCCAGCGGGTCCGGCACAACTCGACCTCGTCCCAGCCCAGCACGTGGGTGCGCCAGGCATTGCGGATGGTGAGGGCCTGTGGGCTCAGGGTGATCTGCGGGGCCCACCACAGCAGCCAGGTGAGGAAGACGAGCAGGCCGGCCCAGACCATGGCGCGCAGCCCGTGCGCCGCGCCGTCGGCGAGCCCGATCGTCAGGGCCATCGCCGCCGCGGCGAGGCCGATGAGGGCGGTACCGAGGCGGGCCGGCAGGGAGCGAATGACGACGGTGGGCACGGGCACATCATGCCCGGTCCTCACTCCTCCACCGTCTTATCCGCCGCCTTGTCCACCATTTCGTCCGCTGTCTCATCACTGTAGAGGTCGACGCCGGCTCCGGGGACGGCCCGGATGAGCTCGCGGGTGTAGTCCTGGCGCGGATGGGCGAAGAGCTCGTCGGCCGCTCCCGCCTCCACGATCCGCCCGTGCTCCATGACGACGACGTCGTCGGCGATCTGGCGCACGACGGCCAGGTCGTGGGTGATGAACAGGTAGGTCAGCTCCAGCTCGGCCTGCAGGTCGGACAGCAGGCGCAGGATCTGGGCCTGGACCAGCACGTCGAGGGCGGAGACCGCCTCGTCGAGAACGACGATCTCGGGCTTGAGGGCCAGGGCGCGGGCGATGGCGACGCGCTGGCGCTGTCCGCCGGAGAGCTCATGGGGGTAGCGGCGCATGACCGAGCGCGGCAGAGAGACCATGTCGAGTAATTCGGCGACGCGCGCCTCGCGCTCCTTGGCGGTGCCGATGCCATGGACCCGCAGCGGCTCCTCGACGACGCGGAAGATCGAGTACATCGGGTCCAGGGAGCCGTAGGGGTTCTGGAAGACCGGTTGCATGATGCGCCGCAGGGCGAAGAGCTCCTGGGGCCCCAGGGTGGACAGGTCCACTCCCTCGTGGAACACCTTGCCGGAGGTCGGGTCGATGAGGTTGAGGATGATGTTGGCGACCGTGGACTTACCCGAACCGGACTCGCCCACGAGCGCCGTCGTCGTGCCCTTGCGGATGCCGAAGC
>CALEXZ010000033.1 GCA_937926195.1 uncultured Actinomyces sp.
AGGCGGCCTTCTGCTGGTCGTCGAGGGTGCAGGCACCGCTCGTCTCGGTGATGAGGGCGTAGGACCAGGACCCGTCTGAGAGCGGGGTAGAGATGAGGAACATGTTGTGGTTCTCCTTGGTGGTGTTGGTGGTGGTCGGGGTGGTCTGGGTGGGCGCGGTGTCGTCGCCGTCGACGGGCGGGCGCAGGACGTGGGTCCACGAGCCGTTGAGGGTGTATGGGTGGTCGGTGAAGGACACCACGCGGGTCTCGCCGCCGGTCTGGTCGCCCGGCTCGCCGTGAATGTCGCCGGTCTCAGCGATCCAGGCTTCTGAGACCTCGTTGTAGCCGGTCACGACGGCGATGTGGCCGACGCCGCCCGACGCCAGCTCAGACAGGAGCGCGTCGCCGACGGCCAGGTTGTCGGGGTAGGGGCCGACGGCGGCGTAGTCCAGGACTGCGAAGCCTCGGGCGATGGAACGCTCCCGGAAGTTGTGGGTGCTGGTGTCCGCCGGGAAGGGCGGGGTCACGCCGCCGGCGTTGTAGGAGTACGCGGCCCCGGACGAGCAGTCCATGCTGCCGCCGTCGTAGATGTCGTTGCGGAAGAGCTGGGAGTAGCCGATGTAGGCGGCGGCGCACAGCCACCGCATTGTCGCGGCGGACAGGTCGGCGAGTGCCATGGTGGTGTCCTTTCGGTGGTGAGTGGTGGGTTAGGCGATCCAGGTGGCCAGGCCGTAGGCCCACTCGTTGGCGTTGACGGGGAACGCGGCGGTGGGCAGGGCGCAGATGGTGCGCGCGTCGCTGCGGTAGACGAGGGGGCAGGAGTAGGCGCCGAAGTGGATGCTGCCGAGGACGGTCCAGTCCACGGTGGGCACGGCCACGCCTACGGGGATGGTCAGCAGGGAGAACTCGGTGCCCGTGGTGGTGGTGAGTCCGAGGCCGCTGTTGCGCTTGATGGTGATCGGGGCGGTGTGGACGGCGCCGATGGTGGTCAGCCGGCCGGCGGAGTTGTCGAGGGTCCAGCCGGTGGTGACGGTCAGGGGTGTGGTGGTGGGGGTCTTGATGGCGGCGTCGATGGTCTCGGCGGCGGCCTTGGCGGCGGCGGGGTAGTCGGCGAGGCGGTCACCGGGCAGGGGGTAGGTGATCTTGAGGGCGGTGGTGGTGGCGGGCACGGGTCTGTCCTTCCTATGGGGCGATGGATGCGGTGTGGGCCCAGGTGATGGCGCCGGTGCGCTGCCAGGTCAGGGCGGTGGGGGTCTCAGCCCAGGTCAGGCCGGCACCCTCGGTGGTCGCGGTGGTCAGGTTCATGGAGATGACCCAGCGGGGTTTGGTGGCGGTGAGCTCGAGGCTGCCGCCGTCGAGGTAGGCGGTGCGGGTGGGGGCGCCGGGGATCCAGGGTGGGAGGTCGGTGAGGCGGATCGGGGCGCCCATGCGGCGGGTGGCGTCCAGGACGGCGGCGAGGGTGTGGGGGTCGCAGCGGTCGGGGTTGACGTGGGTGTCCCAGGTCAGTGAGTCCAGCGCCCATCCGCCGGCGGCGGTCAGGCGGGCGGTGCGTGAGGCGACGGCGTAGGCATCGATGGCGCGCGAGAGGTTGGTGGACACGGAGACCTCGCGCAGCCCGGCGGTCTTCTGGGCGTCGGGGTCGGCGACGGTGATGGTGCGGTTGGTGAGGGTGGGCTGCTTGCCGTCCTCGCTGACGCCGGGCTCGGTCCAGGTCAGTCGTGTGCTGGTGATGGCCTGGGCGACGTTGCGGGTGACGCTCACGGAGCGGGTGAGGTGGTGGGCGGAGAGCCGGTAGCCGTCGCTGGTGGTGGGGGCGACGGTCGCGGGGCCGGTAGCGGGCAGGCTCAGGCGTGACAGGGCGTGCCGGCGGGCGGTGTCCTCCAGTCGCAGGTAGGGGCCGGTGGTGGCGTGGGTGGTGGCCCACAGCACGGCGCCCGCGCTGGTGGCGGCGGCGGTGAGCAGCTCGGTGACGGTCTGGGCGTCGATGTCGATGGGGGCGAGGTGCCGGGCGCCGGGGGCGGGGTCGATGATCACGGGGGTGTCCTGGCCGGCGGCGTCGAGGATCGCGGCCACGCGCTGGGTCACGGTGTGCTCGGGCCAGGGGTCGGCGCCGACGCGCACGTGGGCGAGACGAGCGAGCAGGTCGGTGGCGGTCAGGGTCAGGACGGGGGCGGTGAGGTTCTGGTCCCACTGCAGGGAGGTGTCGGTGATCTGGCCGTCGAAGACGGTCGCGGTCAGGGGCGGCAGCGCGGCGGGCGGGGTGATGGTCGCGGAGCGGATGCTCAGGTCGCCGGCGTCGGCCCAGGTGTGGGTGCGGGCGGTCCAGGGGTCGGTGGTCTGCGCCCAGGTGGGGCCGGCGGGCCACACGCGCAGGGCGAGGCCTACCCAGCAGCCGGCGTGCGCGGTGCTGGTGTGCCAGCTACCGGTCAGGGTGGTGGTGCTCTGTCCTGCGGTGGTGGTGGCCAGGGCCGGGCCGAGCACGGGCGCGGCGGTGGGGGTGCGCCAGATAGCGGGGTGGAGGGTGACGGTGACCGGGGCGACGGGGGTGGTGATCTGGGCGGTCAGCACCCAGGTCTGTGCGGGGGCGATGGTGGGCAGCGTGTCCCAGGCGCCGACGGCGCTGGTGGGCTCGGCCGGCGGGAGGAGCGCGATGGCGGCGGCGGGGCTGGTGGGGGTGATGGTCACGGCCCCGGCGGTGCGGGTGGCGCGGGCGGCGTGGGTGGTGGTGTGGGTCAGGTCGAGGCTGGTGGGTGCGGCGGAGCCCCACACGGTCACGCTGGCGCTCACGCGCAGGGGCCGGCCGATGGTGAGCATGTCCAGCAGGGGGCCGGGGGCGCGGGGCAGCAGCAGGCGGGCGGTGCAGGTGGCGGCCTGGGGCTGGGAGAGGGCGTCTGAGCGTCCCCAGGTCACGCGCAGGCCGGCCAGGGCGGCGGGCGCGGTACCGACGGCGGCGCTGGTGTCAGCGACGCGCTGTCCGGCGACGGCGAGGGTGCAGGTGGCCAGGCGGGTGCTCATGCGGCCACCCGGATGCTGCCGTGGCGCTGCTCGTGGCGGCGGATCGCGTCGAGGATGCGGCGGGCGTCGTCCTCGCTGTGGCCGGCGCCCTCCAGGTGGATGTGGTAGGTAGGCGCGTAGACGCCGGCGGCACGGGCCAGGCGGCTGCCGGCGTCGAGCTCGGGCACGCTCAGCGAGCCCATGGGGGTGGCCGCGATGTCGGTGGTCAGGCCGCGCAGGGAGGCGCGCACCGCGCCGTACCTGGACTCCAGGCCTCGGATGAGGCCGTCGATGATCATCTGGCCGGCCGGGGTCAGCAGCACCCGGTCCAGGGACTCGGGGCCCTTCCAGGACGTGAGGGAGTCGGTGAGGGATGTCAGGGTGTTGCGGACCGAGCCGATCATGTTCTTGATGCCGTCGATGAAGCCCTGGATCAGGGACCGGCCGGCGGACATGAGGGTGGAGCCGAGGTTGCCCAGGGCGCTGACGGCCTTGGACGGCAGGGACCGGATGAGGCTGATGACGCTGCTGACGCCCGAGCTGACGGCGCTCTTGGCGCTGGACCACGCGGAGGAGAACAGGCTCATGAGCAGGCCGCCCAGGGCGGACAGCGCCGACCCGATGGCGCTGATGCCACCGGACACGAGGGCTTTGATGATGCCCCAGGCGCCGGAGACCACGCTGGTGATGGCGCTCCAGGCGCCGGAGACCATCTGCTTGGCGCCGTCCCACACGGCGCTCCAGTCGCCGGTGAACAGGCCCCGGATGAGGGTGAAGAACCCGGACAGGTAGTCGATGAAGCCGCTGATGAAGCCCATGACCGTGTCCACGAAGATGCCGGCGACCTCGCTGGCGGTGGAGAAGACCTCGCTGACGATGGGGGCCAGGGTCTGGATGACGGGGGTCAGGGCGCCCTGGATGGTCTCGATCAGGGGGCCGATCTTCTCGCCGATCCCACCGAGCCGGGTGCCGGCGTCGTCGGCGACGCCACCCAGGTCGGTGAACAGGGTGGTGACGAAGGACAGGTCGAGGGTGCCCAGCCAGTCGCCGATGCTGGAGACCCACTGCCCCACCTGCGCCAGGCCGTCGGTCAGGGGCGTGAAGTCGGTGCCGTCCACCCACTCCAGCAGCCCGCCCAGGGCGTCGGACGCGAAGGAGAACACCGCGCTGGCGAGCGGTTCCAGGGCCTCCATGCCCTTGTTCTTCAGGACCTGCCACTTCTCGGCCGCGTCCATGGTGTCCTGGCCGACACCGAGGATGGTGTCACCGGTGGCGCCGGAGGCGGCCATGAGGTCACCCATGGACAGGGTGCCGGTCTGTAGGGCCTGGACCATCTGGGCGGCGCCCCGGGTGCCGAACACCTGGCCGGCCACGTCGAGGGCGGCGGCGGTGTCGCCGGCGTCGATGTAGCCCTGCAGCTCGCCGGTGACCCTGGTGAACGCGGCGGACAGGTCCTCGCCGGGCTGGGCGAGGTTCAGCAGGCCCTTGCGCATGGCCGCGAGGGTGGCGTCGGCGTCCACGCCTGCCTTGTCGAGCATGCCCACCAGGGCGATGGAGTCAGTGAAGGAGAAGCCCATCTCCTGCAGGGCGAGGGCGTTGCCCTGTACGGAGCCGGCGAGGTCGGTCATGCCCACGCCGGTGGCCTGGGAGACCCTGAACAGGTCGTCCATCGCGCCCTCGACGGCCTGGCCCTCGATGTGGAACGCGCTGAAGGCGGCGGTCGTGGTCTCGATGTCCACGTCCTCACCGAGGATGCGGCCGGCCTCCAGGTACTGGGAGGCGACGGTCTGCAACGTGTCACCGGACAGGCCCAGCCGCGTGTTGAGGTCGGCGACGGTCTGCCCGGCCGCCTCGAAGGACGTGGGGATGGTGGTGGCGACGGCGTGGGCGTCGTCCACCAGCCCCTGCAGGGCGTCACCGGTGGCGCCGGTGCCCACACGGATGGTGTCCTCAACGTCGTCGAACGTCGATCCGAGGTCGTAGAGGCCCTTGGTGACCGCGACGACGCCTGTGACGAGGGCGCCGCCGACGGCCAGGGCGCCGGGGCTGATACCGCCCAGCATGCTGCCCAGGCCGCCGGCCTTGTCCTGTGCCTGGCCCAGACCCGCGACCGCCTGCGTGGCGTCAGCGAGGATGCGGATAGACAGGATGGCGCTCTTAGCCACGGGTCTCCTCCTCCATGATCGCTAGCGCTGTCTCCAGGTAGATGGGGTCGTCGGCGAGCCACGCGGCCGGCGGGACGCCGGTGCGCATGGCCAGCACGGTCAGGGCGTACTCAGCGCTTCCGGGCTGGGCGTCGTAGGGTCCGCGCCGATGCCGGCCGGCTCGCCGTCGGAGGCGGCGAAGTCCAGGACCTGGGTGCGCCAGGCGTCCAGGTCGTCGGCGGCCACGATGCCGGCGCGGGTGGTGGCGGCGAAGGCCAGCAGCTCGGCGACCTCGGGGTTGTCACCCAGCGGGATGTCGGACAGGCGGGCGATGCGCGCGGCGCGCACCTTGTCGGCGGCCAGCACGCGCACGTGCTCGTGCACGGTGCCGTCGGCGGTCTCGATGTCGAGGTAGATCTTCTTCATCTCATGCTCCTTGGACGTTGGCGAGGATCTGGTTGATGCGCTGCTCGTAGAGGTCGGACCACTCGGGCTCGGTGGCGCGGGCGGTGTCGGCCAGGAAGGTGTTGGGGCGAATCTCGGACCGGTAGCGGGGGTCGGCGCTCGCGCAGGGCCAGTAGTGGCGGCCCCAGTGCACGGCGTTGGCGTATGGCACGGCCTTCTTCCCGGCCCGGACGATGGCGGCGGTCTTGGTGCCCGCGCCCCTGACGGTGGCGGCCAGGGCCCCGCTGCGGGTGGGTACGCGCGCCCCGGTAGCACCGGACACGGTGTCCGCGACCGTCTTGTTGAGGTCCTTGAGGTCGGACAGGTCGTCACCGGCCTGGCGCAGGGTGCGGCGCAGGGCTGACAGCCCCACGACGCCGTACAGGGGGCCCTGAGCCATCTCAGACGTTCTTCGTGGCGTCGTAGTGCTCGGGACGGCCCACCAGCGTGAACGCGAAGGACGCGGTGTTGGCCTTGCCGGCGTCGCCGCCGACGCTGACCGGGCTGATGACGCACTTGCCCTTGAACGCCAGGGCGCCCTTGTTGTTGGGGCGGAAGACGAAGGGCAGGGTCGCTCCGGCGTTCTCGTAGGTCCAGGCCACCAGGGACTCCATGGAGAACTCCTGGTAGAACTCGCCCTCGATGGACCCGGCCCACGTGCCCTCGGGCACGTAGGAGTCACCGGACAGCAGGGGCACCGGGTCCTCGGTCTTGTACTCGGGCTTGAGCTCGGTCTTGGTGGTCGAGGCGGCGAACTCGCGCTCGCTGCCGGCGGAGCCGAGCTTGAGCGAGCCCGGGCCCAGGTTCTGCGAGATCGGCTTGGTCGGTGAGGACGGCGTGGGCGTGGTAGCAGCAGACATGACGGTGGCCTTTCAGGTGGTGGGGTAGCGGCGGGTGAGGGTCAGCAGCCAGGCGGGGGCGGTGGTGGTCTGTGAGCCGGTCCAGGTGATCGGCTCGGCGTCGCCGACGTCGAGGCTGTCGGTGGTCGTGATCGTGGTCAGCAGCTCGTCCAGCGCCCGGCCGGCAGCGTCCTCGTCGCCCGTGGGCGCTCCGACGACGGCGGCCTTCCACGTGTAGGCGACGGCGGCGTGGTCGGGGTCCATGCGCGGGGCGGACAGGACCACGGCCGGCGTGCCTGCCAGCACCGCGCCGGACGCCTCGGGCGCCTGGGTCGTCACGCACACCCGCTCACCGGTCACCGCACGGATGTCGGCGGTCAGGTCCTGGGTCGCGGCCCACGGGAACAGCCTCACTGTGGTCTCTCCTTCTCTAGGCGATGGCGGGGCCGGTGTAGCGGGCCAGGAGCGGGTAGGCGGGTGCGAGCGGGTCGCGGTTGATGCGGACCGGTGCGGTGCTGACCTCGGTGTCCTCGAAGCCGGTGATGCCGTTGCGGGCGGTGCGCCGGTGGTAGAGGTCGGCGCCGACCTCGAGGTAGGCGCGGGCCAGGACCGGGGAGGGCACGCGGTCGCGGTTGGTGGCCAGGTAGGCGTCGACGAGGGCGGTGGCCTGGGTCGCGCAGGCGGTCAGGTAGCCGGCGGCGGGGCCGGTGGGGGTGGTTCCGACGAAGGCGGCGAGCTCGTTGGCCAGGGAGGCCGTGGCGGTGTCGGTCATGGTGGTCGTCAGGCGGTGACCTTGACGGGCACGATGGCGTTGGGGAACGGGGTGATGACGGACAGGTAGCCGTAGAGGCTGAACGAGCGGGAGAGGTTGATGATGTTGTCGTCCTGCAGCTGCAGGGGGGCGTTGGGGGACTCCAGGGTCTTGATGGCGCTGGAGTCGTAGAAGGCGACGGTGTTGTCGGCGACCTCGCCGAACAGGCAGTGCACGGGCACTCGGGCGAGGTCGCCCTGGCCTCCGGGCAGGTCGAGGGTGCCGGAGAACTCGTCGTGGTGGACGGTCAGGGCGGGGATGTGGGTGTACTCCAGGCGCTGGAGGCGCTTGAAGACGTCGAGGGACACGAGCATGCCTTCGAGGACGAAGCCGTTGTCGTCGTAGCGGGAGGCGGCGTCGATGATGACGTCGCGCCAGTCGTAGATCGTGGCGGCGTCGGCGCCGGTGAGGGTGATCGCCTTGGACTCCTGATCCTTGATGGTCTTCTTGATGGTGGTGCGCATGGCGTCGTTGGTGGCCTTGGCGTACTTCAGGCCCAGGGTCTTCATCACGGTGTCGAGGTAGGGCAGCTCGCTGCGCTCGATGACCTGGCGGGTGAGCTCGGTCCAGCCGCCGTAGGTGTCCACCGGGGTGCTCTTGGTGGTGAGCGTGACCTTGCCGGGGCCGGCGAGGTCGGTGCCCTCGGTCTCCTGCTTGCCGGCCTTGAGGGTCTCCTCGGTCATCTGGGCGTACTCGACGCTCATGCCCTTGGCGGGCAGGGAGCCTCGGTCGAAGAGGTTGATCAGGCGGCGGCGGTCCTGGACGAACTTGATGAACGCTCCGAGGAAGGTCTCGTTCTTGATCTGGCCGGCGGTGGTCTGGCCGGTGAAGTCCCGGTGGAAGGTGAGGGCGTCCTCGTCGCCGGAGGCGACGGCCTTGAGGTAGGCGCCGATGGACCGGAAGCGCGGGGCGGCGGGCTCGTCGTGGCGGTGGGTGTTCTCAAGCAGGGCGATCTGGCGCTCCAGGTCCTGGAGGCTGGTCTCGATCGGGTCGAGGTCGGCGCGGGTGAGGGTGTCGGGGCCCATGGGGTTCTCCTTGGTGGTGTGGTGGCGGACGTCGGTGACGGTGGCGGCGGAGTAGGCGGGGAAGGGCACGAGGCTGAACTCCAGGGCGCGCACGCGGGTGTGGATGATGGTCTCGGCGCCGGTGTCGGGGTCGGTCTCGATGCGGTACTGGTCGGGCTTGAAGCCGATGGACATGCGGGTGATCACGCCGTCACGCAGGAGGGTGGCTGCCTCGGTGCCGCGCTCGGTGTCGGAGAGGTGGCAGGTGATCTCGAAGCCGTCGTCGGTGTCGCGTCCGCTGGTGACGCGGCCGATGGGCTCGTCGTGGCGCCATAGGACGAGGGTGGGAAGGTCGTCTCGGTCGAGGTCGATGGCGCCGGGCTCGAAGCGCTCGTAGAGGCCGGGGCCGAGGCTGATGGTCTCGTTGTAGGGCACACCGATTCCGGCGAAGTCGCGGCCGGTGATCTCGCCGGTGGTGTCGGCGACGGCACGCACCTGGACGTCGAGCGTGCGGGTGGTGGGGGTCATGCGGGGGTCTCCTGCGAGGCTGGGGTGGTGGTCGGGGTGGTGGCGTCGTCGGGCAGCGGGGGCAGGTGCTCGATGGAGCGGACCTCGTTGACGGTCATGAAGCCGTTGGTGATGGCGGTGGCGTGGGCGGCGTAGCGGCTGGCGGTGTCGGTCCTCAGGAGCGCCTCGACGTTGAAGCGCACGGTCTGGCCTCGGGCAGTGAGGTCGGTCAGGGCGTCCTCGATCTTGCGCAGGTAGGTCATGAGGGTGAACCGGACGAAGCCGATCCACTCCTGCTCGACGTTGGCGTAGGTCATGGAGCCGCCGTCGGGCGTGGTGAGCATGAGGGAGGCGGGAACACCGAAGACGCGGGCGACTTCGAGGGTGTCGTAGGCCTGGGCCTCCAGCCACAGCGAGTCTTTGGGGCTGATGAGCACGGGGCTGTAGGACAGGTCCTTGCCCAGGACGCGTACGCGTGAGGGGTTGGCGGATGGGGGCAGGGGATTGCCGTCGTCGTCCAGGAGGTTCCAGGCGTTGCGGTAGCGGCGGGCGTCGTCAGCGGTCAGCGGCTGGGTGGTGGACAGGATGCCGGAGGGGTGGCCGGTGTCCCACCACTGGCCGGAGTAGGTGCGCATCGCGTTGGCGCTGGTCATGGTGGCCTGGGCGGCGCCGATGGGGCCGACGCCCAGGAGGTGGCCGGGCAGGGACAGGAACCGCAGGTGGCGGATGCGGTCTGGGCCGTAGTCGTGGCCGTCGTAGCTGTAGTGGGTGCGGTTGTTGGTGTCGCGCCAGGGGGTGACCTCGTTGGGAGGCAGCGGGACGAGGTTGAAGGTGTCGGCGTTGTCCTGTCCGCCCTCGCGGTAGATGTAGGCGTTGCCGTGGCCGGCCAGGGCGAGCACGAGCTGCTCGATGAAGTCGCTGCGGCTCGTGTCGATGTTGGGGCGACGGATGATGGCGGGGACCTGGGCGCCGGTGAGGACCTGTCCGGAGCGCTCGACGTCGAGCGGTAGCTGCGAGGCGGCGGTCGCGAGGATCTGCAGGGCGCGCAGGGCTGCGGGCACGGCGACGGCCTGGCTCAGCCCGACGGGGCTGCCGGTGAGGCTGGTGCGGGCGGGCGGGGTGACCTGGGCCTTGTAGCCGGTGGTGCTCGCAGAGGCGTCAGCGCGGGTGGTCAGGGCCCGTACCAGTCGCTGCGTCAGGGAGGTCATGCGCGCTACGGTGCGGGCGGGCGGGGGTGGTGGTCCAGGATCGCGCCGTCACGCTCCGACAGTGGCCGTCACCTACCGGCCCTACCAGATCTGGATGTCAGCGCCGCGCTCGACGCGGTGGTCGTACGCCCACAGAGCGACCGATGCGGCGATGAGGGACGCGACAGGTCCCAGGGACCTGTCGCGGTCGATGCGCTCGACGCCGTTGTTGGTGCGGACCTGGGCGGCGGCGACCGCTTGGGCCAGGACGGGTGAAGCGTCGTGGTGCAGCGAGCGCTCGTCGCGGGCAGCGGAGATGAGGGTGACGTCAGCGGTCTGGCGGTCGCGCAGGCTCAGGCGGCGCACGGGCAGGACGCAGGAGCGCTCGTCGCCCTCGATGGGGTCCAGGACGTCGGTGATCAGGCGTACGGGCCCGGCGTCGTCGGCGGCGACCTCGTTCACCCCTAGGCGGGTGAGGTTGGTCAGGTAGGGCACTACCCAGCTGGTGCCGGGGGCTTGGTGCAGGACTCTCACGCACGGGTCACCGGCGCTGTCTCGCCAGGCCGCGACGACGGCGCAGCAGGTGTTGGACGCGGCGACCTCGACGCCGACGGCGACCTCGGACAGGTCCGGGCGGGGGCCGGCCGGCTCGGTCGCTAGCGACTGCCACGTCTCGTTGTCGATGATCGCGTCGGTGACGGTGGTGATCTGGTTGGCGTAGGCGCGCACGCGCTCGGAGTAGGACACGCCCTCGGCGTACATCTCGGCGGCGAGGTCTTCCTCGGTGATGGTGTTACCGAGCGCGGGGTGGTAGGTCCACCACGTTGCTGGGTCGTCCAGGTCCAGGCCGGGGGCCTTCTCCCAGGAGAAGTACGCCAGGGTGGGGTCGGTGCCGTTCTCACCGGCCTCGATGTAGCGGTTCATGAAGGTCGAGGCAGCGGTGCCCTTGGTAGAGACCATCCATACCTGTGCTCTCGCGCCCAGGGTGATCATGGCCGGCCGGGCACCGCCTAGGAGCATGTCACCGATCTCCTCGGGGAAGCGCCAAATCTCGTCGAAGTCGACGAGGTGCGGGGTCTCGCCGTGCAGGGCACCGGTGACCGGGGAGAACCGCACGAGACGTGAGTTGGTGCCCTTGACCTTCAAGCCCTCGGCGCCGTTGGACCGCAGCGGCTTGAACAGGGTCGACAACGGCGATGCCTCGACCATCTCGACCATCTTCAGGATGCGGTCACGCGCGGCCTTGCCTGTCTGAGCGGTCGAGAACGCGTCGATCCCGGGGCGGGTGAGGATGCGGTGCACGCGCACCGGTGACATCAGCGTGGTCTTGCCGGACTGGCGGGGCACGGTCACCACGACGGTGCGGTAGTGGTAGAAACGGCAGCCCTCGTCGTCCAGCCGGTACTCGGTAGCGATGTCAGCCACGTGCTTCTGCCACGGCATGAAGCTGAATCCCAGCAGACGTGCGACGCGCGCGATCTCCTCACCCTCGCTGAGCCATGAGGTGTCACGCACCGGCGAGAACGCTGGCGGCGGCGCGTACGAGAACGTCTTGCTCATGCGGCGCTGCCGGTGCCCTGGATCACGCTCAGAGCCCGCTCCAGCTCGGTCACCGAGCCCGAGGACTCAGCCGGCCGGGGCAGGCGGTCAAGGATGTTGAGGTAGCCGTTACGGGCCTCGGTGAGCGCGTACAGCTTCGTCCCTGGCAGGGGGTTGTCCAGCGCCAGAGCCGCGTCCAGCGCCAGAGCGATCTCAGCGGCGTACAGGTCGGCGTCGAGCAGGCCCGCAGCCACGCGAGCCTCGATAGCACGCCGCAGCTGGAGGACCTGGGTCCCCTCGGAGCGCTTAGGGCCAGGCAGACCGAACAGGGTGCCGGTATCAGGGCCGCTCATGGTTCCTTCCTTCCTGTTTTCGTTGCTATCGCGCCGTTTCCCGTTTTTTCCTGGGTTGTTCGGGGGGATTTTTCCATGCTGGCGCGGGTTGGATCGGGGGTCATCGCTGAGAAAAGACGAGCGCTCATCGCTGCTCGACGTCGGTGTCCGGGCGCACGAAGTAGGTCAGACCGGAGTGCACGATAGAGGCCGGGCCCTCGACGGCACGGGCACCAGCGGCGTAGTTGCAGCGCTTGTGCGCCGGGCCAAGCGACGACGGGTCAAGCAGGCTGGTCACGCCGCCCCTGGACCGTGGTGTCTTGTGCTGCAGGCTCTCGTCACCCGGGGCGATGGTCAGCCCGCAGATGCAGCACACCCACCCATCACGAGCGAGCACCGCGTCCAGCAGGCGACGACGCTGGGGACCGCTCATGCGCGTGTAGTCATCGCTCATCGCTGCGCCTCCTTGCTCTGCTGCTCAGCCATCCACGCAGCCAGGTCGCTGCGGCGGTAGCGGATGGAGTGGTACACGCGGATCCACCGAGGGCCGGTCCCCGACGCGCGCCACCGCTCAAGCGTGCGCACCGAGAGGTTCAGGTAGGCAGCGACCTCGCCCGTGGTCAGCAAGGACACGGGAGCACGGCCGGCGCTGGTAGCAGTGCTCATCGCAGCCACGCCCCTCCCATGCTCACCGAGCTACGGCCAGCCGACGGCGAGGGCCTGAGCCTGGACAGTGTCTCCTCGATGATCCTGCGAGCCTCGGGCGGCGGAGCCGACGTCCCCTGCTCGTCCGAGCGCGGTGAGTGCTCGGACTCCCACTCAGCCATCTGCTCCGGGCTCATCGCTGAGTGCCGGCACAGAGCGCAGTGCGAGGGCCCGTCGGGGTCCTTGTGCGGGCAGACAGCAGGCAGGTTCCAGGGCTGGATGTCAGGCAGCCTCGTCATCGGCATCGTCGTGTTCTCCTTGCTCGTGCTCACAGCCGCCTTCGTCGGCGACGTGACTGTGGTGGGGACGGAAGTCAAAGCGGTGGGGTGAGAGCCCCTACGGGACTCACCCCGAAGGGGGAGAAGGTGGGCAGTTTCTCCACCATGGGAACCGGCGTCTTTGCCTTGGGAGACCTGGGCAAACACCGCCATCACATGAGGCGTTTTCGCGATCAGCCGGCAACGACGCCACCGAGCCGTACGCCGCCGTGTGGCCGCGCGCGCCGCGTGAGCACGCTCCAGGTGCGGAGCGACCGCGGCGTTAGCCAGAGCAGCCAGCAGGTCCTTACGGATCACGAACCAGCCAGGCACGCCCCTGCCCCACAGCACACCGCCCCTGCTCCACTCGATCAGCCCAGCGGCCTCTAGCTCGTGAAGCAGGCGCCCGACGTGCTGGGGCGTGCGGTATCCCATGCGCTCGCACACCTGGTCACGCGTGGCCCGCCCAGCCCCAGACCCGTACGGCAGGCAGTGCGCCAGCCCTCGAAGCGCGGCCCGCGCTCCCTTGGACAGGTCCACACCAGCCCACCCACGCAGGTCCAGCAGGGCCAGCAACGTCGTGGTCTTCATCGCCGCCGTCGCCCGACGACGCCCACGCCTACCCGCGCTCATGACGCGGCCGCCTGGCGTCGCTCGTCCGGGCGCGGCCAGTCGTCGTGGCACTGGCGGCAGATCGCGGGCATCATGCCCCAGCCGATGCGCTCGGCCCGGGTCCGCCCGATGATGTCCCAGGTGTGTGCGGGCTCTACCCCCTCGACGTCGACGTCGGCGCCGGCGGCCTCCAGCTCCATCGTCCGCGACGCGCACGGCCACGCCTGCCCACACACCGAGCACGTGGCCCCGGCGACGGTGACGTTCATGGGCAAGGGGAACCCGAGGTACTGAGGCTCGTGGCCGGTGTCCACCGCTCGCACGAGCCGGCCGGCCGGGGTCACCACGCACGCCGCCCTCGACCACCGCACCTGCTCGATAGTGGAGGCCGCGTCAGCAT
>CALEXZ010000034.1 GCA_937926195.1 uncultured Actinomyces sp.
CCTTCGACCTGGTCATGCACGGCGGCTCCGGCTCCACCGCCGAGGAGATCGCCACGGCCGTGCGCAACGGCGTCATCAAGATGAACGTGGACACCGACACCCAGTACGCCTTCACGCGCCCGGTGGCGGACCACATGTTCAAGAACTACGACGGCGTGCTCAAGATCGACGGCGAGGTCGGCTCCAAGAAGGCCTACGACCCGCGCGCCTGGGGCAAGGCCGCCGAGAAGGGCATGGCCGCCCGCGTCGTCGAGGCCTGCGAGCGCCTCGGCTCCGTCGGCTCCGCCTCCAAGCAGCACTGACCCGGGCCCCCGCCGGTCCCGTGAGGGTCGGCGGCCCGCCAGCCGCACCGCCGCCCCGGCGCTCGATGAGCGCCGGGGCGGCGCCCTGTCTGGGGCCGGAAGGGCGCCATCGCCGTCGTCGCCCTCCGGTAGGCTGACGGGCGGCGTGCGTGCCGTCGCGCCATTACCAAGCAAGGGAGCAGCCATGCCTGCGGTTGTTGTCGTCGGTGCCCAGTGGGGCGATGAGGGCAAGGGAAAGGCCACCGACCAGCTCGGCCAGGACGTCGACTACGTCGTGAAGTTCAACGGCGGTAACAACGCCGGGCACACCGTGGTCATCGACGGTGAGAAGTTCGCCTTCCACCTGCTTCCCGCTGGTGTTCTCACCCCGGGTGTCACCCCGGTCATCGGCAACGGCGTCGTCGTCGACCTCGAGGTCCTCTTCTCGGAGATCGCCGAGATCGAGTCCCGCGGCAAGGACGCCTCCAGGCTGCGGATCTCCGCCAACGCGCACCTCATCCCTTCCTACAACCGCCTCATGGACCAGGCCACCGAGCGCCACCTCGGCGAGCGCAAAATCGGTACCACCGGCCGCGGCATCGGCCCCACCTACGCGGACAAGATGAACCGCGTGGGCCTGCGCGTGCAGGACCTCTTCGACGAGTCGATCCTGCGACAGAAGGTCCGCAGCGCCCTCGACCAGAAGAACGGTGTGCTCACCAAGATTCTCGGCGCCGACGCCGTCGACCCGGACGCGGTCGCGGACGAGCTGCTGTCCTACGCCGAGCGCGTGCGTCCTATGGTCATCGACTGCTCCCTCGTGCTCAACGATGCCCTCGACGCGGGCCAGACAGTCCTGTTCGAGGCGGGACAGGCGACGATGCTCGACATCGACCACGGCACCTACCCCTTCGTCACCTCGTCGAACCCGACGGCGGGCGGCGCCTGCACCGGCACCGGCGTGGGCCCCACGCGCATCGACTCGGTGGTCGGCGTCGTCAAGGCCTACACCACCCGCGTCGGTGAGGGGCCCTTCCCCACGGAGCTGAATGACGAGATGGGTGAGCGTCTGCGTGAGGAGGGCGGCGAGTACGGGGTCACGACCGGCCGTCCGCGCCGCTGCGGCTGGCACGACGCCGTCGTCACCCGTTACGCCTGCCGGGTCAACGGGCTCACCGACCTCGTGATGACCAAGCTCGACGTCCTCACCGGGCGCGAGACGATTCCCGTGTGCGTGGCCTACGACGTCGACGGGGAGCGTGTGGAGGAGATGCCGCTGACGCAGACGGGCTTCCACCACGCGCGGCCGGTCTACGAGGAGCTGCCCGGCTGGAGCGAGGACATCTCGGGTGTGCGCCGCTTCGAGGACCTGCCGGTCAACGCGCAGAACTACGTGCTGCGTATCGAGGAGCTGGCGCGTACGCGCATCAGCGCCATCGGCGTGGGGGCGGGCCGCGAGGCGACGATCTCCCGGCACAGCCTCATCGGCTGAGGTCTGGGGCGGAGCCCGGATCACCACCACCTGGCGTGGACGACCCGTCTGCGGGCGGATCACATGACGGAGCCCGGATCACCTGATGGCGTTCATCGGGTGGTCCGGGCTCCGTGAGGTTGTCCGTGCGTGCGCGGGTGCTCCGTCCCTGCTTAGGTTGTCGGCACGCAGGCGGGTTGTCGGCACGCAGGCGGGTTGTCGGCACGCAGGCGGGTTGTCGGCGGCTCAGGCTGACGGGCCCGAGCCGCCGACAACCTCAGTAGAGGCCGTTGGGGTTACCGGGCTGCTGGGGGTTCTGCTGGCCGTAGCCGCCCTGACCGTACTGCCCGGGGGCATGGCCCTGCGGAGCCTGTCCGAACTGCTGGGGGGCCTGCGGGCCGAAACCGGGCTGTCCAGGCTGCCCGAACTGCTGCTGGCCGAAGCCGGGCTGGCCGGGCTGCCCGAACTGCTGCTGGCCGAAGCCGGGCTGGCCGGGCTGCCCGAACTGCTGCTGGCCGAAGCCGGGCTGGCCAGGCTGCCCGAACTGCTGGGGGGCCTGCGGGCCGAAACCGGGCTGGCCGGGGACGCCCTGGACCGGGAAGGACGGGCCGGCGACGGCACCGGCCTTCTTCTTGCGCGACATCATGACGGCGAGGATGACGCCGCCGACGACGAGGATGACAACCAGGCCGATGCCGATCCACAGGAGCGGCAGGCCGGGAGCGTCCTTGCCCTCGGCGTGGAGCGAGCCGTTCTCCTCCATGAGGTTCCAGGTGACGCTGTTGCCGGACACGTCAGGGCTGTTGCCGGTGGCCTCGGTGACCTTGCCCGGGAAGGAGAGTGTGAGGGAGGCCTGGAAGTCCGAGTAGTCCTCGCCGCTGAGCTCACCGTAGCTCTGGACCTGTTCCGAGACGTTACCGACCTCAATGTCGACGGCGTAGATGTCGCCGTTGTGGTTGACGGTCATCTGGGCTCCGTCAGACGAGTTGATCTCGGAGATCGGCACCCCCGTCGCGACCGACTCGCACGCCGGCTGCCCGTCGTGCTCCGTGAAGGTCGAGGTCATCTCATAGCTGGTGTCACCGACCGTGGTGGGCTTGTCACCACACTCCGACTCGGTGATGCTGCTGCCCCACGTGAGGGTCGTGACGTCGACGGTGTCCGCCTCGTTGATCGTGATGTCGTACTTCATGCCGCAGGCACTCATCATGAGGACTGCGGGAACCAGAACCAGTGCGCCCAGACGGCGTCGCAGGGAGAGGGTAGTCATGTCGGGAGTCTACGAGGCGCAGGCGCTGGTGGTCACCCTGGATCCGTCGTCGGCGAGGGGGAGCCCTCCCCACGCGGCAGTGGTGCCGTGAGCCTCAGCGTCGCCTGCGGCGCTTGCGCCGGGAGGCGCGGCGCGGAGCAGGTCGTGACCGCGGCGTCTTCCGCTCGTCCTCCGAGCGCGAGGCCGCGGCCGCTGCGGCCGCCGCCCGTCGGTACCAGGCGGCCGCGCCGACGGCCAGGCCCGCGAGCGCGACGCCGCCGATGACCCAGCCCGAGTACCGGTCCCAGACGCTGAGCCCGGCACCAGGACTGGCGTAGCCGGAGGCGGAGACCCCCGAGGCCAGCACGTCGGCGTCGGACCACGTGACGGTCGAGCCCTCGACGACGCCGCCGTCGGCCTCGACGACCGCCCCGGGGAAGGAGATGCTCACGCGTGCGTCGACGACACCGACCAGCGACTGCGAGCCGCTCGCGTCAGCACCGGCACCGGACCAGGCAACCCCTTGCAACGCGGCAAGGTCGACGACGTAGAGGTCACCCTCGCGCACGACGAGCGGTGTGGAGCTCTCGGGGGAGGCTGCACCCGGCTGGGCGGAGGCGTCGGGGATCGCGACGCCGGTGACGGTCACCTCGCAGCCGATGCCGCTCTTGTCGTCGGCCGAGCCGACGGGGCGCGAGGTGACGCTCGCTCCCTCGGCGGCACCCACCAGCGCCGGGTCAGCGTAGTCGTCGCAGTCGGTCTGCTCGGTCAGGACGGTCCCGGTGGAGTCGCGCATGTCGATGACGACGTCGTAGGTCCCTTCCTCACTGAGCGTCATGTCCATGTGGGCCGTGCACCCCGAGGCGGTCACGGCCAGCACGCCGACGGCGGCGAGCAGGGTGCGCGTGCGGACGGCGCTGGGGCGGTGAGAGAGGAGTGCGGGCACGCCCTGACGCTAGCGGGCCAGAGGCCCGCAGGCGACACCTGCCAAGGCTGTGACAGAGACCACGTGGCTTGTTGGGGCGGATTTCGCTCGTAGGGACCTTGGTGGAGGTGAAAGCACCATCCATGTGAGAGAGGATGGGTCCTGACCACCAGAGTCAAGAATCCAAAGGAAGGGACTCACACATGACTGTGACCGCCCAGGACGTTCGCGCAGCGGCGCCCGCCAACGCACCCGAGGACGTTATCGAGTTCGCGATCCGCATCGCCGAGCTTGGCAAGCCGGAGAAGGTCCACTTCTGCGACGGCTCCGACGCCGAGTGGGACCGCCTCACCTCCGAGATGGTCGAGTCGGGCATGTTCATCCGCCTCAACCCCGAGAAGCGCCCCAACTCCTTCCTGGCTCGCTCCCTGCCGAGCGACGTCGCCCGTGTGGAGTCCCGCACCTTCATCTGCTCCGAGAAGGAGGAGGACGCGGGCCCGACCAACAACTGGTACGACCCGGCCGAGATGAAGGCCATCCTCAACGAGAAGTTCGACGGCACCTACGCCGGCCGGACGATGTACATCATCCCCTTCTCGATGGGTCCCCTCGGCGGTCCGATCTCCCAGATGGGCGTTGAGATCACCGACTCCCCCTACGTCGTGGTCAACATGAGCATCATGGCGCGCACCGGCACCAAGGCGATGGACCTCATCAACGAGGGTCGCCCCTGGGTCCCCGCGGTCCACTCCGTCGGCGCCCCCCTCGCCCCCGGTCAGGAGGACACCACCTGGCCGTGCAACGAGGAGAAGTACATCACCCACTTCCCGGAGACCAACGAGATCTGGTCCTACGGCTCCGGCTACGGCGGCAACGCCCTCCTGGGCAAGAAGTGCTACGCGCTGCGCATCGCCTCCACGATGGCGCGCCGCGACAACTGGATGGCTGAGCACATGCTCATCCTGCGTCTGACCGACGACAAGTCCGGCAAGCAGTACCACGTGACCGCCGCCTTCCCCTCGGCCTGCGGCAAGACCAACCTCGCCATGCTCCAGCCCACCATCGAGGGCTACAAGGTCGAGACTGTCGGTGACGACATCGCCTGGATGCGTCAGGGTGAGGACGGCCGCCTGCGCGCCATCAACCCGGAGGCCGGCTTCTTCGGCGTCGCCCCGGGCACGTCCTACAAGACGAACCCGATGGCCATGGAGACCATGAAGGCCAACTCCATCTTCACCAACGTCGCCCTGACCGACGACGGCGACGTGTGGTGGGAGGGCATTGACGCCCCGCTGCCCGAGCACCTCATTGACTGGCAGGGCAACGACTACACCCCGGCCGACGCCGCGGCCGGCAAGAAGGCCGCCCACCCCAACAGCCGCTTCACCACCCCGGCCTCGCAGTGCCCGATCATCTGCCCCGACTGGGAGGCCCCCGAGGGCGTGGCCATCGACGCCATCCTCTTCGGCGGCCGCCGCGCCACCAACGTGCCGCTGGTGGCCGAGCAGTACGAGAACGCCCACGGCGTGTTCATCGGCGCCTCCGTGGCCAGTGAGGTCACCGCCGCCGCCCTGGACGCCAAGGTCGGCTCGCTGCGCCACGACCCCATGGCCATGCTGCCCTTCTGCGGCTACCACATGGCCGACTACTGGGCCCACTGGCTGAAGATGCAGGACAAGCTCGGCGACAAGTTCCCCAAGGTCTACCAGGTCAACTGGTTCCGCAAGGACGAGGACGGCAAGTTCATCTGGCCCGGCTACGGGGAGAACTCCCGCGTGCTGGACTGGATCGTGCGTCGTGCCGCCGGCGAGGCGGGCGCCGTCGACGGCGTGACCGGCCGCTACCCCAAGCTCGAGGAGTTCAACCTCGAGGGCCTGGACCTGGGTGCCGAGGAGTGGGCCAAGATGTACGACATCGACCCCGACGCCTGGGCCGCCGAGATGGACGGGACCGAGGAGTACTTCGCCCAGTTCGGTGACAAGCTCCCCCAGGCCGTCAAGGACCAGCTCGCCGCCTTCCGCGAGCGCATCGCGGCCGCCAGGGCCTGAGCTGGCACTGGCCCGCCCCGAGCCGGTAGGTCCCTGCCTGGACCACCCTGTTGACGGCGCCCGGCCACCCCGAGAGGGTGACCGGGCGCCGTCGTGCCGCGGCGGCCCGCGCTCCTGCGGGGGCTGGCGCGCGTGGACGCCGGCTCAGGCGTAGTTCCGGGCCAGGAAGTGCTCGAAGGAGCCGACCCCCACGGTGACCGTACCGGTCCCGGAGCTCACCTCGATACCCTGCCCACCCACCTGGAACAGGCGCCAGAACGCCCCGGTGCTGCTGGCCCGCAGCCCGAAGGGGGCGCCGTAGCGGTGCTCGATCGTCTTGGCCAGGTACCAGGCGTAGTTCGCCCGGTCCCGCACCGATATGCAGGTGCCTGCGGCGGGCTCCGGGGAGACGGCGACCTCCAGGCCGTCGGAGTGGGGTCGGGCGTACCACCCCTGCGCCCGGTACCCGGGCCCGTCGAGGACCGGGGCGGGGCGGGCGCCCGCCGCGGTGAGGACCTCGTCGGCGGGGGAGCCGGCCAGGATCTGCTCGACCATGTCCAGGACCTCGAGGATCGTCATCCCGGGCTGGAAGGGGACGACCGGGCCGGGCCGGGCGGGTCCGGCTGGCCCGTCGACAGTCCCGTCGACGGCCCCGTCTGGGGAGCTGCCCGTGGCGATGCGCTGCCGCAGCTCCTCCAGGCTCATGCCCGTCCGGGGGGTGCTGACCGGGGACCCGGCGGGCGGGCCGCCTGGGGCGCCGTCGCCCCGGGACGGCTGGGTGAGGATCCCCTCGGTCCCAATGAGATCCATCTCACTGACGGCGGCGCCTCCGGCCATGCCCGCAATGACGTCCGTCATGGAGACCTCACCCCTCTCCAGGAGGGCGCGGGGGACCAGGAGGTCGCTCTTGTCTCCGGCGTGGGAGGTGGTGGTGACCCGGACCCCCTCAGGCTCGCCGGTGAAGGCGACCTGCGCCCAGGGGGCCTGGGGTCCCATGGTCCAGCGGTAGGCCAGCGGCCGGCGCCAGGTCGGCGGGGTCAGGGCGATGTCGGTGGGCAGCGTGTTGAGCAGGTCGCCGACGGTGTCGTCCAGGTCGTTCCAGGTGGTGATGACCGGGGTGTAGGGCAGCCAGTCCCGGGCCCTGCCGTCGAGCACCAGCAGCCACTGGTAGGGAAGCCCGCTGCCGGGGGTCCACAGCTTGAAGGCGCCGTGCTCGCGGCTGTCGATGACCGGGGCGCGGTCGAAGGAGGAGACGGTCACCGAGCAGCCGCCGGTGGACGGGTTCGCGGCGGCCCCGACCTCGATGACGCGCTCGTCCACGTACCAGCGGAAGCGGATACCCGGCCCGAGCATCTCGTGGGGAGGGGAGTCCAGCAGGGTAGCCGCCCCCAGGAGGAAGTGGTGCACGCCGGTCTCGGTCAGGGACTGGTCCAGCAGGGCCGCGACACGGTTGGCTAGCTCCAGCTCGGGGTCCATGCTCGTGAGTGTCCTTGCGGGGTGGGTAGGTGCCGGGCAGGGGCACGCCTCCTGGCGGCGCGCCCTCCGGCTGTGAGGGTAGGAGGGAGGTGACAGGGGTAGATGGTATCCGCTCGCGCTGCTGGTGCCCGACCCGGCGGCGGCGTGTGGGGGTTGGCGGCCGCGGTGGGCCTGCCGGGGCAGTGAGGGGCGGTGGGTGGCTGTGCGCCTGCCGGGAGCGCAGGGCCCCGGTAGGGTGGAGGAGTGAAGATCCTGCTGCTGGGGTCCGGCGCGCGAGAGCACGCCCTGGCCCGTGCCCTCGTTAACGCCCCCGAGACCACCGAGCTGGTCGTCGCCCCCGGCAACCCCGGGACCGCCATGATCGCCACCAACTTCGCCATCGACCCCACCAGCCCCGTCGAGGCCGTCGAGCTGGCCACCCAGATGGGGGCTGACCTCGTCGTCGTCGGCCCCGAGGCGCCCCTGGTGGCCGGTGTGGCCGACGCCGTCCGCCAGGCCGGTGTCCCCGTGTTCGGCCCCGGCGCCGCGGCCGCCCGCCTGGAGGGCTCCAAGGCGTTCGCCAAGGAGGTTATGGCCGCCGCGGGCGTGCCCACCGCCACCGCCGTCGTGTGCGCCACCCCGGAGGAGCTCTCCGCCGCCCTGGACCGGTTCGGCGCCCCCTACGTGGTCAAGGACGACGGCCTGGCCGCGGGAAAGGGCGTGGTCGTCACCTCCGAGCGCGACGCCGCCCTGGCCCACGGCCGCTCCTGCCTGGCCAGGCAGGACGGGCGCGTCCTCGTCGAGGAGTACCTGGACGGCCCCGAGGTCTCCCTGTTCTGCGTGTGCGACGGCGCCACCGTCCGCCCGCTGGCCCCCGCCCAGGACTACAAGCGTGTCGGGGACGGCGACGTCGGCCCCAACACCGGCGGCATGGGCTCCTACTCGCCGCTGACCTGGGCCCCGGCCGACCTGACCGAGCAGGTGGTGCGTGAGGTCGCCCAGCCGGTCGTGGACGAGATGGCCCGCCGCGGCACCTCCTTCACCGGCCTGCTCTACTGCGGGCTGGCCCTGACCGGCAAGGGGCTGCGGGTGGTGGAGTTCAACGTCCGCTTCGGCGACCCCGAGACCCAGGTGGTCCTGGCCCGCCTGACCTCCTCCCTGGCCCAGCTCCTCCACGCCGCCGCCACCGGGCGCCTGGCCGAGGTCCCCGCCCCCACCTGGAGGCCCGAGGCCGCCGTCGACGTCGTCCTGGCCGCCCCCGGCTACCCCGGCGCCGTCACCACCGGTGGGCTCCTGACCGGCCTGGACGCCGCCGAGGAGGTGGAGGGCGTCCACGTCCTGCACGCTGGCACCGGTTTCAGTGACGACGGCGAGCTCGTGGCCACCGGCGGACGGGTCCTGTCCGTCGTGGCCCTGGGTGACGACGTCCAGGCCGCCCGGGAGCGCGCCTACCAGGCCGTGGGGCGCCTGGGCCTGCCCGGCTCCCACTACCGCACCGACATTGCCGCAGGGCGCTGACCCGTGGGCCGGTCAGCGCCCCGGGAGCTGTCGGAGGCTCCCAGGGCGACCCGCCCGAGGCCGCCGTGGGGCCGGGTCGCCGGTGCCGTGGTCGCCGTCCTGGCGGTCCTTCTCACCGCCCTCGTGGCCCCGGTCAACGGGGGCTGGTGGTGGGTGCAGCGTGCTGCCTTCATCCTGACTGCCACGGTGTGGTGCGTCCTGTTCGGCGCCGTGCTCTGGGTCGGACGGCGGGCGGGCGGCCCCGCCGGTCCTCGGCGCGGTCCGCGTTGGGCGAGGACCCTGATCGCGGTCGTGGCCGTGCTGTTCGGGACCGGGACCCTCGCCGTCCTGGGCGCCACTGTGTCGTCGCTGGTGGCCAGCCCGCAGGAGCTGAGGATCTCCCAGTGCCTGTCGCTGGGCCGCCCCGGGGCGCGCAGCGAGCACACGGCGCACCTGCTCACCGAGGCGGGGGAGAAGCTGGACGTCAGCGTCTCGGGGGCCGTGCGCAGCGGCGTGGATAGCCAGCTGCGGTACCTGTGCGTCTCGCACGCCCCCTTCACCATGCGCTGGTACCCCTCCAAAGGCCCCGTCCTGGAGGTGCGCGAGGGCTAGCTCTGCTGGCGCGTTCCGGCTGGCGCGACGTCGCGCCCCTTGCGGCCCCCGCCGCGCCCCTCGTGGCGCCTCTCTGCGGCCCCGGAGGAACGGTAAGGGCCGGGAGCAGCGGGGCGCCCCTGCGGCCCCGGAGGGTGTTCTTGGCCGTGCCGTGGGACGGGTGACATGATGCTGCCATACGTCTAACCCGTCTGCTCAGGGTCAGCTCCTGGAGCGTGTCGCCGTGGAGGGTGGCAGGTGCGACGCTGCTTAGCGGGGTCCTCTGCTTCCTCGCCCCGGCGTCCTCCCCGGTACGGGCCCCCTCGGCCTGGTACGGCTCGCCCTGTACCCCGTGGGGATGCTCCTGGTCTCGGTGACGATCCTCCTGAGCGCCCCCCTGCTGGGGCGCGTCGCCCGGGCAGAGTCGGAGGCGGCGGACGCCCTGAGGGCCGCGGCGGCGGCCGGGACGGGAGGCTGGGACCGCGAGCACGCGCGGTTCCTCTACATGTTCAGGGTAAAGATGGTCAGGGTGCTGGCCGTCGGCCTGGGGTCGGTCCTCCTCCTGGTGAGCGTGCTGACCACTCTCCTGGCCCTCGGCAGGATCGGGGCCGACCTGCTGGAGGGCCCTGAGACGATTCACGTGGAACACTGCTACGGGCCCTGGGACAGGGGCCAGGCGCCTGACGGGGTGGTGGTCCACGACGACGGCCTCACCCTGGTGGGCCCGGACGGGTGATCCAGGTACGTGAAGCTGGACGGACCAGCGGGGGAGGGCGTCCGGCGGGCCTGCTACGGGGGCGCCCCCGCGCAGGTCCGCATGTGGGCGCGCACCCGCGTCGTCGCCGCTGTCGAGGCCGGCTGAGCCGCGCCGCTACGCCCGTGCCCGGCACGCCGGCCCTGGTGCCCCCTATTGCCTCGCACCATCTGCGGAACAACCCCGCACCCGGCGTGCCGGCCCTGGTGGCAGGATGGGGCCATGCGGTGCCGGGGAGGCAGCCGGGCCGCCCGCCTGCGGCTCCTGGTGGCAGGATGGGGCCATGAGTGACACCCGCCTGCCTGAGGCCCCCGCCCTGCCCGGCTGGGAGCACCGCTCCAGCGGCAAGGTCCGTGACGTCTACGTCCCCGCCGACGACGGCCCCTGGGTGGGCCAGGACGTCCTGCTGGTCGTGGCCTCCGACCGCATTAGCGCCTACGACCACGTGCTGTCCACCCCCGTGCCGGACAAGGGCAGGGTGCTGACCGCCCTGAGCGTGTGGTGGTTCGAGCGCCTGGCCGACGTCGTACCGGGCCACCTGCTCAGCCTGGACGTGCCCGGGCCGGTCGCCGGACGCGCCATGGTCTGCCGCCGCCTGGACATGTACCCCGTGGAGTGCGTGGCCCGCGGCTACCTCACCGGCTCCGGCCTGGCGGAGTACCGGCAGCACGGATCCGTCTGCGGCGTCGCCCTGCCCGACGGGCTCACCGAGGCCTCCCGCCTGCCCGAGCCGGTCTTCACCCCGGCCGCCAAGGCGGGGCTCGGTGAGCACGACGAGAACGTCACCTTTGAGCGCGTGGTCCAGATGGTGGGCCCTCACGCCGCCAGCGCCCTGCGCGAGACCACCCTGGCCCTGTACGCCCGGGCCGCGCTCCTCGCCCGGGAACGGGGCATTATCCTGGCCGACACCAAGTTCGAGCTCGGAACGGACGCCACCGGGGCCCTGGTCCTGGGCGACGAGGTCCTCACCCCCGACTCCTCCCGCTTCTGGCCCGCCGAGGCGTGGGTCCCGGGGCGGGCCACGCCCTCCTTCGACAAGCAGTACGTGCGTGACTGGCTCACCTCCCCGGCCTCGGGCTGGGACCGTGCCAGCGGGCAGGAACCGCCCGCCCTGCCCGACGACGTGGTCGAGCGCACCCGGGAGCGCTACCTGGAGGCCTACGAGCGGCTCACCGGCAGGGCGCTGGCATGACCGAGCGGTCAGTGCCGCCGACGGCCTCGGGGCGGGGATCCCCGCCCGGGCCCGCCAGCCCGCCCGGGCCGGGTGCCGACGCGGCAGAGCCCCCTGAGGCCGCCAGCCAACGCACCTTCCGCCCCGGTCCCGGGCTGGTCGTCGTCCTGGCCGGGACCGGGATGGTCGTGGTCCTCGCCCTGGGGGCGGCGGTCAGCAACGCCCTGGGCGCGCACGGGGTCGCCGCCCTGCTCGGCGGGACCTCCCTGGTCGTGGTAGGCCTGGCCCTCCTGGCCGTCCTGCGGGTCCCGGCCCGTTCCCTGGTGGTCAACGCGCCGCGTCTGCGCCTGGCCCGGGTCCGCTCCCGGGCCGCCCGGCGTGACCGGCTCCGCCAGGACGACCCGGCACGCACCCGGCGCCGGTGGCGCAGGGGCCGGCAGGAGGCGGACGGGTCGCCCCAGGCGGCGTCCCGGGCCCGCGGGCAGCACGAGGGCCGTGCCGCGGGGCACGCCGCGGGCCAGCTGGTCCTGCGCACCGTCGCCGGTGAGCTCACCCTGCCCGAGGCGGATCCCGACCGCCGCGAGCTGACCACCCTGGACGTGGTCTCCGGGCCCGTGACCACTCTGGTGGCCGCCTCCGCCCCGGGCCGGTGGGCGGACGAGCACCTGGCCGGCACCACCACCGGGGAGAGCCTGGCGCGGCTGGCCCAGCTCCTGGCCGGCACGCTGGGGTTCGTCCTGCTGGCCCTGGGACTGGCCTCCGTCCTGGGGCAGGTGCTGTCGTGACCGCCCGCCAGCAGCGGCCTGCCCGCCGCCGGGGCGAGCCCGCCTCCGGCGTGGACTGGGGCGGCCCCCGCCGTCCGGCCCACCCGGACGCCGTCGACCTCGACCAGGAGGGCGCCACGAGGTGGGGGAGTCCTGGTCTCGGCGCTCGCGGCCCGCAGGACGCCACCGACTGGGGCGGGCCCGCCGACGCCGCTGCCCCGCGCCGGGGCTCGCCCTGGGGCGCCACGGCCCGCCGCCAGCGTCTCATGGGGGTCGTCTTCGCCCTCCTGGGACTGGTCCTGGCCACCAGCGCCGCCATGAACCTGGCCCGCAGCGCCCAGGCCGGGCACCCCTGGATCCCGCCGTGGCTGGTGGCCGCCCTGGGAGGGGCGGGCCTGGTCGCTGCCGCCGGCTACCTCGCCTGGGCGGGAGGCACCCCGGTGCGCAGGGAGGCGGACCGCTGGACGCCGACCCTCGTGGACGCCGCCGCGGGCCTGACCAGCGGATCGGTGGAGGTCGCCGACCCTCGTCGGCTCCTGGGGGCGGGCCCCGCCGGTGCGGGCCAGCAGGGTACGGGCTGGCAGGACGGGGGGCCGCCGCGGGTACGTGTCACCTCCGGGCCCACGCCCATCATGGGGACCTCGACGGTGGACCCCTCCAGGCACGCCCCCGCGGGCGTGGCCGGGGCCGTGGGCGGGTTCATGCTCGCCGCCGCCCTGGTGTGCGCGGTGGTCGCCCTGGTCCTGGGGCCCGCCTGGCTCCTGGCGACGGCGGCCCTGGCCGTCGGGGGGATCACCGCCACACGCCTGGCCGCTGACTGGCTGGGGGTGTACTGACTCACGCGGTTCGTTGTGAGAGTCACGTCACCTCTGGCGGTCAGCGGGCCTGTCCCTGCCTTCGGGGACGATAGAATCATGCTGCGTCGTGGCCTGTCCCACGCCACGTCCCTGGTCCTAGATCCCATATCCACCTGGAGGAACCAATGCGTCTCGGACGTACCGCCGCCATCCTGAGCGTTGGCGCGGCCCTGGCCGCCACCAACGGCCCGCTAGCCTCCCCGGCCCTCGCCTACGACAACAGCACGGACGGGTTCACCGTCCACATCGGCAGCCAGGCGCTTGACCCCGCAAGCACCTCCGTGGTCCTCAACGGCTCCGGCTGCTCCAACGAGTTCTCCAAGACGACGGACCCGGACAAGAAGGAGTACGCCCCGCAGGTCCGCGTCTCCCTGCTCCACAACGGTCAGAGCGGCCTCCAGGACGTCTCCGCGTCCACGCGCCCTGACCCGGACGGCAACTGGTCCACGGAGCTCAATATCGCCGAGATGGTGACAACCCACGGCGGCGACGTGAACGAGGACGGCTGGACCCTGTCCGTGGGCTGCTACGGCTACAACGACGCCACCCGGGCCGTGAGCGTGCCCATCTACTTCGACAACACCCACGTCACTGGTACCTACACCATTGAGGGGGCCTCCGTGGGCGCCCAGTCCTTTAACGTCGGGGGCAACGGCTTCACCCCTGGTGAGACCGTGACCGCCACCCTGGTGGACACCACCGACGAGTCCGTCACCTACCAGGTCGGCACCCTCACCGTGGACGCTGAGGGCAAGGTCCTCGGCTCCCTGGCCGCACCGGGAGGCGTCCCGGACGGCCGTTACAAGCTGGTGCTGACGGGGAGCCGCTACGGCGAGTCCGCCGCGAGCCTGACCCTCATTAAGGTCTCGGGCGGCCTGTTCAGCTTCGCCAACGGCGCCGGTGACGGCAATATGGCCGCCGCGGACAAGGACGACGACCCCGGCGTGCCCTCCGCCCAGCCCGCCAGCGGGACCAAGAAGCCCGGCGGCAGCGACCTGGCCAGGACCGGTGTCGACGCCACCCTGGCCCTGGGCGCCGCGGTCCTCGTCGGCGTGGGGGCAGTGACCGTCGTACGTCGGCGTCGGGCCTGACCCCTGGCTGCCCTCTCACCTGACTCCTCCGCCGGGGCCAGGACCTGTCCGCAGGCCCTGGCCCCGGCGGAGGGGCGTCCCCGGTCCGACGGCGCCGCGGGCCCGGAACGCCGTCCGCGGCTCCTCTCACGAGGCGGCCCGCACCTGCGGGGCGGCCTGCGACGCTGGCGCCCGTCCCTGCGCTCGTGGCGGGGGCTCACCTCCCTCGTGGCGGTGGTCCTGGTCGTCCTCCTGGTGGCGCTGGGGGCGGATCTGGCTGTCCTGGCCTACCGGCCCGACTACGTGGATCTGGCCCTCCCTGCCGCTACCGGCTCAGGCGGGCCCCCGGAGACCTGGCTCCTCGTGGGCACCGACTCCCGCCAGGACCTGCCCGACGGCCCCGCACGCTACGGCACCTCCGAGGACGTGAGCGGCCAGAGGGCCGACGTCGTCCTGCTGCTCCAGCCCGGCAGCCAGGGGACCCGGATCCTGGGCCTGCCCCGTGACCTCATGCTGGTCGGGGCGGACGGGACCGTGGACCGCCTGGCCGCCAGCTACCTTCGCGGGCCCCAGGCCACCGTGGACCTGCTGTGCACCGGCCTGGGGGTCAGGGCCACCCACCTGGTGGTGGTGGACATGGCCCAGTTCGCGCGCCTCGTGGACGCCCTGGGAGGGGTGGACGTGGAGGTGGCCGAGCCGGTGCGTGACGCCCGCGCCGGGCTGGACCTGCCCGGCGGCACCCAGCACCTGAGCGGCGTGGACGCGCTGGCCCTGGTGCGCTCACGCCACCCGGAGGTGCTCCGGGACGGGGTGTGGACCGCCCTGCCCGCCCCGGAGGGGGCCCGACGTCGCAGCGAGTTCAGCGCGTCGGTCATGCGCTCCCTCCTGGCGGCCCTGGCCCGGCAGGTGCGCGACCCGCTGCGTGCCCACGCCCTGGCCCACGACATCGCCGGGGACCTCACCCTGGACACAGGCACCAGTGTGTGGGACCTGGTCTCCCTGGCCCGCTCGGCCGCCACGGCCCGCGAGGGGGCCCTGAGCAGCGTCACCGTGCCCGCACCGGACCTGGAGGGCACCTTCGTCGCCCCGCCGACCCCTCAGACCTTTGAGGCCCTGGCCGCCTACGGATACACCCGGGGCACCTGCACCCCGACGTCCTGAGGCGGGCCGAGGCCTGCTGGTGCAGGTCGGGGCGGCCCGGGGCGGGCTTCCTGAGCCCGGTCGGACCTGGTCGGGGACGGTTGGGCCCGGTGGTCGCCTGGACGGGCGGCGCCCCCGCGGAGCAGGTAGGCTGAATCGCGCAGACACCTACCTTCCCCCGAGGAGAGCCGATGGGACGCATTGTCGTCGAGGTCATGCCCAAACCCGAGATCCTGGACCCTCAGGGCAAGGCCGTCGTGGGCAGCCTGCCCCGCCTCGGGTTCGACCAGTTCACCGCCGTACGCCAGGGCCGCCGCTTTGAGCTGAGCGTGGACGGCCCGGTCACCCCGGCGCACCTGGAGGCCGCCCGCCAGGCCGCCGACAAGCTCCTGTCCAACCCGATCATTGAGGACGTCGTCTCCGTGCACGCCGAGGAGGCCTGAGCCATGAGCACCCCAGCGCCGACCGGCGCCCGCATTGGCGTGGTCACCTTCCCCGGCACCCTGGACGACGTCGACGCCCTGCGCGCGGTGCGCCTGGCCGGGGCCGAGCCGGTGACCCTGTGGCACAAGGACGCTGACCTCCACGGCGTGGACGCCGTCGTCGTCCCCGGGGGCTTCTCCTACGGCGACTACCTGCGCTGCGGGGCGATCGCCCGCTTCGCCCCCGTCATGGACGAGGTGGTGGCCGCCGCCAGGGCGGGTATGCCGGTGCTGGGCATCTGCAACGGCTTCCAGGTCCTCACCGAGGCCCACCTGCTGCCCGGGGCCCTCATCCGCAACGACCACCAGCGCTTTGTCTGCACCGAGCAGCGTCTGCGCGTGGAGTCCGTCACCACCGCCTGGACGGGGTCCTTTGACCAGGGTGAGGAGGTCGTCGTGCCCATGAAGAACGGCGAGGGGAACTTCATCGCCTCACCGGCCGAGCTCGACCGCCTCGAGGGCGAGGGCCTGGTGGTCTTCCGCTACCTGGGCTCCAACCCCAACGGCTCCGCCCGTGACATCGCCGGTGTGCGCAACCGGCGCGGCAACGTGGTGGGCCTCATGCCCCATCCCGAGCACGCTGTCGAGCCCGGGTTCGGCCCGGACAGCCCGGCGGGCATGCGCCGGGGCGTGGACGGCCTGCGCCTCTTCCAGTCCGTGATCAGCTGCCTCGTGGGCGCCTGACGCCCCACGTACCGGTGGGGGGCCAGGCCCGTGCCGGGCCCGCCGTACGCCGTGCCCGGCTCGCACCGTGCCCGGCCCTGGTGGGGGCCTGGCGGGGGCCAGGGGGCGGCCCTGCTGCCCTGCCTGCTCCTAGAACGGCAGGGGGCCGATGACGAGGTGCCAGTCCACCACCGCCACGGTGACGAGCAGGACGCAGGTCACCGTCCCCAGGGCGAAGGCGACCAGGTAGGAGAAGGTGAGGACCCCCTCCGACTGGGCGGCGGCGTTGCCCTTTATGAGCGGGACCAGGCCACCCGGACCCGTGAGGCAGGACACCCAGAAGGTGACCGACGGCGAGGGGAGCCGGTAGCGCGGGTCCTGGTCAGTGCCGGGGGATCCTTGTCGGAGGGGACCTCCGCCCAGGGTCCTCCAGACCGCGAGCGCGTCAGCCGTGGCGTGATAGGTCCTTGGTACCACCACCAGGCACCTGCCGGTGCGCGGGTCGCGCGGCCCGCCCGGCACCCCCCACAGCCCGCACAAGGCAGCGAGCATGAGGAAGACCGACAGGACGTGGGTGAGCCAGGTCCACTGGTTGTTGAACACGGACCCGTGTGCCAGCCAGTCACCCCACAGGACCTGGGCGGTGAGCAGCACGACGGCGACTGACAGCAGGGTCCGGGTCCTGCGGATCCGGGCCTGGGACGGGGCCGCCTCGGGCAGGTCCCGGAACGCCCGGTGCAGGTCCAGGAGGGGCACCACCGCCAGGACGCCGAGGACGACCAGTATTACGACGGAGGCTGGCAGGAGGGGGACGGGCCTGGCCGTCCCCAGAGGCGGGCCGGAGACCATGCTCCACGTCATGCCGGTGGTCAGGGTGAGGATGCCGTCAGGGGACAGGCGGCCGTAGCGGGAGTAGTCCTCCCAGAGGGTGAGCGGACAGGCCAGGACCGTCCTGATGACGAGAAGACCGAGGGCCGTGGCCCCCGCCCGCAGGACCAGGATGTGGCGGGCAGGCGCGGGCGCGGTCCTCGTGGCCGGCAGCGCGACGAGGACCAGCAGGACGTGGAGCACCAGGACCGCCTGGTGGCAGAGGGCGGTCAGGCTCAGACTGAGCACGTAGTACGGGGGGAGGAGGACGGCGAGCTCGTAGTAGAAGAGGAGGCATGCTGTCGCGGCGTCGTACGTCCCCAGGATGCCGGCGGCCAGGGCCAGCCACGGTGCCCGGCCCTGTCGTGCCTGGTAGAGCGAGACGACGAGCGTCACCGCGGAGCACAGGGGCATGAGCCTGATGTGCAACGAGTGCTCGGTGAAGGCCGATGCGAGGACCAGCCACGTGCAGGTGGTCGCCAGGCAGGCGAGCACGAGGACCCTGGTGGCGGCCAGGGGGCGGAGTCGTCCTGGTACGGTAACCGGGCTCATGGGGCTGGTAGGCCACCTGGGGCCTGCCCACAGGCTGGCCCGCGGGCCCCTCAGGTGATGTCGATGGCCTGGGCCAGGACGTCAATGAGCTGGAGCATGTGGCGGTCAGGCAGGAAGGAGCGGCGCACCGACTCGTGGGCCGCCTGCCCCATCTCGCCAGCCCGCTCCGGGAACAGCAGGAGGCTGGAGACCGCGGACGCCCAGGCGGCGCCGTCGCCGGGATCCACGAGGCACCCGGTGAGGCCGTCCTCCACCTGGTCCCTGATACCGCCCACGGCCGAGGCCACCACGGGCGCCTTCTTCCACATGGCCTCGGCCACCGTCAGGCCGAAGGCCTCCACCAGGGAGCGCTGGGTGACCACCGTGCTCACCCGCTGGAGGGCGTTGACCGTCACGGCGTTGACCTCCCGGTCCCGCGCGGGGATGGCCGCCACGTGGACGCGACGGGCCGCTGAGCGGGGCAGGAGGTCCACCGCCTCCAGGACCTCCTCCAGGACCCGCTGCGCCTGTGCCTCCCGGTCCGGGTCGGGCTGCGGGCCCACCAGGAGCAGGTGGGTGTCCTCGGGCAGGTCGGCCAGGTGGGCGGCGAAGACCTCCACGAGCTCCTCCATGCCCTTGAGCGGGTCCCAGCGGGAGACCTGGGTGACCACGCGCGAGCCCAGCGGGACCGGCAGGTTGACGCCGGTGACCTGACCGGCGGCGTCGGCGGTGGCCCGGATGGCGTCCGGACGGCCGTCCTCGCGCACGAAGGGCACCGCCTCAAAGGGCGGCTCACCGGCGAACACCCCCGAGAGGCGGGCCACCGACCAGGCCTCGTCCAGGCCCAGGACCTGGTTCTTGGGGCTGTCGGGGTTGATCGACGGCGGGATGACGGCGCAGCGCTCGACCTCGGTGAAGGGCGGGCGGTACTCCTCGCAGGAGACGACCGTGAGGTCGGTGTCCTCCAGGTAGCGGTCCAGGAAGGCCCAGGCGTGCTGGCCGGCCTCGCCGGCGTCCTGCGTGCCCAGGTGGCAGCGCCACACGACGGTGGCGCCGGCCGCCTTGAAGAACCGCGCCAGGCCGGCCGTGGGCGGGTCGTGGAGGATGACGACGTCGCCGTCGCGCACCCCCTCGACGTTCTCGGCGTTGGAGCTCAGGACGTGCTCGTAGATGTCGCGCTGCTTCTCCCCCAGCCGGCCGCCGTCGCCGCGGTCGCCGTGGATGCCGGCGTGGAGCCGGGCCGAGATGGTGAGGAACTCGGCGGGGGCGTCCAGGATGAGCCAGCGGGCGTCAATGCCCTGCTCAATGGCGTATCCCACAATGGGGGCGACGATCTCCGCCGGGCCGCTGCCCGCGGAGGCGTTGGGGGTGACGGTCCACACGGTACGGCCGTCAAGGAGGCCGTGGGCGGCCTCGACCCCGTCACGCAGGCGGCGGGTGGCGACCTCGTCCAGGTGCGAGGCGAGGTCGGCCAGGTGCAGGGGGGCGACGTCAATGGTTCTCATAGTCCAAATCCTGCCTCTTTTTCTTGTGATGCGCAGCACTGCGGGGGTCGTGTCTCGTTTTGTGCCAGGATAGCGGGTGCCGGGGGCTGCCAGAATGGTGCCCTGAACCGTGCGTCCGTCCCTATCTCCCCCAGGAGGAACCGTGGGCCAGAACCCCTACGCTCCCCAGCCCTACGACCCCTCGGGCGCCTCGCCCTACGCGCCCTCCGCACCGCAGGCGGGCGCCCCCTACGCGCCCTCGGCGCAGGATCCCTACGCGGGCCAGGCCTACGCGGGCCAGGCCTATGCTGGTCAGGCATACGCCGCCCAGCCCTACGCGGGCCAGGCCGTCATGTACGCCGACCCCCAGTACGCCGTGCCCAAGTCCAAGGCGGCCGCGGCCGTCCTGGCCTTCTTCCTGGGCTGGGCCGGGGCCCACAACTTCTACCAGAGGCAGACCGGCCGGGCGATCGGCCACCTCGTCATGGCGGTGCTGGCCATTGCCCTGTTCGTGACCGCCCTTGTCATGGTGGCGAATGACCCCTACATCCCGAATGGGAGTGACAAGGAGTTTACCGTCGGGCTCCTGACGCTCGGCTCCCTGTTTGTCTTGGGGGTCAACGCCCTGTGGGCTTTTATCGAGTTCATTATCGTCCTGGTGTCCGACGACGGCAGGCTCACCTGAACCCGCCCTGACCGGGCGCGGCCCCGTGCCGACGACCGGATCCTAAGAGGCCCCGTCGACGGCGGCCAGGCAGGGCCCTGGTGCTATGATCAGCCACCTAATCTCACGTCTGTGTTTAAGGAGGCGACATGAGCCAGAAGCCCGGCTCCCACCGTCCTGGATCGCCCGCTCGCCCGTCCGGGGGCTCCCCGGTGCCCGGGCGCCCGGGGCGGTCGCCCCGCCCCTGAGGGCTCCCGTACCAGGTCCAGGTCGACCGCAGTGGGTCTGGCCGTGTTCCTGGGATACCTCGGGGGGCACAACTTCTACCGCGGGCAGCTTCTCCAGGGGTCGGCCACGTCTTCCTGTGCTTTATGGGGGTCGCTATCCTCATCGGTTCCCACACGTCGTTCGGGACGATCGCGGGTTGCGGCCTCCTGCTCGTTGACTGCCTCTGGGCCGTCGCCGAGCTCTTCTGGATCGCGACGTCCAAGGACGGGACGCTTCTCTGAAGACTCTCTAAGACCATCCTCCGGGGCGCCGGGCCTGCGCCGCCGCCCTTGCACCAACCGTCTTTCACCGTCCACGACCCTGAGGAGAGGCTATGAGCCAGGATCCCTTCTACCAGCCCAACTATCCCGCCCAGCCGGGCTACGCGCCCCAGGGCTACGTCCCCCAGCCCGGGTACGCGCAGCCCTACCTGTACCCGCAGAACCCGAACGCCAGGTCCAAGTCGACCGCGGCCCTCCTGGCCTTCTTCCTGGGCTGGTTCGGGGCCCACAACTTCTACCGGAAGCAGACCGCCCAGGCGATCGGGCACATTGTCCTCTTCGCCATCGGGCTCATCCTCCTTATTATCAGCATTGCCACCTACGAGCCCTCGTACGTCGTCAGCCCCTACTCGTACCCGTACTCGTACTCGTATGTTGAGGACAGCATCACGACGACCGTCCCCTTCATCATCGCCTGGATCGTCTACTCGGTCAACGGCCTCTGGACCTTTGTCGAGTTCATTATGATCCTCGCCTCCAAGGACGGCAGCCTCGTCTGAGAGGGCGCCCGGGGCCGTGCGTCTCGCGCCGCGGGTGCGCCCTGCGCCACGCCGTCGGCCCTGACCTGGTGCTGCCGGGGCCGACGGTATCCTCAGGGCCTGGCTCTACCCTCCACGTTCAGGAGCACCTATGGCGCCCACCACCCAGACCACTGCCGTCGTCCCCCCGGACACCGTCCAGGACGCCGCGGCCACCCCCGAGCGGGAGATGCCGTGGAAGGACCTGGGGCTCAAGCAGCAGGAGTACGAGGACATCAGGAGGCTCCTGGGGCGTCGTCCCACGGCCGCCGAGCTGGCCATGTACTCGGTCATGTGGTCTGAGCACTGCTCCTACAAGTCCTCCAAGATCCACCTGCGCCAGTTCGCGGACAAGA
>CALEXZ010000035.1 GCA_937926195.1 uncultured Actinomyces sp.
ACCGGCGTCGCGGGCGGGGAGGCGGGAATGCCCGCCGAGGAGGTCCTCGCCGTCGTCGACTGGCTGGAGGCGCGCGGGGCCGTCCACGTCATCACCGGAGGGTGGGCCGTCGACGCGCTCGTCGGGCGCGCCACCCGCCCCCACCGGGACCTCGATGTCATCGTCGAGGCGGGGGCGTGCGACGGCCTGGCTCGGTGGCTGCGCGGGCGGGGCTACGAGGTGGTCGCGGACTGGCTGCCGATCCGCGTCGAACTCAGGCGGGGGCAGTGCGGCGTCGACTTGCACCCCATGAAGGTCGACGGGCGCGGCGACGGCGTGCAGGCGGGCTTCGGCACCCAGGTCTTCGAGCACCGCGCCGCCGACCGCACGCGGGGCCGCATCGGCGGTCGCCGGGTCGTGGTCGCCACCGCGGCCCGCCTCATGGAGCTCCACCGGGGCTACGAGCCGCGCCCCGAGGACCTCCACGACATCGCCCTGCTGCGCCGCCTCCTCCAGTCGGACGAGCCGACCGGGGGAGGCGGCGAGCCGGCGGGATGAGCGGGGCTCAGCCCTGCGCGTCGACGTCCACCATGACCAGCTGCATGCGGCAGGGGGTCACCGCAGTCAGGGCGTGGCGCTCGCCCGGTGCCAGGTAGATGACGTCGCCGGCGCTCATGCGCTCGGTGCGCTCACCGACCGAGAAGTCCATCTCGCCCTCCAGGAGCGTGACGACGACGGCCTTGGGGGAGGCGTGCTCGGTGAGCAGCTGCCCGGCGTCGAAGGTGAAGATGACGGTGCGCAGGAGCTCGTTGTTGACCACGACGCGCGAGGTCGTGGCCTCCTCGCTGATCGGCAGGGCCTCGTTCAGGCCCAGACGGAACAGGGACTCGGTGACGGGGGTGGTTGCCATATCGGTGTCCTTTCAGGTGGTGTTGTCACTGGTTGATCGTGGTGCGCGGTGAGGCGGGGCCTCATACCGAGGGTTGTGACAGCCGGCGCCGCAATGGCCCCAGGACGCACAGCTCCAGGGCCAGGGTGAGCGCCGCCATGACGAGGGACAGTGCGAAGACGTCGGCGGTCTCCAGGTTGGTGCGCGCCTGCTGGACCTGCGCGCCCAGCCCCGCGGTGGTGCTGAGCAGCTCGGCCATGACGGTGACCCGCACGCCCTGGCCGACGGCGACGGTCAGGGCGGACAGCACCGGGGGCGCCACCGCGGGCAGGATGATGCGCCGCACCGTCCACGCCCGGCCGCGGGCGAAGACCCTGGCCATGTCCAGCAGGTCGGGGTCGACACCCGCCACGGCGTCGCGCACGGTGGTGGTCAGCAACGGCAGGGTCACCAGGGTCACCACCAGGACGACGACGCCGGCGGTGGGTCCCAGCCAGATCATGCCGACGACGACGATGACGATCGGCGGCACGGACATGAGCACCTGGGTCCACGAGTCCAGCAGCTCGCGCAACCACGACCACGTGCCCATCGCCCAGCCCAGCGGTATGCCCAGCAGGCAGGAGAGCCCCAGCCCGACGGCCCCGCGCTGGACGGTCAGCGCCAGGGCGGGGCCGAGCTCCTCCTCGCGGGCCAGGCCCTCCAGCGCCTCGACCACGGCGGCCGGTCCCGGCAGGACGTAGGCCGGCTGGCCGAGGGCCGCCACGTGCCAGATGGCGACAGCGAGGGCCAGTCCGAGCCACCACAGCAGGGCGGAGCGCAGCCGCTCGGCCCGGGAGCGTCGCTCGGGCATCAACGCGGGTCAGCGACGTAGAAGTCGTCCGCCGGAAGGGAGCCGCCGATGATGTCGGGGTTGAGTGTGGACAGCCGGGTGTAGAAGTCCTCCAGCTCGGCGCGGGCCTCGGCGGCCGGGACGATGCTCAGCTGCAGCCGGGGGATGACCTCGGTGACCACCGGGGCGGGCACCTCGTTGGCGGTTGCGATCGCCTGGACCGTCTCCTCGGACATGGCGTTGACGTCCTCGACGGCCGCCTCGAGCTCGTCCAGGACGGCACCCACCAGCGCGGGATCCTCGGTCAGGGCGGTGGGCATGACCAGTCCGGCCATGGGGAAGCGGGCCTCGCCGCCGGTGACCTCCGCCCACAGCTGCTGGAGGTCGACCGTGCGCTCCAGGCTCATGCCCTGCTGCTGGGCCCTGGCGAGACTGACGCTCGCCGGGTGCTCGGGCAGGACCACGTAGGCGACCTCACCGGTCAGCAGCGCGTTGAGCGCCCCCTGGCCGTCGGGGTAGGAGGTGATGGTCAGGTCGGAGTCGACGTCCCACCCCTTCTGGGCGAGCAGGTAGCGGAAGACGAGGTCGGGCATGTTGCCGGGCAGGGGAACGCCGACGGACTGGCCGCGCAGCGACTCCAGGCCCTGGGCGGCCGAGCCAGCGGGGCCGATGACGTAGAGCATGCCCCACACCTGCATGGCGACCAGGCGCACCGCCACGCCCTTGTTGAACAAGTTCGCGGCCGCGTAGGACGGGGTGGCCGCCAGATCCGTGTCCCCGCTGACCAGCAGCGACTTGAGCACGTCGACGCTGGCCCAGGTGTCCTTGGCGACCTCCTTGACGACGCCGTCGAGGTGGCCGTAGGTGCCGAAGAAGGTCATGGGGGCGGTGTAGGCCAGGGTGGTGGGGGTGTGGACCCGCAGCACATCGAGGGGCTGGGAGGCGGCCCCGGAGGCCGGGGAGCCGGACCCGGAGGTCTGGGAGGAGGATGAGGTGTTGTCCTTGGCGCAGGCGGCCAGGGTGGCGGGGACCAGGGCGGACAGTCCGGCCAGGGTCAGCAGGTGGCGGCGGTTGATCATGATTCCGGCCCTTTCGGGTGCGTCGTGGTGGGTTCGTGCGGTCGGTGGTGGGGGTGCCGGTCAGGGGCGGTTCAGGTGCTCAGCCGCCAGGTACCGGGTGGTCCGTCCAGGTGCAGGTGGAGGTGGGAGACCTCCTCAGCCTCCTGGGGGTCGTGGGTCACCCAGACGGTCACTACGTGCTGGTCGGCCAGCAGCTCGATGAGGTCACTGCGCAGCGCAGCGGCCAACGGGCGGTCCAGTGCCGAGAAGGGCTCGTCGACGAGCAGCACGCTCGGTGTGGCGGCCAGCGCCCGGGCGATGGCCACGCGCTGGCGCATGCCGCCCGACAGCCGCGCCGGAGGCAGGTGGCCGGCACCGGCCAGACCCACCCGCTCCAGCCACTGCACCGCGACCAGGTCCGGCGTGGGACCGTCGACGACGAACGAGATGTTGCGGTGCGCGGAGTACCAGGGCAGTAGCCGGGGCTCCTGGAAGACCTGCGCCAGGCGCCCGTCGGGGCGGCTGACGGTGCCGCCGTCGGGGACGCACAGGCCGGCAACGGCCCGCAGCAGTGTCGTCTTGCCCGCCCCCGAGGGGCCGGTCACCGCCAGTGTCTGGCCCGGACGCACGGACACCGACAGGTCCTCCACCAGCGTCAGGCCGCGGCGCACCAGGGTGACGTGCTTCATCGCCAGGTCGGTGCCCGTGCCGTGGGTGACGGCGGGCGCTGCGGCCGCGCAGGAGGTCACGCTCCCGACACCTCGGTGGGCTTGCGGGCCACCAGGGCGACCGCGCTGAGCATCTCGCCCTGGAGACGGAACATCTGGCGCATGGCCCGGACCCGGTCCCGTGCCCCTGGGGTACGGGCCATGCGCAGCAGGAAGCGGGCCACCCCGATCGGGCCCTCGTCCTGGAGCAGGCGCCGGGGCTCGAGCAGGTGCATGGGGGCGGTTCCGCTCCACTCCACGACCAGGCCGGCCTCGGTGAGCAGTGCGGCCCATCCCTCCAGCGGCAGCGGGCGGGCGCCGACCTTGATGGTGCGGGAGATCTGCTTGCGGGTGGCCTCGATCTCGTCGGGGGTGAGATCGCCGCGCAGTGCCAGCTCGTGGATGGCGTAGCGCCCGCCCGGGGCCAGCACGCGCGCCGCCTCGGCGATGATCTCGCGCTTGTGCGCCTCAGACTGCATCGTGAGCATGGCCTCGCCGACGACGAGGTCGGCGCTGGCCTCCGGCAGCCCGGTGCGGGAGGCGTCGGCGACGACGTACTCGGCCCCGGGGTGCCCCTGGAGGACCTTGGCGACCTGCTCGCGTCCCTCGGGGTTGGGGTCCACACCCCGGTAGGAGGAGGGGCAGGAGGCCAGCAGCATCTCGGCGGTGCGGCCCACGCCGGGGCCCAGCTCGACCACCCGCTGCCCGGCCTGAGGAGAGGCCGCCTGGAGCATGCGGCGGGTGAGCTCGATGCCGCCCGGCCGCAGCACCCGCTTGCCGAGGGTGGCCAGGAGCCAGTGACCCTGCATGCGCGTGGCCTCCGGGGCCTGACGGGTGCCGTGGGGCGCCGAGGCGCTACCCGGCCTCGGGCTCTGGCGGGCGGGACTGGCCGGACTCGTCGTCATTGTCACTCCTAGGACCGTGAATAACCGGGGCTTAGGTTACCCTCTCCTCGCTTGGAGGCCAGCGTGATCCTGCTATCTCACACTCCCCGGTCCCCGGGCGTCAGGCCGTGAGCGAAACCGGCCCGAGGACGGGCATGAGTGAGGGTGACGGGGCGTTAGCGTTGGCGCCAACGAACACGAGAGGACTGACGTGAGCGAGCACTTCACGCCCAGCGCCGCCGACGGCCCCGGCGCCGGACTCGGCCTGACCGACTCCATCTACAACCGCCTCCTCAAGGAGCGGATCATCTGGCTCGGCTCCGAGGTGCGCGACGACAACGCGAACGCCATCTGCGCCCAGATGCTGCTGCTCGCCGCCGAGGACCCGGAGCGGGACATCTACCTCTACATCAACAGCCCCGGCGGCTCCGTCACCGCCGGCATGGCCATCTACGACACCATGCAGTACGTCGAGCCCGACGTCGTCACCGTCGCCACCGGCCTGGCCGCCTCCATGGGACAGTTCCTGCTGTCGGCCGGCGCCAAGGGCAAGCGCTACATCACCCCGCACGCCCGCGTCCTCATGCACCAGCCCTCCGGTGGTGCTGGCGGCTCGGCCACCGACATCCGCATCAACGCCGACCTCATCATCAAGATGAAGCAGGAGCTCGCGGAGATCACCGCCGCCAACACCGGCCACGCGGTCGAGGAGATCCTCGCCGACTCCGACCGCGACCACTGGTTCAGCGCCCGGGAGGCCCTGGAGTACGGCTTCGTCGACCACATCGTGTCCTCCGCCCGCGAGATCCAGCAGAACGGAGAGAACTGACATGACCGGCTCTCGCCCCTACTTCGACGCCCTGGGCCGCCAGCTCCAGGCCACCGCGCCCGCCTCCCTGCCGACTGCGCGCTACATCATGCCGCAGTTCGAGGAGCGCACCGCCTACGGCTTCAAGCGCCAGGACGCCTA
>CALEXZ010000036.1 GCA_937926195.1 uncultured Actinomyces sp.
TAGGCGCGCGAGTCGCCGACGTGGACCATGGCGAGCTTGTTGCCGCTGCGCATGATGGCGATGCAGGTGGTGCCCAGGCCCGCCAGGGCCGGGTCGGAGGCCGAGCGGGCCATGAGGTCGTGGTGGGCGTCCTGGACGGCGGTGCGCAGCAGGTCCAGCAGCTCGTCGGCCTTGTGGGAGTCGGCGTCGAGCGGGCTGAGGTGGCCGATGGCGATGGCGGAGGCGAGGTCACCGCCGGCCGGGCCGCCCATGCCGTCGCACAGCACCATGAGGTGCGGCCCGGCGTAGCCGGAGTCCTGGTTCGAGGCGCGCACGAGCCCCACGGAGGAGCGGGCGGCGTATCTCAGGGAGGTGGTCATGGGCGCAGCTCCAGGGTGGTCTGGCCGATGCGGACCGGCTCGCCGAGATGGAGCTCGACGGTGCCGTGCACCGGGTGGCCGTTGAGTGTCGTGCCGTTGGTCGAGCCGAGGTCCTCCAGCCACCAGGCGCCGTCCTTCGGGAAGACCCGGGCGTGGCGCGAGGAGGCGTAGGAGTCCTCGAGGACGAGGGTGCACGACGGCGAACGGCCGATGGTGATCGACGTCGGTGACAGCGGGACCGTGGAACCCGCGAGGGGGCCCTCGGTGATGATGAGGCGGGTCGCGCCGCGGCGTCGTCCGGTGGGCGCCGGCTGTGCGGGACCGGCCTGACGCTGTCGGTTCGCAGGCGCTGCCCCCGCGACGTCCTGGCGCAGGGCGCGCACGACGAGCAGCACGAAGAACCACAGGAGGGCGAGGAAGCCGAGCCTCGCCAGGGTGAAGGCGAGCTCACTCACCCGTGTGCCTCAGATCCCTGGGTGCCGTCCCAGAACATGATCCGCGTGCGGCCCACCGTCAGGGTGTTGCCGTCCAGGAGGGTGGCGGCGTCGATGCGGTGGCCCTCGACGAAGGTGCCGTTGGTGGAGCCCAGGTCCGTGGCGATGGCGTGACCCTGGGTGAGGCGGATCTCAAGGTGGCGGCGTGAGACGCCGGAGTCGTCGACGATGATGTCGGCCTCCGAGCCGCGACCGACGACCGTGACGGGGCCGGTGAGCAGGTAGCGCTGGCCGTCAATGTCAAGGATCGGGCTGGTCGGGGAGGGGGTTGCCGCAGCGGCTGGGGCGGCGGTGCCGCGGCGGGTGGAGGAGCTGATCTCGATGGCGGGGGCGGTCAGGGACTGGTCGGCCATGAAGGTGACCTCCACGGGGCCCACGAAGGAGTAGCCCTGCTCGGCGGCGTGGGTGGTGGCGACCTCCGCCATCTGGCGGACCATCTCGTCCAGGCCCCAGGCGTTGATGCGCTCCATGTCGGAGGGGGCCAGGTGGATGCGGAAGACGTTGGGTACGACGGAGCGGTCCCGGGCGAAGGAGGCGGCGCGTTTGTCCATCGTCTCTCGCAGCTTGGAGGCGATCTCGATGGGCTCGACGTCGTTGGAGAAACGGGACATTGCGCGCCCGGTGACGTTCCCGACACCCTTCTCGAACCTGTCAAGGAACCCCATGTCCCTCTCCTCCCTGTCGTGCCGACCCGTACGGCACGAGCCAGCCGCGCCCATCGTAACGGTTGGGACCTGAGGGCAGGATAGGTCACGTGACGTCATGCCTTGGGGAGGACACCACTTGCGGACCGCCGCCGTGGCCTGCCAGCGGCACGAGGCGGCCCGTCCGGCGCCGCGGCGTCCGGCTGGCACCGGGAGGTTGAGTGACGGGTCTCACCGTGTTCCCCGCTGGCGAGGATTGGACGTGGGGGGTGTGCGGGGGCTATCGTCATCCTCGCTTCTCGCGCGAGTGGCGGAATTGGTAGACGCGCACGGTTCAGGTCCGTGTGATCTTACGATCATGGGGGTTCGAGTCCCCCCCCGCGCACGAGTCATGAAGGCCCGGGCTGGTGATCCAGCCCGGGCCTTCGTCGTGCCGGAGGCAGGTGTGCCGGCGGCCGGTCCTCGCGGACGGACCGCCGGCACGACGGCCGTGGCGGCGCTCAGCAGCAGCGCGCCTGGACGTTGTCCTCGTCGAAGTCCGTCTTCGCCCGCCACCACTGGCGCTCCGTCATCGGCTCGTGGCCGGGGTGCTCGCGGCGGTGCCGCTCGACGTAGCGCTCGTAGGCGGACTCGCCGGTGAAGTCGCGCCACAGCCGACGTGCCTGCGCCAGGCCGGTGCGGGCACGGCCCACCGCGGCCCGTAGCCGTGAGGTGCCGCGGGCTGACGGCAGCGGCGGTGCCGACGGTGAGGACAGCGCCGCTGCCCTCGCCGTCGGCCCGCAGCCCTGCTCATCCACGCAGGGGGTGTCCCGGTGCACGAGCACGGGCCTCAGTGACCCGCGTGCGAGTGCGAGCGACCCGGGATGAGCGCCGGATCGCCGTTGACCTCGTACTCGGCGACGAGCTTCTTCTCCAGGGCGTTGGCGATCATGTGCTCGGGCGCGTAGAAGTTCGACTCCTGGTAGGGGTCCTCCGACGTCGTCGTGTCCCGGGTGCGCACCGCCTTGACCATGGTGACAGCGGCGCACACCATGACGAAGGCGACGAGCACGAGGAAGACGATGCTCAGCGTCCCCTGGATCATCGTGTTGCGGATGATCGCCCTCTGGACGGCGATCGCCTCCGGGTCGGTGAGGGTGGTCACCAGCTCCTTGGCGTTGCGCCACTGCTGGAAGTAGCCCACCCGCGCGTCCGTCGAGAAGATCTTCTGCCAGGAGGCCGTGAAGGTCACTACCGTGTCGAAGACCAGGGGGATCGCCGGTATCCACGCGTGCTTGAGGTAGCCCTTGCGCACCGTCATCACCAGGCACAGCAGCAGCGCGATGGCCGCGATGAGCTGGTTGGCGATGCCGAACAGCGGGTAGAGGGTCTGGATGCCTCCGCGTGGGTCGGTCACACCCATGAGCAGCAGCGAGCCCCAGGCGGCCACGACGACGCCGGTGGTCGCCCAGGCGCCCACGTGCCAGGACGGGTCGCGGAACTTGGGCCAGATGTTGCCCAGGGCGTCACCGAGCTGGAAGCGGGCCACACGGGTGACCGCGTCCACCGCGGAGAGGATGAACAGCGCCTCGAACATGATGGCGAAGTGGTACCAGAAGCCCATCATCGCCCGGCCTCCGCCGATCTGGTGGAGGATGTGCGACATGCCGACCGACAGGGTCGGGGCTCCGCCGGTGCGCGAGACGATGCTGGGCTCACCGACGTCGGCGGCGACCTGACGCAGGGCGTCGGCGTCGGTGTACGTCTTCGGGTTGCCCTGCTCGTCCCAGGAGTCCCACACGGGCACGAGCGAGTCACCGTGCGCGTCCGTCACACCCAGGTTCTCCACCGCCTGCGCGGCGACGTCCTCACGGTCGGCGGCGGCGGCAACCGTGTCGGGTCCCGCCAGCGCGTCCATGGTGGCCGCAGAGGTGTTCATGGAGAAGTAGATGCCCGGGGACAGGGAGACAGCCGCCGCCAGGGCCATGATGGCCACGAAGGACTCCATGAGCATGCCGGCGTAGCCGATCATGCGCACCTGGCTCTCCTTCTGGATCATCTTGGGGCTCGTGCCCGAGGAGACGGTCGCGTGCATGCCGGACAGGGCGCCGCAGGCGATGGTGATGAACAGGAAGGGGAAGA
>CALEXZ010000037.1 GCA_937926195.1 uncultured Actinomyces sp.
TCATGGGCCCCGAGCTCATGACCCAGATGCAGGAGCAGGCTGAGCGCTTCGGCGCCGACCTGCGCTACGAGGACGTCGTGTCCCTCGACCTCACCGGTGACATTAAGCGCATCACCACCGACGACGAGGTCTACGAGGCCAGGACCGTCATCATCTCGACGGGCTCGGAGTACCGCAGGCTCGGTCTCGAGGGCGAGGAGCGTCTGTCGGGGCACGGCGTGTCCTACTGCGCGACCTGCGACGGTTTCTTCTTCAAGGACCAGCCCGTCGTCGTCGTCGGCGGCGGTGACTCGGCCATGGAGGAGGCCACGTACCTCACCCGCTTCGCCAGCTCGGTCACCGTCGTCCACCGACGCGACCAGCTGCGCGCCTCCGCGGTCATGGCTGAGCGCGCAATGAAGGACCCGAAGATCTCCTTCGCCTGGAACTCGACGGTCAGCGCCCTCAACGGCACGGACTCGCTCGAGTCCGTCACGCTCAAGGACACCGTCACCGGTGAGCTGCGTGAGGTCCCGGCCGCGGGCATCTTCGTGGCCATCGGCCAGATCCCGCGCTCCGAGCTCGTGCGGGGCGTGCTCGACCTCGACGAGGCCGGCTACATCACGGTGGACGCGCCCAGCCAGCGCACGAACATCCCCGGTGTCTTCGCCTGTGGCGACGTCGCCGACCCCATCTACCAGCAGGCTGTCACCGCCGCCGGCTCCGGCTGCCGCGCCGCCCTCGACGCCCAGGAGTACCTGACCGCGCTCTCCGCCTGAGGAGGGCCCCGAGCCCGGCGTCTGCGCCGTCATCGTCCGACCTCCGGACCCCTGAGATCACCAAGAGGAGTACATCCATGTCATCCGTCCTCACCGTCACCGACGCCACCTTCGAGGCCGAGGTCATGTCCGCCGAGCTGCCCGTGGTCATCGACTTCTGGGCCCAGTGGTGCGGCCCGTGCCGCCAGATGGCACCGATCGTCGAGGAGGTCGCCGCGGAGCTCGACGGCAAGGCCGTCTTCGTCAAGGTCGACATCGACGAGAACCCGGCCACCGCACGCTCTTTCGGCATCCGCTCCATCCCGACCTTCGCCGTCGTGCGCGACGGCGAGGTCTTCCACCAGTTCTCCGGCTCGCGCCCCAAGGCCTCCTTCCGTGCCGAGGTCGAGCGGGTCCTGTCCTGACCCGGCGCTTCCACGAGACCCGTTTGCGAGCCGGATTCCGCATCCGGTTAATGAACGCTCTGGTTCCACATCGCGGTCGGCAGTAGGGTGAGCGGGTCCCTAGGCGTACCCCACCACCTCCACGAAGGCAGGCTCATGCAGTTCATCTCGACGCGCGGCGGCATGGAACCGATCGGCTTCAGCGACGTCCTGCTCACGGGGCTCGCACCCGACGGCGGTCTGGCGGTCCCGGCGGAGCTGCCTTCCCTCGGCACCTCCGCGCTCGAGGAGCTGCGTGCCCTGCCGTACGCCGACCTGGCAGCGAAGGTCATCGGTCTGTTCGCCACCGACATCGCCGACGACGATCTTCTCCAGCTCACCCGCGCCGCCTACGGGGAGGACCGCTTTCCGTCTCCGGCGGTCCCGCTCACGGGTCTCGACCAGGTGGCCGACGGCCTCGTGCTCGTCGGGCTGTCGGAAGGCCCGACGATGGCCTTCAAGGACCTGGCGATGCAGTTCCTCGGTCAGGCCATTCCTTACGTCCTGCGGAAGCGGGGCCTCGTCCTCAACATCCTCGGGGCGACCAGCGGTGATACGGGCTCTGCCGCCGAGCACGCCTTCCGCGGCCAGGACGGGGTCAGCGTCTTCATGCTCTCGCCCGCGGGTCGGATGAGTGACGTCCAGCGCGCTCAGATGTACTCGCTCGCCGACCCGAACATCCACAACATCGCCGTCGAGGGTGTCTTCGACGACTGCCAGAACCTGGTGAAGGCCGTCAATGCCGACACGGACTTCAAGGCCCGGTACTCCATCGGCGCCGTCAACTCCATTAACTTCGGACGCATCGCCGCGCAGATCGTCTACTACGTCTGGTCCTGGCTGCGCATGACTGACACCCTCCCGGCGGAGGACCGCCCTGGGTACCGGGTCGACGTCGTCGTGCCCTCGGGCAACTTCGGCAACATCTACGCCGGCCACCTCGCCCGCGAGATGGGCGTCCCGCTGCGTCGTCTCCTGCTTGCAACGAACGAGAACGACGTCCTCGACGAGTTCTTCCGTACGGGCATCTACGCACCCCGTTCCAGCGCGGACACGCTCGCCACGTCAAGCCCGTCGATGGACATCTCCAAGGCCTCGAACCTCGAGCGCTTCCTGTGGACGCTGCTGGGACCCGAGCAGTTCTCCACGTCCTGGAAGGAGCTCGAGCGTGACGGTCGCATCGACCTCTCCGCCCACGTCGGCACCATGCGTGAACGCTACGGCTTCCTCTCCGCCTCCTCCTCTCACGCGGACCGGCTCACCGCCATCACCCTCGTCCACGCCACCACCGGGCTGCTCATCGACCCGCACACGGCCGACGGCGTGACGGTCGCCCTCGCGCTGAGGGAGTCCGGTTTCCCCACGCTCGTGCTTGAGACCGCCAAGGCCGCGAAGTTCGGCGACACGGTCGCTGAGGCTCTGGGCTCGGCCCCCGCTCCCGATGAGGCCCTGCGGAGGCTGCTCGCGGCCGAGCAGCACGTTGTCACCATCGCGGACGACGTCGAGACTCTCCGGGCGCTCATTGCGCGGGACGCGCTCGGTGCCGTGTAACCGGCTGCGTCTCGATTTGCAGTACTCTCCCAAGGTCCGCCGGTGTTTCACGTGAAACACCGGCGGACGTGTGTATGGCTCCCACGAGGACGTCGGTGACGCTCCTGCGTCCGGACTGCTCCGTGAACAGTCGGATCACAGGGGCCCTTCACATTGTCGGGCGGCGATCGCGCTGGTACGCGCTGACCGGCTCGAGTGACACGGAGAGATGCCGCGCGAGTGTCCGTTAACGGTACGCACGCAGTGCCGCCCAGTGTTTCACGTGAAACATCGGGCTCGGCGCGTAACCCGCCTGCTCTGGGGAAGGCTCCCCGTTGGTGTCCGATCTCGTTGGCTCGCCGGTCCAGGACACGACCGGCCTGACCCGAGAGACCTCAGTCGCCTCGGTATTGCTCTCGGTAGGGTGGCGTCCGGCTCCGAGTGCCGGGCTACGGGCGGGCCCTTCGGGCAGCGGGCTACGAGCTACGGGCTGCGGCGGGCCCTTCGGGCTGCGGACTACGGGCTACGCATGATCCGGGGGACCGCCCCGCGGCCGTTTCGGCGACCGGCGTCGACCCACCGCACCAGCGGCAGGATGAAGCCCGCCCACTGACTCGACCGACGCGGCAGCCACCCACACCGAGCCACCGCGGACCATCGCAGTGCCACGGGCTGACCTCCGCACCAGGTCGCACCGCCGCGCCGGACCTCAGGTACGGCTCCATGTACCTGCCGATGTTTCACGTGAAACACTGCCTTGCCTCTCCATCCGGCTCCGGTGACCAGTAGATGCCGCTCCGGTCGCACACACGCGGGCCCGCTGTCCACGCTCATCTCGACCTCGCCCTCCGGCGCGATACCACGCTTCCGTGCGTGGCAGACTTGTTCATGCGGCGCGGAGGGTCCCGCCGAGCAAGGAGCTGAACGTGAGCGACGCGGACCAGGTCAAGGGCAACAGGCTCGACCCGTGGCTGGACAACTACGCAGCACGCGCTCATGGACTGAGGGCCTCCGAGACCCGCTCGCTCTTCGCCGTCGCCTCCCGACCGGAGGTTGTATCGCTCGCCGGCGGCATGCCCAACCTCAAGGACCTTCCGCTGGACGCACTCGCTGATGCCACTGCCCAGATGATCCGCAAGGACGGTGGCAGGGCTCTCCAGTACGGCAACGGTCAAGGTCTTCCGGCACTGCGCGAGAAGATCCCCGCCATCATGGCCCTCGAGGGCATCGACGCCGACCCGGAGGACGTCATCGTCACCACCGGCTCCCAGCAGGCCGTCGACCTCATCACCGAGCTCTTCATCGACCCCGGCGACGTCATCCTCGCCGAAGCGCCCACCTACGTCGGATCACTGTCGATCTTCGCGACGTACCAAGCAGACGTCCAGCAGGTCCCCATCGACGCTCAGGGTGTCATCCCTGAGGCGCTGGAGGAACGCATCATCCAGCTCGAGCGCCAGGGTCGCAGCATCAAGTTCTTCTACTGCCTGCCCAACTTCCACAACCCCGCGGGTGTCACCCTCTCGGAGGAGCGACGTCCCCTGGTCATCGACATCTGCCGACGCCACCACATTCTCATCGTCGAGGACAATCCCTATGGCCTCCTGGGCTTCGAGGGCCAGACCTATACCGCCCTCAAGGCGCTGGCACCTCAGGATGTCGTCTACCTCGGATCCTTCTCCAAGATCTTCGCCCCCGGATACCGTGTCGGCTGGGCCGTCGCACCGCCCGCCGTGCGCGAGAAGATGAAGCTCGCCTCCGAGGCCGCGATCCTGTGCCCGTCCTCCGTCGGCCAGTACTCGATTGCGATGTACCTCGATGAGTTCGACTGGCAGCGCCAGATCATCGACTTCCGCACGATGTACCGGGGTCGGCGTGACGCCATGGTCTCCGCCCTCGAGGAGTACATGCCCCAGTGCACGTGGAACGTTCCCGACGGCGGCTTCTACGTGTGGGTCGGTCTGCCTGACGGGCTCGACGCCAAGGACATGCTCCCGCGCGCAGTGACGAACCTCGTTGCCTATGTCTCGGGTACGGCCTTCTACGCTGGTGGCCGCCAGGGACGCGACCACATGCGCCTGTCCTTCTGCTATCCCGAGCCCGTCGAGATCCGGGAAGGGGTGCGACGGCTGTCGGAGGTTGTCGCCCGAGACCTGGAGCTTCTCGAGATCTTCGGCCCCACACACTCACGTCCCGTTGAGGGCATCGTCGCTCCCGCGCCTGACCAGATCTAAGGAGGACCCATGGCCACCGCATCGTCTGCACCACTGCGTATTGCCGTACTTGCTGGAGGACTGAGTCACGAACGCGACGTCTCGCTGCGTTCAGGTCACCGCGTCGCCCAGGTCCTCAAGCACCTCGGCCACACCGTCCTCACCCTCGACGTCGATGCGCGCACCATCGCCTCACTCAGAGCCTTCGGGCCCGACGTCGTGTGGCCCCTCGTCCACGGCTCTCACGGCGAGGACGGGGGTCTTCAGAACGTCCTCATCGCGCTCGGACTCCCGTACGTCGGCACCCACTCCGACGGGTGCCAGCGCGCCTCCTTCAAGCCCACAGCCAAGGCCACGGTGCGCACCGGCGGCGTCCTCACCCCGGACTCCGTCACCCTCCCCAAGTCCTACTTCTCTCAGCTGGGCGCCCAGGACGTTCTCGGGGTCGTTGCCAACCACCTCGGTCTGCCCGTCGTCGTCAAGCCCAACCAAGGCGGATCGGGCCTCGGCGTGTCACTCGTGAAGGACGCGGACGAGCTGCGACAGGCCATGGTCGCCTGCTTCGCCTACGACGAGCGGGCCCTTATCGAGTCCTATGTCCCCGGCCGCGAGATCGCCGTCTCCGTCATCGACGTTGGCGAGGGCCCCAGGTCTCTTCCGCCTGTGGAGGTCGTCGCCGACGGGCACTACGACTTCGACGCTCGCTACAACCCGGGTCGCTCGGAGTACTTCGTCCCTGCCCGGCTCACAGACGCTGAGACCGCACTAGTCCAGGAGACCGCCGTCAAGGTCCACACGACCCTCGGGCTCGGGAACTTCTCCCGCACCGACCTCATTCTCAGCGATGACGGCACGCCATGGTTCATCGACGTCAACGTCGTCCCGGGCATGACCGAGACCTCCCTCTTCCCGATGGCCGCCGAGGCCGACGGCGACATGGCTTCCATCTGCGACGCCCTCGTCCACCACCCGTACATCACGCCGTAGACATCGCCGGAGGGAGACTGTGCAGTGCGGCGGATGTTTCACGTGAAACATCCGCCGCACTCTCGTAACCGCTGGGCCCGCACGGTTCTCGGTGCGCAACACCGAGCTTGTCTCGGCGACGTGTCGCTGCTTCTGCATCCAACCGAGGCACGTGCGGTCCCGTCGCCGACCCACCTCCGCGGGGGACCGACGCCTGGGCAGGTACCGGCGACGCGCCGACCGGCGACGGTGACCACCTCGATGTGCGCGCACCATCGGGGACCCTCACCTCAGTCGACCGAAGTCTGCGCCGTGCCCGGCGCTTCGCGCCGTCCGGATCTCGGCCGAGTAGTCGACAGGGCCTCCACATGAGCACCCGCCACTGGACGAGGCTCGCCCTCCGAAACCCGCGCGCGACAGCGCTTCCGTCGTCGGCCACCGTGGCGTCCGGTGCTATCCCGTGGGCCAGGACGCGTTGACACGGTCCCCGCGAGCGACGGCGCGCCGCTACGGGTCCCGACGTTGGCGGGCGGAGACACGCCCACGGAGCTGCCGGCCACGTCGTCGACCACCGTATCGCTGCCCGCATCCACCCACGTCGTCATGCGCTACGGCGTGGAAACCCGTCATCGAGACAACAGGAACCCGAGCGGCGTCGTCGCACCAACGACGTGCGCCTGCCGCCCGTACCGTACGCACCGGCCTCTCCCGCCTCACCGCGGGACCGTCGAGCGGGCCTCCCACCCGCATCCGGTATGCAAAGAGCGAGGTCTCTTGGACTTGCGCGTCACACGTGGAAGACGGCGCTGATGATCGCCGAGGACATGGAGCGCATCAACCGACGGCATGCACCCCCAAGGGGGTGACGCGTCAGTCCTCCGACAGGGAGGTCCCCGGTGCCAGCGCGTCCACCAGACGCGCGAGGTCCTCGTCGCCGGCGAACTCGATGGTGATCTTGCCCTTCTTCGCGCCTCGGGTGACCTTGACCCGGGTGTCGAAGGCGTCCGACAGGCGCGTCGAGAGCGCGGGAAGGGTCGTGCTCCGCGTCCGCAGGGTCGGCGTTGCAGGACTGGGCTCGTCGTGGAGCGCCACCAGCTCCTCCACTGCGCGCACGGACAGTCCTTCGGCCACGACGCGCTGAGCCAGCCGTTCCATCGCCGAGGCGTCCGGCAGACCCAGGAGTGCGCGGGCATGCCCTGCTGAGATCACTCCTGCCGCGACCCGGCGCTGAACCAGTGCGGGAAGCTTGAGCAGACGCAGCGTATTCGAGATCTGCGAGCGCGAGCGTGCGATGCGCTGCGACAACTCTGAATGGGTACAGCTGAAGTCCTCGAGGAGCTGCTGGTACGCGGCAGCCTCCTCCAGCGGGTTGAGCTGGACACGGTGAAGGTTCTCCAGCAGGGCGTCTCGTAGGAGGTCCTCGTCCTCCGTGTACCGCACGACTGCCGGGATCGCCGCGAGTCCGGCGACCTTGGACGCGCGCAGGCGCCGCTCACCCATAATGAGCTCGTAGGTGGTCTCACCGTCCTCACCGTCGACCCGGCGCACGACGATGGGCTGGAGCAGGCCCACTTCCTGGATGGAGGACGCGAGCTCTGCGATGTCCTCGTCGTCGAAGACCTGACGGGGCTGGCGAGGGTTGGGGACGATGAGCTCGACCGGCAGCTCGGCAAAGGTGGCACCCGGGACCGGGACCAGCCCGTTGGGGTTCTCGACCGCTGTGACCGCCGCTGTGTCGTCGACGGATGTTTCACGTGAAACACGTGCAGCGACGTCACGCTCCACACGCTCCGCGGCTGGTGTCACGCTCCCGGTGCCGGTTTCACGTGAAACATCCGTTGCGGTCCTCGTCTGGCGCCGGGCCGAGGTGCCCGCCGACGGAGTCGATTCGCGCGTCACGCCTTCCGCCGCGGCGGAGGCCCTCTCGCGGAGCACCTCGTTGCGACGCACCGGACGCTTGCTTCCCGCGCGTGCGCGACGGGACGGCTCCCTGAGCACCTCGGCGATCTCGGCAGCGCGGCTGGAGCTCGGTGGCGTCTCACCCGTGTCCGCCCGGCCGGCAGCGGGGAAGAAGACGTCAGTGGGCCGACGCGTCGGGTCCTCGGTCTGCGCCTCCGGAATGAGCGCCTGAAGACCCCGACCCAGACCACGCTTCTTCTGTGCCATCACGCCTCCTCGACATCATCGTGCCCAGACACACCGCGCTCGGCGATCTCCTGGGACAGCTGCTTGTACGCTACCGCTCCGGTCGACCGGGGGTCCCAGAAAACGACGGGCGCACCGAAGGACGGAGCCTCTGCCACACGGACCGACCGCGGGATCTTTGTGTCCAGTGTGGCAGCGGGGAAGTACGTGCGCACCTCGGACTCGACCTCACGCGCGAGGGTCGTGCGCTGGTCGAACATCGTGAGCACGATCATCGACACCTCGAGCTCAGGGTTGTGGACCTCCGCGATACGGTCGATGGAGCGCGTGAGCAGCGCCAGTCCCTCAAGGGCGTAGTACTCCGCCTGCATCGGGATGAGCACCTCGCCCGCCGCCACGAAGGCGTTGACCGTCATGATGCCCAGGCTCGGCGGACAGTCGATGAAGACGTAGTCCAGGCGCGGCAGCTGCGCCTCCTCTCGCCCACGCAGGTACTCCCGCAGGGCCAGGGCCAGGCGCGCTTCACGCTGCGAGGCGTGGATGAGCTCGATCTCCACGGCGGCGGCGTCGATCGAGGCCGGAACACACCACAGCGAGGGGGCGAAGCGGGTCTGGACGACGACGTCCTCGATCCGGGCACCCTCGACGAGCACGTCGTAGATGGAGGCAGTGTCCTCGCCGTGCTCGACCCCCAGTGCCGTCGACGCGTTGCCCTGAGAGTCCGCGTCGATGACGAGCACGTGCAGGCCGGCCTCCGCGAGGGAGGCGGCCACGTTGACAGCGGTCGAGGTCTTGCCGACCCCGCCCTTCTGGTTCGCTACCGCGATGACGCGCGTGTCATCGGGGTGCGGAAACCTCTCAGCGTCAATGACCTCAAGGGCGGCGTGATCGGCCCGGAGCTGGTCAAAGATGGAACCTGACAAACCTGTACTCCTCGGGCGACGTCCTGCAGGGGAACCTGCCGGGCACCTCAGTGTATGTGAGCCTCGGGTCGTCAGCCCCGTCCTGTGGACGAGCGCGCCCCACCGCTCGTCGGCCCAGGGCGCAATCGGTCAGCGCCTGGGGCGACGGACCTCGACGACCTTCGTGATCTCCTCGCCCGGAGTGACGACCTCGTGGATGACGGCAGGCTCCAGCTTGGCCTTCCTGATGACGTAACGGGCGTCATCGACCTCGGCCTCGGCCTTGGCTCCCTTGAGTGCGAGCAGGCAGCCTCCCTGGCGCAGGAGGTGGGAGGTCAGGCGGACCAGGCGCGAGAGGTTCGCCACAGCACGGGCCGTGACCACGTCGTAACGTTCGTGCACGTCCTCGGCGCGAGCACGGCGCACCTCGACGTTATCGAGGTCGAGCTCGGCGACGACGTCGGACAGCCACTCCACACGACGTTCCATCGTTTCGATAAGTGTTACCTCTAGATCGGGGCGGAGCAGCGCGACGACGATCCCGGGAAAGCCAGCGCCTGACCCAACGTCCGCGACGCTGCCGCGTCCTGGAAGGAAGGGCACGACCGCCGCCGAGTTGACAATGTGCCTCGTCCACAGGCGCGGCATCTCCCGCGGACCGACGAGTCCGCGCAGCTCACCCTGCTCCTGGAGCATGTGCGCGAAGTGCTCAGCGCCCGAGAAGGCCACCCCGAACAGCTCGCGCACCTCATCGCTCGGTGTCTCGATGGCCCCAGGCACCCCACCGTCAGCCGCGCGCGCGGCGAGCTCCTCACCCATACCGGTACCCCGACGGCCGCTTAGGCCTCGTCGGTGTCCTCGACGTCGTCGTCCGCCTCGTCGGCGGGCAGGACAACGACGTGGCGGTGAGGCTCAGCACCCTCCGACTCCGAGACCAGCCCGGCCGCCGCGACGACGTCGTGGCACACCTTACGCTCGAAGGGGTTCATGGGCTCCAGGGACACGCTCTCGCCCGTGAGCTCGACCTTGCGCACGGCCTCCTGCGCGACCTTCGTCAGCGCCTCGCGGCACGCCGCCCGGTAGCCGTTGATGTCGAGCATGAGCCGCGAGCGGTTGCCCGTACGCGCCTGGACCGCCAGACGGGTGAGCTCCTGGACGGCCTCAAGAACCTCGCCGTCCTCGCCCACGAGGTCGGCGAGCTCGCGCTCGTCACCCTCCTCGGAGGCCACGATGGCGATCGAGGCTCGCCCGTGGTCGATGTCGATGTCGATGTCACCACCCAGGTCAGCGATGTCGAGCAGCTCCTCGAGGTAGTCCGCGCCGACTTCGCCCTCCTCCTCCAGGCGCTTGACGGTGCTGGACGTGGCGGTGTGGTCAGTCATGAGGTCTCCGTATCTTCAGGGTGTCGGACCGCGTGGCGTCTGCATCGACGCGCCCGCGGAGGTCTCGGTGGGGTCGGCGTCGGCTCAGCGCCGCTTCTTCGTGTTGTTCTTCTTGCGCTGCTGGCGCTGGCGGGCGCGCTTCTCGTAGCGTCGGCGGGCGATCTCCTCGGCAGTCAGGCCGGCGTACCCCGTCTGGTCCTGAGCAGACTGCTCGTCGGTGCCAAGCGCGTCGCTGTCCGCCGCCTCAACGTCCTGGCCACCGTCCGACGCGTCCAGGCCCGTCGTCGTGGCCGAGGCCCCCTTGCGCTTCTGACGGTCCTTGCGCACCGGCTGGACCCGCTGCCTGCGCTCGGAGGACTGCTCGGCGTACTCAGCCGCACGCTGCGCGGCCTCCTCCTCCTCGAGGGTCGGCAGACCCTTGGCGACGCGCTTGGCGTTGACCCGCTTGCGGTACTTCTTCTCCGCCTCGGAGCCCGGGGCGGGCATGTTGCGGATCGTGAAGAACTGCTGGCCCATGGTCCACAGGTTCGTCGTCACCCAGTACACGAGGACACCGATCTGGAACTGCACGCCCGTGAAGGCGAAGAAGATCGGCATGATCGTCATCATGATGCGCTGGGAGCGCATCATCGGGTTGTCGGAGCTCTTGGCGGACTCCGGCATGTTCTTCATGCTCAGCTGCGCCATGGTGTACCACTGCGTCGCCGACATCATGATGATCATGATGACCGTGACGACCTTCGTGGTGACGTCGTCGGTGCTCATGAAGGAGGCGGACAGCGGGGCGCCGAAGACCGTGGAGGCCTGGACGTCAGCGGCGAGCTGTGCCGTCAGCGGGCCGATGGAGTCATGGTTGGCGTAGGTGCCGTTGGCCACCGCCTGCAGCGAGGCCAGGACCCGGAACAGGGCGAAGAACACCGGCATCTGGATGAGGATCGGCATGCAGGACGCGAAGGGGTTGGTCCCGTGCTTGGAGTACAGGGCCATCATCTCCTCCTGCATCTTCTTCTGGGATGCAGGGTCCTTCTTGCCCTTGTACTTCGCCTGGAGCGCCTGGAGCTCGGGCTGCATGATCTGCATGCCGCGGCTGGCCCGGATCTGCTTGACGAACAGCGGCATGATGATGAGCCGCACGACCATCGTCAGGCCGATGATCGACAGGACCCAGGCCGCACCGGGGCCGTCGGGCATCCCGATGAAGGTCAGGGCCTTGTGGATGTAGACCATGACCCAGGCGACGGCGACCTTGAGGGGCCAGAGCATCGTGTCCATTGCACTCCTTGCTGTGCGTGTGGGGCCGGGGTGGCGCTGGCGGGCGGCTCCGGCCGGGTCCCGCGTCGGTCAGGACGTGAGCGTCTGCGGGCGGGGAACGTCGTGGGGGTAGGGGTAGCGCCACTGCCCGGGCTCCGGGACGTGGTCGACACCACCGCGGGTGAAGGGGTTGCAGCGCAGCAGCCGCCACGTCGCGAGCACCAGGCCCTTGAGCGCGCCGTGCGTGCGCACGGCCTCGACGGCGTAGGCCGAGCAGGTCGGGTAGTAGCGGCAGCGTCGCGGCAGCGCGGGCGACACCCAGCGCTGGTACAGCCTCACGGGAGCGAGGAGCAGCCGGACGGCCGTGCTCTGGCGACCCGCGGGGGCGCCGGACTCAGCACCGCGGTCACGGCTCGTCATCGCGCTCACCGGCGCCGACCCTCACGCGCGCGCGCGAGGTGACGGTCGATGTCGACGGCGAGCTCAGCACTCGTGGCGCCGTCGGCCCCCGCAAGCCCTCTCACGACGACGCGCGCACCGGGCTCCAAGCCGCCCACGCGCTCGCACATGAGCGCGCGGATGCGCCGCTTGACCCGGTTGCGGTGCGTGGCCCTGGCCACCTGCTTCTTGGGCACGACAACGCCGACGAGCGCCGGGGCAGTGTCCCCGGTCTCGCCGGCGCGGTAGTGGATGACGAGCCGTCGGCTGCCGCTGCGCGCACCGGACCTCACTGCGGCGGTGAAGTCCTCACCTCGCAGCATGCGGTGCGCGGCCGCGAGCACCTCAGGCAGCGAGACGAGCGCGGCCCTTGCGGCGACGCGACGCGAGGACGGCGCGGCCGGCGCGGGTGCTCATGCGCTTGCGGAAGCCGTGCACCTTGGCGCGACGGCGGTTGTTCGGCTGAAAGGTCCGCTTGCTCACGGGTGTACTCCTGGTCGGATGATCGGAACCGTGCGTCACGGGGATCGCGGCACGGTCGCTCGCGCTGGCCGCCCCATGGGCCGGGACCTGACTCCGCGCGAACGTCTGCACAACAATACGGTTGCGCCTCCGGAGGGGTCAAACGCTCGTCTTGCTCCGAGGGTGAGAAACCCGCCACTTTCCGCCGGTCCACGCCCCCGTCCCGAAGGCCTGCGCCGACCTCGGCGAGCCTGTCCACGGGGTGTGGGCAACCGTGCGACTCACCCTGTGGAACCCAGACGACGGACATCTGACATGCCATGCTTGTATGAGCCCAATCGCAAGCGTGAAGAGCGACAAGGCGCTACCCTCACGTTGTCCCCACGTGTGGACAACTCTGTGGAGTACTCAATTGTATATCTTGACAGCTCCGGCTCCCGAGCCGGAACCACCTGACCGAGGCGGACCGACCCGCCCAGGTCCCAAGCTCCGAGGAGGGCACCGTGCCCGACCAGACCACAGACCTGTGGGCCTCAGCCGTCGAGCACCTCGCCTCCACCGGAACGATGGGGACGGGCAAGGTGACGATGCTGCGCATGACGAGCGTCCTGGACGTTGACGACACGATTGTCGTCGTCGTCGGCTCCGCCTTCGCCCGCGACACCTTCGAGAGGGACCGCGCGGTTATCGCCGCCGCCCTGCGTGCCGTGGCCGGACACGACGTCCCCTTCGAGATCATCATCGACCCCTCGATGGAGATGGTGCCCACCCCGGCCCAGCGTGACTCACGTCGCAGGGCACGTCACGTCGCCGACCTGAGCACCCCGGACGCTGCGCCCCTCGCTGGGCGGCACCAGGCCCCGGTCGGCTCGCTATCGCACGACCCCGACGACAGCGACACCCGGCCCCAGCGCGTCATCGCGACCCCAAAGCGGCCCGCCGAGCGGCCCTTCCCTCAACCCACGGCCCACCCCGTGGCCTCGCCCGCGGCGATCCTCTCGGCGATGCGCTCGGAGACACCGCCCTCAGCAGCGGCAAGCTCGCCCACGACATCGCTGCGCTCGGTGCCCCAGCCCACGGTCACCCCCGAGCAGCGGCCCGCCGGACCCGACCACTCGAGGCTCAACCCGCAGTACACCTTCGACACCTATGTCACCGGCGGATCCAACCGCTTCGCTAACGCGGCCGCCCTCGCCGTCGCCGAGGCACCGGGCACCGGCTACAACCCGCTGTTCATCTACGGCGGCTCGGGTCTGGGCAAGACGCACCTGCTGCACGCCATCGGCAACTACGCCCGCGAGCTCAACCCGATGACGCACGTCAAGTACGTCTCCAGCGAGGAGTTCGTCTCCGACTTCATCGACTCCGTGCAGGTGGGGCGCATGAGCTCCTTCAAGGACCGCTACCGCGGCGTCGACATCCTGCTGCTCGACGACATCCAGTTCCTCAGCGGCAAGGAGTCCACCCTCGAGGAGTTCTTCCACACCTTCAACGCCCTGCGCCTGGACAACAAGCAGATCGTCCTCACCTCGGACCAGCCGCCCAAGGAGCTCAAGGGCTTCGAGGACCGTCTCATCTCCCGCTTCACCGAGGGCCTGACAGCGGACGTCCAGCCACCGGACCTCGAGACCCGCCTGGCGATCCTGGCGCGCCGCGCCCGCGTCGAGGGCCAGGAGGTCCCCATCGACGTCCAGGAGTACATCGCCTCGCGCGTGACCACCAACATCCGCGAGCTCGAGGGCGCCCTCATCCGGGTGACCGCCTTCGCCTCGCTCACCAAGCAGCCCATTGACCTCACCCTGGCGGAGATGGTCCTCAAGGACATCCTCTCCGACCCCGCCGGCGAGCAGATCACGGCTGCTCTCATCATGGCGCAGACGGCCGACTACTTCGGCATGACCATCGACGACCTGTGCGGCCGCATCCGCACGAAGACCTTCGTGCACGCCCGTCACGTCGCCATGTACCTGTGCCGCGAGCTCACCGACCTGTCCCTGCCGCAGATCGGCCGCGAGTTTGGCAAGGACCACACGACGGTCATCAACGCCAACCGCAAGATCGTCGAGCAGATGTCCGAGCGGCGCTCGACCTACAACGAGGTCATGGAGCTCACCAGCCGCATCAAGCAGGCCGCCCAGACACCCCGACGCTGAGGCTGTGGATAAGGTGGGCAGGTGCTCGGGACAAGCCCCCCGTGGGGTTGTGGAGCAGCTGCCCGGCCCTGGGGACGTGTGATGGCACCGACCCCGTCTGTCCACCGCCGCGGCGACTCGCGCACGGAAGCACCCCCGTGTCATTCCACAGCCCAAGAGGCGCGCTGACGGCCCAGCACGCGGTTGTCCCCAGGATCCACACCTCCTAACACCCCTACAAGAACTCAACTCACGCGAAGAACCCCATCCCTCCCGCACCGGGAACCGACCCGGTGCCCCGGGGACCCGGTACGTCTAGACTCCGCATGGACCGTCCTGTCCGCAGGACCACAGCACCTCATGTCCCCGGCCCCCTGCCCGGGGCACGCCAGCAGTAAGGAGCCCACCGTGAAGCTCAGGGTTGACCGCGACGTCCTTGCCGAGGCCGTCACCTGGACCGCCCGCTCCGTGCCTGCCCGGCCTCCTGTGCCCGTGCTCGCCGGCGTGCGTCTGGAGGCCAGGTCCGCCTCCCTCGTGCTCGCCTCCTTCGACTACGAGGTCTCCGCGCGCTGCGAGGTGCCCGCCGACGTCGAGGACGAGGGCGTCGTCCTCGTCTCCGGGCGGCTCCTGGCGGATATCGCCAAGGCACTGCCCAACAAGCCCGTCGACCTCGAGGTCGAGGGCACGAAGGTCACCGTCTCCTGCGGCTCGTCGCGCTTCTCGCTGGCGGCGATGGCCGCCGACGACTACCCGGCCCTGCCTGCCATGCCCGGTGCCGCCGGCACCATCGACGCCCACGACCTGGCCCAGGCGGTCGCCCAGGTGTCCATCGCCGCCTCCCGTGACGAGACCCTGCCGCTGCTCACCAGCGTGCAGATCGTGGTCGACGGCGACAGCCTCACGCTCATGGCCACTGACCGCTACCGGCTCGCGGTGCGCGAGATGACCTGGCACAGCGGGGAGACGACGACGGCGACCCACGCCCTGCTCAAGGCCCGCACCCTGTCCGACGTCGCCAAGTCGCTGACCTCCACCGG
>CALEXZ010000038.1 GCA_937926195.1 uncultured Actinomyces sp.
TCGGCAAGAGCGTCTCGCACTCCCACGTGCGGACCAACCGCCGGTGGAACCCGAACATCCAGCGCGTGCGTGCCCTCGTGGACGGTGCCCCCAAGCGCCTCAACGTGTGCACGTCCTGCCTCAAGGCCGGCAAGGTCACGCGCAACGTCTGAGCGCGCCTGCCGCCGATCCAGGCTGCTGAAGGCCGTCACCTCCCCGGTGGCGGCCTTCGTCGTGCCCGCGCCCCGCTCGTGGCCCGGGGCTCAGGCCCCTCGCCCCGCTCAGGCCCCGAAGTGGTCCCAGCCGAGGCCGCCCCGCCAGGGGCGAGCGCCGACGAGCACGCCCGGCGCCCCGGACGGCTGCCCTGTCTCCTCGACGGCGCGCACCCGCCCGATGGGGCTCACGCCCTGGGGCAGGACGGTGCCGAGCGCCACGGTGGCGAGCAGACCGTGGTCCTCTCCCCCGGTGAGCACCCAGGTGCGGGCCGCGGCCGCCGGGTCCTGGTCGCCGGCCAGGGCGGCGACGGGCTCCAGGGCGGCACGGGCCGCCGCCATCCGTGACAGTGAGTCCCCGGGCTGCCCGGCGGGCTCGTCCAGGTCGATGAGCACGCCCGAGGCCTGCGCGAGGCGAGCGCAGTCGCGCAGCAGGGAGTCCGACACGTCCATCATCGCGCTGGCCCCGGCCATGGCGAGCGCGGGGCCGGCGCCCAGGGGAGGCGCGGGGGCCAGGAAGCGCTCAACGCAGCGTCGCGCCTGGGAGCCGACGGGCAGGAGCGTCGGCTCGCACCCGGCACTGAGCAGGGCGTGACCGGCCCGGGAGACGCCCAGGTCCCCGGCGTGGACGAGCAGGTCGCCGGGGCGCGCTCCCCCGCGCAGCACGGGTGCCCGGCCCTCGAGGTCGCCATGGACGGTGACGGCGATAACCAGCTGGTCGCCCGAGCTGAGGTCGCCGCCGACGACGCCCGCACCCGCCTCGCGGCAGGCCTCGCCCAGTCCCCGGGCCAGGCCCTGGACCCAGGCGAGGGGCGTCGTGCCCGGCAGGACGAGTGAGACGACCAGGGCCGTGGGCCGCGCCCCCATGCCCATGACGTCGGCGAGGTTCTGGGCGGCGGCGCGCCGCCCCACCTGCTCGGGGCTCGACCAGTCGGTGCGGAAGTGGCGGCCCTCGACGAGCACGTCGGTGGACACGACGTAGCGCCCGTCAGGGGCCGCCAGGACGGCGGCGTCGTCGCCGTTGCCCACCAGCTGCTGGGCGCTGGCGGGCAGCAGCGGGGTGAAGGCGGCCAGCAGCCCGGCCTCGTCGAGGTCGGCCACGAGGGGGGCCGGGCCGACCGGCCGCGCCTCGGCGCTCACCGGCGCGACCCGCTCAGCGGTTGACGTGGCACGGACGCTCAAGGGCGAGCTCGATGAGCTCGGTGACGAGCGTCGGGTAGTCCATGCCGGAGACCTGCCACATGTAGGGGTACATGGAGAAGGGGGTGAAGCCGGGCATGGTGTTGACCTCGTTGACGAGGGCCTCGCCGTCGGCGGTGAGGAAGAAGTCGACGCGGGTCAGGCCCTCGCCGCCGATGGCCTCGAAGGCGCGGGCGGCGGTGGTCATGAGACGCTCGCGCTCCTCATCGGTGAGCCGGGTGGGGCAGACCATCTGGACGGCGTCGTGCGCCAGGTACTTGGTGTCGTAGTCGTAGAAGTCGCCGGCGCCCTGGGCGGTGTCCATGACGATCTCACCGGGCTCGGCCACGCGGGGGGCCTCGTCGCCGTGACCGCCCAGGACGGCGACCTCGATCTCACGCCCGATGATCCCGGACTCGACGAGGACCTTGGGGTCGACGGCGCGGGCGGCCTCGATGGCGGCCTCCAGGTCCTCGGGGCGCTCGACCCTGCTGATGCCCAGCGAGGAGCCGGCCCGGGCGGGCTTGACGAAGAGCGGGTAGTCCAGGGACTGGCAGGCGGCCAGGATGCGGGCGCGCTCCCGGTTCCACTCGTGACGGCCGACGACGACGTGCGGGGCGGTGGGGATGCCGGCGGCGGCCAGCAGGACCTTGGTGACCTGCTTGTCCATGCCTGCGGCGCTGGCGAGCACGCCGCAGCCGACGTAGGGCAGGTCGAGCATCTCCAGCATGCCCTGGATGGTGCCGTCCTCGCCGTAGGGGCCGTGCAGGAGGGGCAGGACGACGTCGACCTGCTCAAGGACCTGGGGGCCGGTCTCCTTGAGCGGGGTCAGTGCCGCCAGCGGGCCGCCGCCGGGCCGCACGGCGATCTCGCCGCGTCCCAGGCCCTCGGCCGTGATCTCGACCGGGTCGGTGTCGTTGAGCTCGAGCGGTGCGGGGTCGTCGTCGACGAGGAGCCACCGTCCCTCGGGCGTGATACCCACGGGCAGGACGTCGTAGCGCTCACGGTCGATGGCGGACAGGACCCCCGCGGCAGTGGCGCAGGAGATGGTGTGCTCGCCGCTGCGCCCTCCGAAGACGACGGCGACGCGGCACCGTCCCGTCTTCGTGGTGGCTGCGGCGGGGACGGGCTCGGTGCTGTGCGGCATGCCGGCAACGCTACCGTCTGAGCCGGGCGGCCCGGCACGTACCCTGGTCCTGTGTCCCCGGGCCGCGCTGCGGCGCAGGTCACGGGGCGACCGTCTTACGCACCAGGAGGAGCAGTGTCCGTCTCTCGCCGCACCATGACGCCCACCGGCCCGCAGGACGGGGCGGCGTGCACGCCCCTGGCCCGCCGCACCGCGCTGGCCGCCCTCGCGCTCACGGGAGCCGGGGCCCTGGCGGCCTGCGGCGGCTCCTCCTCCGGCTCCTCGGCGACGCCGTCGTCTGCCTCCGGCTCCTCGGCCGCGCCGTCCGGCTCCGGCGCTCCGTCCTCCTCCGCCGAGCCCGCACCGCTGCCGGCCTCCCCCGCCGCGACCACCGAGGAGCCGACGTGGTCCACCGGGGACACGAGTGCCGCCCCGGGGGCGGACTCTGCGCTCGTCGTCAGCGGCTTCAGGGTGGGCTCGCACCCTGATGAGGGCTACGACCGGGTCGTCGTCGAGCTCACCGGCCCGGGCACGCCCGGCTGGAACGCCATGTGGGTCGAGCAGGCGCACAGCCAGGGTAAGGGTGAGCCGATCGAGCTGGCGGGCTCGCACACGCTCGTCGTCTACGGCACGGGGGCGACGATGCCGCTGGGCGAGGACGTGCCCGGCGCCCTCGACAAGGGGCGGCGCGAGAGCGTGCCGGGAGGCACCGGCATCGTCGAGGCGGACCTGCAGCTGACCTTCGAGGACCAGTTCCAGGTGACCCTGGGCACCGGGACACAGGACTACCGCGTCTTCTCGCTCACCGAGCCCACCCGGCTCGTCGTCGACGTCCGGCGTCCCTGAGGGCACGGCGGCCGCGAGGGCACCGGTCCCGCTCGGTCCAACGGGGCCCGGTGGCCTCAGTCCGGCGGGGCGGCGTTGACGCCCTCGGCCTTGCGGGGCCGGGCGAGCAGCGCGTCCGTCACCTGCCCGGCGGTGGCCCGGTCCTCGACGACGGCGACGACGGCCGCGGTGATGGGCATCTCGACGCCGTGGGAGGCGGCCAGGTCGAGCACGGCGCGCGCCGAGCGGGCGCCCTCGGCCACGCCCCGTGAGGCGGCGGAGGCCTGCGCCACCGTCATGCCCTCGCCCAGGCGGCGCCCGAAGGACTGGTTGCGGCTCAGTGGCGAGGAGCAGGTGGCGACGAGGTCTCCCATGCCCGCCAGTCCGGCGAAGGTCTCCGGCTGGGCGCCCAGCGCCAGGCCCAGGCGGGTGATCTCCACCAGGCCGCGGGTGATGAGGGCCGCCCGGGAGTTGTCGCCCAGGCCACGCCCGGCGGCGATGCCGACGGCGAGCGCGATGACGTTCTTGACGGCCCCGCACAGCTCGACGCCCAGCACGTCGGTGTTCGTGTAGGGGCGGAAGGTGGTGGTGGCGCATGTGGCCGCCACGGCGTCGGCGAGCGTCTCGTCGCGGGCGGCGACGACCGTGGCCGTGGGCTGGCCGGCGGCGATCTCGTCAGCGAGGTTCGGTCCGGAGACGACGGCGATGCGCTCGGGTCCCAGCCCCAGGCACTGGCTGAGGACCTCGCTCATGCGCAGGCCGGTGCCCAGCTCGATGCCCTTCATGAGGGAGACGGCGACGGCGCCATCGGCCAGCCGCCCGCTCAGGGGCGCCAGGACCTCGCGGGCGCTCTGCGAGGGCACGGCGACGACGACGAGCCCGGCGCCGTCGACGGCCTGGTGCAGGTCCGCGGTGCCGGTGACGAGAGCGGGCAGGCTGACGCCGGGCAGGTAGCGCTCGTTGCGCCCGGCGCTGACCTCGGCGGCCACCTGGGGGCGGCGCGCCCACACGGTCGTCGGGATGCCGGTCTCGGCCAGCAGGGAGGCGAAGGCGGTGCCCCAGGCACCCGAGCCGATGACGGCGGCGCGCTCGATGGGGCGCGCGGCCCGGCCGCTCACCTGGAGCCCTCGCTCTCAGGGGCCGCGCCGGTGGGGGCTGCGCCGTCGGTGCCGCTTGAGCTGGTAACGCCGTCAGAGGGGGCGGCGTCGGTGGCGGGCAGCGGGTCGGGGCGGCGGGTGCCGAGCTGGTCACGGCCCTTGGCGTCCTTGCCGGGGTCGCCGTCGTAGCGCATGTCGTAGGGGCGTGGGGCCTTCTCGCCGCGCAGGACCTCGACGAGGCGGGTGATGCGCGACATGATCTCGGCGGTCGCGGCGACGACCTGCGCACGGTCCTCGACGTCGGAGCCGAAGCGCTCGGTGAGGGTGAAGGGCTCGCCCATGAGCACCCGCACCTCCTTGCGCGGCCAGGGCCTGAAGCCGCCTCTGCCCATGGTGTCGAGGATGTGCTGGGCCCCCCACTGGCCCATGGGCAGGATGGGCACGCCGGTGCTCATGGCGAGCCGGGCGGCACCGGTCTTGCCGGTCATGGGCCACTGCAGGGGGTCACGCGAGAGCGTGCCCTCGGGGAAGATCATGACGACGTCCCCCTGGTGCAGGCGCCGCTCGGCCTCGATGAGCGAGTTGCCGGCCCGCTGTGTGCCGCGGTAGACGGGGATCTGGCCGCCGGCCTTGAAGACGTGGCCGAGGACGGGGACCTCGAAGAGCGTCGACTTGGCCAGGGAGTAGGCGGGGATGTCGGCGTCGACGAGGGCGCGCATGGCCGTCAGCGAGTCCAGGTCGGTCAGGTGGTTCGCGACGGCGATGAAGCCTCCGTCACGCGGAAGGTTCTCCAGTCCCTCGACCTTCTGCCTCGAGACGGCCTTGAGGAAGGGGATGATGACCCCGCGCGAGGCGAAACGGTAGAACGGGGGCATGGGGCGCGTGCTCACGGGGTGACTCTATCGTCGCCGGGGCGGGCGGGCGCGACATCGTCGCCGGGGCGGGCGGGCGCGACCGTCCCAGCGGGCGGTGCCCCGCCCGCGGACACGGACTCAGGCGAGACGGGTGACGTCGGCGTCCAGGGCCTGGAGCTTGCTCATGAAGGACTCGTAGCCGCGGTCGATGAGGTCGATGCCCTCGACCCGGCTCGTGCCCTCGGCGGCGAGGGCCGCGATGAGGTGGGAGAAGCCGCCGCGCAGGTCGGGGACCTCGATGTCGGCGCCGTGCAGGGGCGTGGGTCCGGAGATGACGGCGGAGTGGTAGAAGTTGCGCTGGCCGAAGCGGCAGGAGGCCCCGCCCAGGCACTCGCGGTAGACCTGGATCTGCGCCCCCATCTGGCACAGCGCCTGGGTGAAGCCGAAGCGGTTCTCGTACACCGTCTCGTGGACGATCGACAGGCCCTGCGCCTGGGTGAGGGCGACGACGAGGGGCTGCTGCCAGTCGGTCATGAAGCCCGGGTGCACGTTGGTCTCGACGACGAGGGACTTGAGGTCCCCGCCCGGGTGCCAGAAGCGGATGCCGTCCTCACGCACGTCGAAGGCGCCGCCGACCTTGCGGAAGACGTTGAGGAAGGTGGTCATGTCCCTCTGGTGGGCGCCGCGCACGAGCACGTCGCCGCCGGTGGCCAGGGCGGCCGAGGCCCAGGAGGCGGTCTCGATGCGGTCGGGCAGGGCGGCGTGGTGGTAGCCGACGAGCTCGTCGACGCCCTCGATGTGGATGGTGCGGTCGGTGTCGACGCTGATGATGGCGCCCATCTTCTGCAGGACGTCCACCAGGTCCAGGATCTCGGGCTCGACGGCGGCACCGCGCAGCTCGGTCAGGCCCTGGGCGCGCACGGCCGTGAGCAGGGTCTGCTCGGTGGCGCCGACGCTGGGGAAGGGCAGCTCGATGACGGTGCCGTGCAGGCCGTCTGGGGCGGTCAGGCGGATGCCCTGGGCCTGCTTGTCGACGGTGGCGCCGAACCTGCGCAGGATGTCGAGGTGGAAGTCGATGGGCCGGTCGCCGATGCGGCAGCCGCCCAGGTCCGGGATGAAGGCCTCGCCCAGGCGGTGCAGGAGGGGCCCGCAGAAGAGGATCGGGATGCGCGAGGATCCCGCGTGGGCGTCGATGTCCGCCACGTGGGCGCCCTCGACCCGGGAGGGGTCGAGCTGAAGGACGCCCGCCTGCTGGTCGTAGTCGATGCTCACGCCGTGCAGGCTCAGCAGCCCGGAGACGACGTCGACGTCGCGGATGCGAGGCACGTTGTGCAGTACCGAGACCGTCGTCCCCAGCAGCGCGGCGACCATCGCCTTGGGCACGAGGTTCTTCGCCCCACGCACGGTGATCTCACCGTTGAGCGGGCGTCCGCCCTCGACCTGCAGCAGTCCGTCGACCATACGAGCCCTCCGTGGGTCATGACGTCCGGGGCGCCCCGGACCTGACAGGACGGCAACGACTGCCGCCCCTGGGGTGTTCCCCTGCCGTGCGGCGGCTGTCGCCACGCACGGGACTCGTCCCAGCATAGGCGCGCGACCGGGCACCGCCGACCGTTCCGGCCCTGGCCCGGTGCGGCACGCGTCTCACCCGGGCCGGGGCCTGGGACTCAGGCCTGCGCGGGGCTGGCGAAGGGGTAGCCCGGGGCCACGGGCATGTCCTGGCTGCGGGCGGGGACGACCTCCTCCTTGGGCAGCGTGCGCTCGGGCAGGGTGCGGGGCTTGTAGCCGGGGCGGGACTGCTCGAAGGCGGCGATCTCCTCCTCGTGCTGGAGGGTGAGGGAGATGTCGTCGAGCCCCTCCATGAGGCACCAGCGCACGTAGTCGTCGATCTGGAAGGTGGTGCGGAAGGAGCCCGCCTCGACGGTGCGCTGCTCCAGGTCCACCGTGATCTCACTGCCGGGATCGGCCTCCAGGATCTTCCACAGCTGCTCGGCGTCCTCCTGGGTGATGACACCGGTGACGAGGCCCTGCTTGCCGGAGTTGCCGCGGAAGATGTCGGCGAAGCGCGGCGCGAGGACCACCTTGAAGCCGTAGTCCTTGAGGGCCCACACGGCGTGCTCGCGCGAGGAGCCGGTGCCGAAGTCGGGTCCGGCGATGAGCACGGAGGCCCGCTTGTAGGCCTCCTGGTTGAGGATGAAGTCGGCCTCGTTGGCACGCCAGCCGGCGAAGAGGGCGTCGTCGAAGCCGGTGCGGGTGATGCGCTTGAGGTAGACGGCGGGGATGATCTGGTCGGTGTCGA
>CALEXZ010000039.1 GCA_937926195.1 uncultured Actinomyces sp.
GCCACCGCGTGGACCGTGTCGACATCCTCCGGATACTGCCTTGTCGTGCTTCTTGTTGATGATGACCAGGCGCGCAACGCCATCGAGGGCTCGGTGAAGAAGGAGGGAACCGCATGAGCCTCCTGCTCACGCGGCGTCAGGCACTGGGCACCGCCTCCGCCGTCGTATCGGCCTGCGCTCTGAGCACCCTCGCCTCGTGCTCGGCGCACAGTGAGGTCCTGCCCCAGGGCTGGGACCGGGTCCTCACGCACGGCGTGCTGGTGCCTGTGCGTTCCGAGTGGGAGCACCGGGCGGCCGCCGAGGAGGTGCCCCTGTGGGCCGACCTGTGGGCCGCCAAGGACTCCTCGGTCCACCTGCTCGTCGGCTCGCCCGTGGCGGACGCCCACGATGCGGCGCTGGTGGAGGCCAGAGCGGCCTTGCGCGCCGCGCTGCCGGGATACGCCGTCGCCACAACGACCTCCACGGCTGACAGCGCGGAGCGGACGCTGAGCATCGAGGACTTCACGACCAGCGCGCCGGGCTTCGAGGAAGGGCGGCTGTGGGTCGTCTCCGGTGCCGAGACCGTCGCCGCGGTTGCGCTTACGGCCACCCGGCTGTCGCACGCTGACTGCGAGGTCATCGTCGGCGGCCTGCGCCTGGGGCCCGTTGCCGGGGCCGGCGCGGCCCCGGAGGGCTGGGTCAGGGTGGGGCGCGGCGACCTCACGGCGCTTGTGCCTGAGTCCTGGCGGCTGCTCGGTCCGGTACCGGGATCCAAGCGCTGGACGGACTCCTGGGCCGACGCCGATCCCGACGGCTTCAGCCGCGCTCGGCTCCTGCTGTGCGCCGACACCGGTGTGCACACGCTCGAGGACGCGCTCGCCCGGATCGAGTCGGACTCGGTCTCGGGAGCGGTTCCCGGCTACCGGGCGGTCGGTGACCACACGCTCCGGATCCATGAGGCCGCCGCCACCCGGCGCGACTTCGCCTTCACGGGCGGCAGCGGTGTCCTGTGGGTCATTGACGTCGGTGACACCATCGGTGCCGTCCAGCTGACCGTGGTTGACGAGGCGCTCAAGGCGTCGCCTGAGCTCATCAGCGACATCGAGAGGGGACTGTGGGTGAAAGGCGACGAGAAGTGACAGGGGTGCAGAGACCTGGCGCGAGCCGCCGGGCGGTCCTGACAGCGGGTGTCCTCGCACTGGCGGCAGGCTGCGCGCCCGGAGACTCCGACGACGTGTCCTCCGGCGGCGCAGGGGCGATCGCGGCAGTCACCCCCGCGGGGACGTCGCTCGACGCCCCCGAGCTGGTCCTAGCGCCCTGGGGTGACGAGACCACCGAGGAGAGCGTCGAGCCGTTAACCGGCCTGTACCTCGTGCTTGCTCCGGGAGCGCACGCCCTGACCCCCGAGTGGGTAGCGGACGGTCGCGTCCAGGTGACCTATGTGTGGACCGAGGAGGGCAACTGGGGGTACCTCGTGCTGGAGGGCCCCGGTTCCTTCCCGGTGACGGGGGAGGGCGATGCGATGACGGCAGCCCGTGCCGAGGAGCAGCTACTCATCGGCGAGCTCATCCGCCCACGCCCCCCGGTGACGACGACGTGGACAGGTCTGGCACAGAGTGTGCAGATGAGCTGGAACCAGACGACGACCCCTCCGGGCTGGTCCGAGGAGACGAGTGTGGATGCCGAGGCCCTGTTCGCCGTCGACGCCGCCGGACGCTCCTACACCGCTGTCGTCTACGGGGCCCGGAACCTGCTGGTCCAGGCCAACCCGGCGGTTACGACACTGTGCTCGCTGACGGTGAGCGAGCCCGCGTCCTAGAGGCGAGGCTGGGACGCACGCACCGTGGCTCGATGTCGATCTGTCCTCGGGTGTCCTCATGCAAGGACGCTGCTCCTGACCGCCCGGCGGTCGACGATACCGAGGTCACTTCGTTGTGTGACTTCCTGATGCAGGAGGACTTGTGATGACTCGTACTGACCGGCTCCGGTCCCCGTTGCGGCGCCGCACCGTCATGGTTCTGCCGGTGCTCGGCCTCGGTGTCGGTGCTCTGGCGTCCTGCTCCAAGGAGATTGACGCGCCTGAAGGATGGGTACGGCACGAGAAGGGTTTTCTGTCCGTGGCGGTGCCCCCGGAGCTGCACGACATAGCGATCCCTCAAGACATGCAGGCCTCCGCGTGGGACTGGGTCTTCCAGGACAAGGAGGACTTCTACGATCCCGGGGCCATGGTGCGCCTGACCGCGATGACGGCCGGCCCTTCGGCTGTGATCGGGCATCCCCCGGCCGAGGCGGCTGAGGTTGCGCGGATCCTTGGTTCCCTGAACCTCTTTGGTGACAGCGACCTCACCTACCCGAAGCCCCGCAAGGTCGAGAGCGGGGAGGATGAGGTGCAGCGGGTGGACATGCCCTTCGGGGATGGTGCCGGATACGACTACCTGCTTGTCGCCAAGGACGCGGACTCGGGGATCATGGTGGTGGTCGGGCTCACGGGTCCGGGTGTGACCGAGGAGATCGTCACCGGCGTGACGGCAGGTATCCGCGTCGTCGTCCCAGAGTAGTGGGACGTGTGACCGGCCTGAGGGCCTGGAAGCTGCCTGGGTGACGCCCTGGAGGCATCGGGGCGGAGGTGGGGCGAACGCCCCTGACTGGCGGTGAGCGATCCGCGTATCCTCTGGCCAGGCGTGCCGTCTCTCCCCTGCGGTGCGCATGTGAGAGAGGAGCCGTTGGTGCAACGGACCAGTCTGACCCGGGCCATCGTTCAGGCACGCCGCAATGAGTCGGGTGCCGGTACCGCGGTGTACGCGGGCGTCATCGTCGTCGTCGTCATCCTCGTGGGGGCGCTGGCGGCCGGGATGACGCCGGTCGGCCAGGACATTGCCGTTGGTGTGCGCAACGAGATCTGCAAGATCTTCGGTATGTCCTGTGGTGGCAGTGAGCAGGCTGGGCAGACCGGTGAGGACGCCGAGCCGGTTGACCCGCGCCGTCCGGGGGAGTGCGTCGTGTCCTCGCACGAGGACGGCTCGTCCGCGTACGTCAAGATCGGTTTCATCAAGATCGGCAGCTCCTTCGGCTTCGTCACGCAGCAGGAGCAGTACTACGACCCGAAGACCGGAGAGGTCAGGACCCGCTACAACGTCATCGCGACCGACGGCGCCTCCCTGGGAGCCGAGGGCGGGATCGGGACCAAGGGGGAGATCGGCAACTCGGGCATCGGCGCCGACCTGACCTTCGAGGCGGGCTTCGACGTCAAAGGTGGTGACACGTGGAACTTCGACTCCGAGGAGGAGATGAATGCCTTCATCAACCAGTACAACGAGCACCGCATGCAGCAGCAGATGCTGGCGAGCGAAGGGGGTGCCGGCTACGCCCTCTACCTGTGGATGACGGACGGCTACGTCTCCCCACCCCGGACCGCTGACAAGCGCTCGACCACCCTCAAGGTGGAGGGCAAGGCCAACTTCGACGCCGGGCTACGTGTCGGCAAGGACGATCCGAAGACCGGCGACCAGAGCGTCAACCTCAATGCCGGCCTATACGCCCAGGCGAGCCTCAGCGGGGCGTACACCCACACGAAGGACCTGCGCCCGGGCCACGAGAACGAGTTCTCCGAGACTGTGACCTACTCGGGCTCCATCGGCGGGGGAGTCAACGCGGTCTTCGCGGGCGTCGGTGGCAACGGCTCCTACGAGGGGGCGACGACCTACAACTACAAGCCCGGGCCGGACGGCAAGCCCGTGCTGTCGAGCATCACCTTCAGCCAGGTCACCTCGGGTGACGTGACCTGGAAGGGTGGCAACGGGCCCGTCAACACCGCGGGGGACGCGACCGGTAACGCTGAGCTCAGTGGGACGTCAGACAAGCAGTCCCACGTGACGGAGACGACGATCGAGGTGACGGACGCCAACAGGGCCGTCATTGAGCAGTGGCAGCGTGACTCCCTCATCACCGACCCGGAGACCGGGGCAACCACGATGCTGCTGCCGCCCAACGTCCTCAACCCGTCGGAGCCCTACCCGAACGACCCGATGGCGCAGCTGCTGTACGAGGAGGCGAGCAACACGCACACGACCTACAACGTCAGTGGTGACGGCTTCTCCCTGGGGGGCGAGGTGGCGCTGGGGCTCAAGCTCGGTGGCGGCTTCTCCATCACCAACGAGGACCAGAAGGTGGCGAGCTCGACCTACCTGGCCTCACCGTCGGCTCCGGGAGCACCGCGCCAGCGCGAGAACAACCTCGTGTGCGACTGACCTCCCGATCCGGGACTGCCCGCTCGTGGTCGTAGGGCCGATCGCTGTCTCCTCGGGACGGGGCAGGGGACTGCTACCCCTGCCCCTGTTCCGGACGCACCCGTAACCTCGACGTCGGTCACGTGTCTACGTTGTTGGGAAGAAGGAGTCGGTCATGGGTCGGACAGCTCTGCACCGGGCGGTCTCGCGGGTGCGTCGGGGAGAATCGGGTGCAAGCACGGCGGTATACGCGGGCGTCATCGTCGTCGCCGTCATCCTCGTGGGGGCGCTTGCGAGCGGGATGACCCCCGTCGGGCAGGACATCGCCGCCGGTGTCGACAACGAGATCTGCAAGATCTTCGGAGGCTCCTGTGGTGGCGGCAGCGAGCAGACGGGGCAGTCCGGTGAGGGGGACGAGCCCGGTGAGGGGAGCCAGCCTGGTGCCGTGGACCCGCTCCGCCCGGGGGAGTGCGTCGTCTCCTCCCACCAGGGTGACGGCTCCTGGTACGTCAAGCTCGGTGTCGTCAAGTTCGGCAACTCCTTCGGCTTCCTCAGGCAGAAGGAGCAGTACTACGACCCCGAGACCGGAGAGATCAGGACCCGCTACAACGTCATCGCAACTGACGGCCTCTCCCTCGGGGCCGAAGGCGGGGTCGGCGTCAAGGGAAAGGCCGGTAAGACGAAGGTTGGTGCCGACCTGACTGGGGAGGCAGGCTTTGGCGTCAATCTCGGTGACACGTGGCACTTCGACTCCGAGGCCGAGATGAACGCCTTCATCAACCAGTACACCGAGTATCGCCTACAGGCGATGGACGCGCATGCGTCGACAGCTCCCTCCGTCGGTGTCAGGTACGCGATATCGGGCGACTTCAAGCACGCCCCACGATCCGCTGACAAGCGTTCGACGACCCTGAAGCTGGAAGCCAACGGCAACGCCGACGGTGGACTGCGCCTGGGCAACGGCAACGGCAACGCCGACACCGGAGAGCAGGACTTTGACCCCAATATCGGTGGCTACGTCGAGGCAAATCTCAGTGGAACCTACACGCAGACGACCGACCAGCGCCCAGGGCACGAGGGCGAGTACTCCGACACGATGACCTACTCGGGCTCCATCGGCGCAGGAGGCGACGCGGTCTTCGCCGGACTGGGCGGGAGCGGCTCCTACGAGGGCGCAGTGACCTACAACTACAAGCCGGGTCCGGACGGCACGCCCGTGCTGTCAAGCGTGACCTTCAACCAGGTCACCTCGGGTGAGGTCACCTGGAACGTCGGCAACGGTCCCGCCAACTCGGTGGGTGGCGGAAACGGCAGCGCTGAGTACAACGGGACGCTGGTGAACAAGTCCTACGTGACGGAGACGACG